>NZ_JADYXI010000038.1:0-18402 GCF_015864375.1 Pseudoalteromonas sp. SWYJZ19
ATCAAGTAACCAATGACTAAGCATAAAAATACCCTCATAATCAAAAGATGATAAGGGTATTGTGAAGCAACCAAAAGATCGGTCAACCGATCAAAAATACCTTAACTGATCGGTGTTAACCCGTAGGTCGTTTTTTAGTATTTAATTTAGTATTTAATTTATTAATTTAGCAGTAATTACAGCCAAATTTTTTGCAGCTCAAGCCATTGTTTTTCAAATTGAACACTTGGCTTTGCTTTAAAGTCGCTGCGTACAAACTGATTCATTTTGCCTTCAACGTAGGCAAGTAAAAAGTTTGCAAGTGTAAGCTCATCACTTTGAAAGTTTTTACCTTCACGTAATTTACGCTCACGAAGTACTTGTTTAAACTGAGTTTCTAATTTTTCAAACAAGCTTTGTACCCGCTCGCGTAAACGTTCCTGCTCACCTTGTAATGCGTCGCCAGTTAAAATACGAGTAATGCCTGGGTTTTTTTCAGCAAAGGTTAGAAGTAATAATAGAATGTTATAAATGCGCGTTTGGCTTTCTTTTTCGTTTTCAATAATAATATTTATACGAGATAAAAGGGTATCTTCAATAAACTCAATTAAGCCCTCAAACATACGCGCTTTGCTCGGAAAATGACGGTATAGCGCAGCTTCAGACACACCCACCTCAGCAGCTAGTTTTGCTGTAGTGATGCGTTGTCCTAAATTAGTTTCTAACATTTGTGCGAGTGCTTGCAGTATTTGCTCTTTGCGATTACTTCTTTTTGTCGCAGGCATGAACATTCCTTTTTATTAGTTATTCTTAGTGGCGCAGTTAAGAACCCTAGTCATTTTTTGTTCAAATGATTGGCGTATGTTAATGTTTTATTCAGTTTGTTTCCAGCCTTTTTATAGATGTTTAGCCAGCTGTTCGATCACCTTGCGAGCTATTTCTATTTTACTTGTTGTTGGTAATTCTAGTTGTTCGTTATGCCAGTACAGTGTTAAGGCATTATGATCGGAATTAAACCCTAAGCCACTTTTTGATACGTCATTAGCGCAAATCATATCTAGATTTTTATTCTTTAGTTTACCTTTAGCATAGCTTTCTACATTTTGAGTTTCGGCGGCAAACCCCACAGTATAAGGACGGTTTTGTTTAAGGTTGGCAATAGCTGCAATTACGTCAGGGTTTTTAGTTAAAGTAAGGGTCAGTTCGTCGCCTTGCTTTTTCATTTTTTGAGTCGCAATGTTTGCAGCTCGATAATCCGCAACAGCAGCGCAACCTATAAATGCATCTGATTGCGGTGCATAGGTAAGTGACTCAGTTAATAGCTCCTCAGCGCTTTCTATATTGATAAGGTTTACGCCAGTAGGGGCTTTTATAGTGACCGGACCCGAAATTAAATTAACCTTAGCACCGAGTTGCAAAGCGGCTTCTGCCAGTGCATAACCCATTTTTCCAGAGCTGTGATTTGATATAAAGCGTACCGGGTCGAGAGGCTCACGCGTTGGGCCTGCTGTTATTGTAATTGTTTTTCCTGCAAGTAATTGCGGTTGCTCTTTTGCTATACATAGCGCAACTAGCTCATGAGGCTCTAACATGCGTCCAGCGCCTATATCACCACACGCTTGCTCACCTTTACCCGGGCCCCAAATAAGTACGTTACGTGCCTTTAATGTGGCTAAATTAGCTTGTGTTGCTGCGTGTGCATACATTTGCTGATTCATGGCTGGTGCAACTGCGACTTTTGCAGGCGTTGCTAGCAGTAACGTTGTTAGTAGGTCGTCAGCAATGCCGGCTGCCATTTTAGCAATAATATTACACGTCGCTGGAGCAACTAAAATTAAGTCAGCCCATTTTGCAAATTCAATATGCCCCATTGAAGCTTCAGCAGAAGGGTCTAGTAATGAGTCAGAGACTGTTTCTCCACTAACGGCTTGCATGGTCAGTGGTGTAATAAAGTGTTTAGCTGATTCAGTCATAACTACTTTTACTTCACAACCAGAGTCTTTTAATCGCCTAACGAGTTCTGCACATTTATAAGCTGCAATACCGCCGGTAATACCTAGTACAATTTTTTTGTTTGTTAAGTTAGTCATGGATGTTCATCAGTTTTTATTAAATATTGGGCTTAAAATAACAAATCTTTACCCATACAGCGAAGTTTTTTAATTCGAAATAACAGGCTAAATTTCAAATTTGCATTACATTTATAAGACACTTTCGCCTCTCAAGGATGAATAATGCAACTTACTTCACTACCAAACTCACTTCGACCTCGTGAAAAGCTCATAGCAAAGGGGGCTAAGGCGCTCAGCGATGCAGAGCTTCTTGCCATATTTTTACGAACAGGGTTACCGGGAATGAATGTTATTGAGTTGGCTCAGCATTTATTAAACGAGAATAAAACACTGCATAATTTGTTTAATGCCAGTATTGAAGAGTTTTGCTCTCAAAAGGGGTTAGGGACTGCTAAATATGTACAGCTACAAGCTGTGTTAGAGCTAAGCCAGCGTTATATGCAGGAGCGTTGCCAACGAGACGCGGTATTTAATTCACCCAATTCAGTTTACGATTACCTAACAATTCAAATGCGAGGCTTGCAGCAAGAAGTATTTATGGTGTTATACCTAGATAGCCAAAATAGATTAGTAAAAGACGAGATACTTTTTTATGGCACTATTAATTCTGCCAGTGTGTATCCGCGTGAAGTGGTAAAAGCAGCTCTTAAAAATAACGCAGCCGCTGTTATTTTTGCACATAATCACCCAAGTGGTATTGCAGAACCGAGCCAAGCAGACAAACTTATTACTAATAAATTGCAGCAAGCACTGCAATTGGTCGACATAAGTGTGCTCGATCACATCATTGTGGGCGGAGAAACGTGTGTTTCGTTTGCCGAGCGAGGCCTGATTTAGCTTTGTTAGATACAGAAGTGTGTTAAAAATGAGCTGTTTAACGTGTTTTGGCAAATTAGTTTAATTTAAATGCAGTTTTTACTTTCCCTAAGGGCATTCGATCTTTATAATTAGCCGCTATCAAATTTACATATATGAGCTGATTGGATAGATCAGTGTTTGATCTTTGCCTGTAAAAGCTGTATAAAGAGCGCCCTTCGATTTATCTCTAGGGCGGAAATACACGGCCTTAGATTAAATTAAGCTCGAGCGAAGTTATTGGAGATATATAGACATGTCTAAAGTATGTCAAGTTACAGGTAAGCGTCCTGCGGTTGGTAATCACCGTTCACACGCGAGAAACGCGACTAGACGTCGTTTCCTACCTAACCTACAAACACACCGTTTTTGGGTTGAAAGTGAAAAACGTTTTGTAACATTACGCACTACTACTAAAGGTATGCGTATTATCGATAAAAAAGGCATCGACACGGTTCTTACAGAAATCCGTGCTCGCGGCGTTAAAGTTTAAGGATCTGAATCATGCGCGATAAAATCCGTTTAGTTTCAACTGCCGGTACTGGTTTTTTCTACACTACTGACAAAAACAAACGTAACATGCCTGAGAAGATGGAAATCAAAAAGTTTGATCCAAAGATTCGTAAACATGTTCTTTTTAAAGAAGCTAAAATTAAGTAATTTTAGTTCTTTTAGAATTTAAAAACCCAGCCTAGGCTGGGTTTTTTGTTTTTAAAAATATGATCAGTGAATTGATATAAAAAAACCTCGTTGGCATAACCAACAAGGCTTTAAATCAAAAAACGTTATACCAATAACATTAAATTAGTGAGCTATTTAATGCGATAAAATAATCATGTTTTTAATAAAATTGGTATCATTAGATTTTTGTGAATGCATCTTGTAGTGGTGGAACTACTTGCTTTTTACGGCTCAGTACACCATCTAACCATACTTTATCATTCTCTGGTTTTACACCGTAAGCCTGCTCAACTAAGTTTGCATCGTCAGATACAATTAGCATTTCTGAGCCTTCTTTCATTATATCGGTAAGCAGTAAAAATACCGAGTGGCGGTTGCCCTCAACTTTTAGCTTAGCAATATCGGCTGCAAGGTCCGCTTTAATATCGTCAAAAACAGCAAGGTCGATTACTTCTAGTTGGCCAATGCCTACCAGGTTACCGTTCATGTTGAAGTCTTTAAAGTCACGCATTACTAAATCACGTGCTGGTGTGTCTTCTACCGCAGATTTAACGCGGAACATATCCATACCAAGTTCTTTAAAGTCCTCGATACCTGCAATTTCAGCAAGCGCTTCAACACATTTAATATCGGCAGTGGTACATGTTGGTGATTTAAATATGACGGTGTCGCTTAAAATTGCACACATCATAATACCCGCGATGTCTTTAGGGATTTCTACGCTGTAGAAGTCGTACATCATTTTAATAATAGTGTTTGAACAACCAACAGGACGAATCCAGCATTCAAGCGGAGTAGATGATGTTAAGTCACCTAATTTGTGGTGATCTACCACGCCAACAACGCGAGCTTGGTCGATATCATCGGGTGCTTGTGTTTTTTCTGTGTGATCTACAATATACACATCTTCACCCGCGTAGCTTAATTTAAGCTCTGGTGCTTCGAAGCCAAATTTATCAAGGATAAATTGAGTTTCAGGTGAAATTTCACCAAGACGAGTTGGAATTGCAGGCTCATCGATTTGGTTTTTTAAATAAGCCAGTGCAATTGCACCACAAATAGAATCTGAATCTGGGATTTTATGGCCCACTACATACATAGACATTGACGGAACTCCTTTAAATTTGCCGATATTCTAACAAAGTCTGCGGCCTTTAACATATAGACAGCGCAATTAAGTTTTAGTTACACTTTAAAATCTTGAATTTACTAGGTGTATTAATATGCGACTGGGCCGTAAAGGTTGGAACAACGTTATAATATTTTCGATGTTGATTATGATCTTCTTCTTAAATGGCTGGCATAAGCAACTTTTGGGAGGGGAGGATAAACCAACATTACAAGCCGTACTCCCCCAGCAAAGTTTTGTACTGACACTGCAATTTGTTGATCAAAAAATTGAGCGAATAGGAACAAGCTGGCGTACAACCCCACTACAAAAAGACATACCGCTTGTGTGGCAAGCATCTGAGCAGCAACTTAGTGATTTAATTAATCAGTGGCAAAGCGCGCAGTTAATGGGCGTTAACGAATCTGTTGTTTTTAATCCTAATGCACCTTTATATGTTGCTGCATTTGAGTTGGCTGGCGAGAGTTTACCTTGGGTTTATTTGCTTTATAAAGGCGATGGGCAATATTACTTACTCGAAAAGAGTAGCCAACGAATACTCGCACTCGATTTAAAAACTGCACAGCAGTTATTTCCTAGTTTTGATTTTTCACAAAGTGAGTCTAATTAATGCCTGAATTACCAGAGGTAGAAGTGAGCCGAATGGGCATCACTCCCCACGTACAAAACCAAGTAGTTACTAAGGTAAATATTTATAATGCCAGTATGCGCTGGCCAGTGCCTGATGACGTGTATCAGCTTGAAGGGCTAATTGTTACTAGTATTGAACGACGAGCTAAATATTTACTTTTACACTGTGAACTGGGCAGCACTATTTTACACTTGGGTATGTCGGGTAATTTACGTGTTGTAGAAAAAAATGAGCCGCTTAAAAAACATGACCATGTTGAGTTTATTTTTGGCAACGGTAAAGCACTGCGCTTAAACGATCCTCGTCGCTTTGGTTGTTGCTTATGGCAAGAGCCAGGTGAAGTGCATAAGCTACTCTCTAAGCTTGGCCCTGAGCCGCTTACCGATGACTTTTTTGCTAAACGCGTGTACGAACAATCGCGCAATAAAAAAGTACCCGTAAAGCAGTTTATTATGGATAACGCAGTGGTGGTTGGAGTTGGTAATATTTACGCGAATGAATCGTTATTTAAAGCGGGTATACATCCAAAGCGAGAAGCGGGAAAAGTATCGCTCAAACGTTATCAAGCACTTATCCCTATTATAAAGGACACGCTTGCTGCGGCTATAATGCAAGGTGGTACAACGCTTAAAGACTTTGCACAAAGTGATGGTAAACCAGGGTATTTTGCTCAAGAGTTATTAGTATATGGGCGCAAAGGCAAGCTATGTATGACGTGTGAAAACGAATTGGAAGAAATTAGATTGGGGCAGCGCAGTACTATTTTTTGCTCAAATTGCCAAAAGTAGTTATCCAGGGCGTGTTGACCTTTCGTGATTAATTTTGCAGCAGACTGTTTGGTATTTAGGCAAGGTAGAGCCTATGTAGTGTGGTTATTCCCCATAAATTGGCGATAACGCAGAATAAATGCCAAACATGCGCTGTCCTTTGGATTCTTTCTAGGGACGATTAACTCTTTGTTGCTCGATTTTTACTTAGCCCGCTAGGTTACAAACCTCGCGCCGCGATTAAATCGCCCCTAGATTGAACAAATTTCAATCCACAAAGATCAACACGCCCTAGTTATTTGAGTATTCAGTTATTTAAATTTTATCGATTCTAAATTTAATGATATTTAAGGGCCAGCTTTAAAAGCTGGCCCTTTATTTTAAAGCTCGAACGGTGCTACACCGACCGCTTTCATTTTATATCCTACCTGCGCTATTTCGCCCGACCATGTTTCTGTACTAATTATTCCGGTCACGACAATTGCGTCGTATAGGCTATCTATTGGTACTCCACCTTTAATTGTTACATGGACTATTTGATTTGGCGGTGGTGGTGGTACGTGTATACAGGCGCCAAAATAAGGAACGAGTAAAAACTCGGTAATTACTTCGCTATCGCCCTCAAGTGGCACAACAAAACCAGGCAAACTCACCGATTGGCCATCAAGTGCCTTTACCACTGGAGCATCTAAATCGGGTTGCACCCAGTTTTGATCACTACCTTGGTGATTAGCTTGTGCTTGAGTGTCTATTTGCACGTGGTTTTTAGGGATTAAGTCTTCCCAAAAAATTTCTTTTGGTGGATTAGCATAACTCGCTACGCTTATAAATAATAAGCCAATAGCAGCAATGTACTGAAAAGCTGTTTTAAAAAATGTCATAAAATCCCTAAAAATTATGCTTTTATACTCATACCATCGCTGAGTGAATAAAAATAAGCGCGAGTAGCGGGTATTAAGCCAATAATAAAACCGGCTGCCATAATAACGCCGATTAAGCCCAGTTCATAGTAAGAGAGTATTGTGATATTTACGCTTATACCGGCATGACTTTGTAAGTAACCGCCGGCTGAAAAAATAGCTAAATAGTAAAGCACACTACCTGCTAGGCAACCAAGTAAAGTGGTCAGTAGTGACTCAATACTTATAAGTGTAAATAAATGCCAAGGGCGAGCGCCTACCGAACGTAATATAGCAAGTTCGCGACGACGCTGACTCAGGTTTGCGAGCAATGTCGTTAGCATGCCAAGTAGGCTAATTAACACGACAACAGCTGAGAATAGCAAAAGTATTTTTTCTACTATGGCGAGCATTTCCCATAACTCTTTAAGTGTTACGGTTGGCATAATGCCAAGCAGGGCTTCTTGCTTATATTGATTTATATTGCGCCTAATTTGTAGTGTGTATAAAGGCGAATTAAACCCCATTAAAAATGCCGTAATTTGTTTAGGATGACCTGTTAAATCATTATGCTTTTCGTGTTCAGCGTGTTCAGCGTGTTCAGCGTGTTCAGCGTGTTCAGCGTGTTCAGCGTGTTCAGCGTGTTCAGCGTGTTCAGCGTGTTCAGCGTGAACTGGACTTGATCCGCCGTGAATTAAATCTATTGCAGCTAAAGGTATATGTAATGTTTTATCAACAGGCGTGCCTGTTGGATTTAAAATACCGACGATTTTAAATGGGTTGTCGTCATGATGATGAAAGCTGGTGTTCCCCATACCGTGCGATATAACAATAGAGTCGTTAAGTTTATAACCTAATTTATTAGCGACTTCACTACCTAGCACCACTTCGTTAATTGCAGCAAAAGGGTGGCCTTTATTAAAGGTTAAATTTTGTTTTTTTGCAAAGCGATAATGGCTAAAATAATCAAGTGTTGTGCCTAGTACCGCTTGGCCTTTATGGCTGTCGCCTAGGCTTATAGGTATGCTCCATTTTACGCCTCGCTGACTGGTTATGTATTCATAACTTTTCCAGCTTACGCCGTTATTAGTATGGCCGATTCTAAATACTGACGAAAGCAGCAACTGTATGTCGCCGGTACGTGCACCAACAATTAAATCAGTGCCCGAAATAGTATTACTAAAACTACTTTTAGCATCAATTCGTACACGTTCAATACTTAAAAGTAGCATTACACTAATTGCGATAGTAAATAATGTAAGCAGTACACTTGCGCGGCGGTTTAATAAGCTTTTGTAAGCAAGTTTAGCGAGAATCATACTTGTTCCTGCAAGCTTATAAGGTCAATGGAGCGGTCAAATAAAGGCTTTAGTGTTTCATCGTGGCTCACAAATACCAGCGCACTATTAGATAACTTTGCCTGCTCAAACAGTAACTTTATAAAGCTTTCACGGTTATTTGTATCGAGTGCAGATGTGGGCTCATCAGCAATTATTAATTCAGGGCTGCCTATAAATGCGCGAGCTGCAGCAACGCGCTGTTGCTGTCCAATACTCAATGTCGCTACATCTTTATGGTGATACTGCTCAGTAAGGCCTAAAGCATTTAATAACCGCATCGCTTCTTTTTGTAAGGCAGAGTTTTTATTTGATGATTTCTTTAATATTTTTTGTTTTCGGCTTTTTGAAAACTCACACCCAAGCGTTATATTTTCAATAGGGGTTAAATAAGGAAGCAGGTTAAAGTTTTGAAAAATGTAGCCAATGTGATCCGCTCTAAAAATATCACGGGTAGTATTGCTTAATGTAGTTAGGTTTTGGTCTAAAATTGATACCTCACCGCTGGTGGCTGTATTAATGCCAGCAAGAATCGCTAACAATGTCGATTTACCTGAGCCACTAGGACCGTGTAAAAAAATATGCTCACCTTTTTCTATAACTAACTCTTTTATGTTGAGCGTGGGTGAGCTATCGCTTTTATGCCACTTAAAAGTTACGTTTTTTAGGTTGATCATTACTTTATTTTACCATTTCCAATAATTGAGGTTTCTGCGCGTTTTAAATTGCCTAATAATATTAAATGGCTTAGGTTTTAGTTTATCTTCACTTAATAAAAACTCATTTGTTGCAGCAACTACGCGTTCACTCGACTGCCCATCAGTATATGGATGAAGCTCTTGGCAATAGTTTTCAATGTTTTTCATAAGTGTTTTAGGGTACGTGAAAGCCTGCTCTAAGGCTTCTTCAACTTTATTAGGGTCTGTTACATTAAGTAGGTGTTCCTCAGGAGCATTATTACAAAAGGTGACCACAGGTTTTCGTTGGACTAAAAACATTAAAAGTACTGATGATGTATCGCATAACATAACATCGGCTGATTTTAATAAAGGGACTACGTCGTCGGTCTCAATAAACGTTAAATTTTGATTGCTTAATGCCTTATATTTGTTCACCAATTCAGTTGGCATTTTTGGATGAAATTGCATTAAAATTCGCCATTTCCCGGTTTCACTAAAATGTTTTATTTGCTCATATAGCTTTGGAGCAAGCGATAGTCGCTTTGAAAATGTAGAGCAGATTAATAAGGTTGGTCGGGTGTCTGATTTATTTGTATAAGGCGTTTCGGTGATGCCATCAAATAATCGGTCAAGAGGAGGCCAGCCAGTTTCTGTTACCTTGAAATAGCCTAGTTTTCTTTGTAAGGCTTTAAATGGGATTGTTGTATTTGGGCCTTGCGTACAATACAGGTCGAAACAACCTCTAGCTTTAAGGTGATCGTTATTCCCTTTTTTATCTAGCTTACCTGCATCAAAGCCATGAAACACACCTACTTTGATACCAGGGAAAAAAGTGGGTATTAAATTAGCCGGTGCAAACGTTGCATCGGGTTTCCATTCGTGAATATCTTCTATTGTATTAAGCCGTTTTTCTTCTTTTTTTAAAAAATTAGGATTGACTGCCAAACCTTGTAAAAACCAGCGCACTTCACCACCATTAGCTAATATTGCAGCCTGAATAGGCCTCAAAATAGCATATGAATAATTTTGAGAAATATACATCAAGTATTTTTTATTTTTAGTGGCAGTTAAGTAGTTCAAGCTATCTCCTCAGGCTGGTTGGCACATTAAGTTTACCCCATTGCGACTCGCTTATAAATATATGCCTTTATTTGTTTTAAGCATCCGATTGAGCTTTGAGGTTGGCTAGATTATTATACAGCCCATATAACCCCATACCATACTTTGCTCAAAGAGCATCCCTAACCCCGGAGATAGCATGACTAGCTATAAAGTTTTAGACGTAAACGATGATTTACCCATTCGTACCAAAGGTGAAGTACACAGCGGTAAAGTTCGTTCAGTTTATTGGTTAACTGATGAAGACAGCGCACGATTAATTAAAGACAAAGGCTACCAAGTACCGACAGGTACTGAGCTTGCGATTATGGTTATTTCAGACCGAATTTCTGCATTTGATTGCATTTGGCAAGGCGAAAATGGTTTAAATGGCGTACCAGGTAAAGGTATAGCGTTAAACTCAGTGGCAGCCCATTGGTTTAAGTTATTTGATAAGGCAGGCCTTGCGGGGAATCATATTGTTGATATTCCGCATCCGTATGTGTGGATTGTACGCAAAGCCAGTACAGTAAAAGTAGAGGCAATTGCTCGCCAATATATTACGGGTAGCATGTGGCGCGATTACGCCAAAGGCATACGTAACTTTTGTGGTATTGACTTGCCAGAGGATTTAAAAGCGAACCAAAAGCTTGATAACGTTTTAATTACGCCATCAACAAAAGGTATTATTGAAGGCGTTGCCGATATTCCGGCCGTTGATGATGTAAATATTACTCGCGCTAACATTACTAATAACTTAGATGTATTTAACTTTAAATCGGCAGATGATGTAACAAAATACGAAAAACTGTTAGTTGAAGGTTTTAAATTAATTAGTGATGAACTTGCTAAGCTTGACCAGATTTTTGTAGATACAAAATTTGAGTTTGGTTATGTAGAGGATTTAAATGGCGCACAGCAACTTATTTATATTGATGAAGTAGGCACGCCAGATTCATCGCGTATTTGGGATGAAGCTGCATACAAAAACGGTAAAATTGTTGAAAACTCTAAAGAAGGCTTTCGCCAATTACTTATTAATAATGTGCCAGAGAGCGACGTATTATTAAATAAAGATCGCATGAGTGAGCGTGAGCAGTTAGCAAAAGATTATATTTTACCTGAATCAGTAATGCTTGAAGTGTCAAATACCTATGTTGGCATAGCGAGTAAAATTGTAGGTAAAGATATTGTGATCCCTGAGAATCCTCGCCAAGAAGTAATTACTATTTTAGATAACGATTACGGATTAATTGTTAAATAGCAGCACTTAAGTGCTAACAAAGCCAGTAACTAAGTCTTTATTTTTAGTTACTGGGCTATAATTCTTGCAATTAGTGCTCGTCTCTAATTAACTTAACCTAACATTAATATTTAGGTGTTGTTATGTTTGAGCGGGCATTGCAAAAATTTGTAAAAAGCAGTTACTTTTTAGCTATAGGTTTGTTTTTTAGTCAGTTTGCTTTAAGTGCTAATATTGAATTAGTAATAGAAGATCAACACGGCCAAAAGTTATCAGGTGCAGTGGTTGAGCTTAATATTGCTGACAAACAAGCCACACCATCAAATTTGCCCATTGCTATAATGGATCAAGTCCATAAGCAGTTTTTACCCGAATTATTAGTTGTACAACAGGGTCAAAAAGTTAACTTTCCTAACAGCGATAATATTCGCCATCATGTTTATTCTTTTTCACAAGCTAAGCCTTTTCAACTAAGATTATATTCAGGGCAACCAAAAGAGCCCATTACGTTTGAGCAACAAGGGGTTGTTGTTTTAGGGTGTAATATTCATGACTCTATGGTTGGCTATATCTATGTAGCGAGTAGTGAATCCGTATATAAAACAGATAAAAAAGGCTATGTTAGTTTGCCTATTAATACGCTGCCTGCACAAGTGAGTGTGTGGCACCCTTTACAAACAGCGCCATTGGAGAATAAAAAAATGATAACAATTAATTCTCAAAAACAGTTACAGATAACAGTAAACACATCGACCCCAGCACCTAGAAATACCTTTGGTAGTAAGTTTAAGGCTGGTAATGACTAATAGTTTACGAAATCGCATAACCATTTTATGTGTTGGCTTAGTGTTATTAACCACTATGGTCAGCTTGTTTAGTTTTTGGTGGTCTACGAGTAAGTTTCAAGAAGAAAAAGTAAATCAAGACATTACCGTAGCGCAAAATGTTTATAAGCAATATTTAAAATCAAAAGAAAGCCTACTACTAACCGCAGCAAAAGTACTCACCTCCGACTTTGGTTTTAAGCAAGCTGTAGCAACGCGGGATGCCGGGACAATAAGCAGTGTGTTGTTTAATCATAGCCAACGTATTGATGCCGAATTAATGCTGCTACTTGATTTATCGGGTAGGCTAATTTCCGCCAATACTGACGAAGACGCTTTTGCACATAACTTAAAGCCGTTAATGGAAGAGCTTTTAAGTGCGCCAGAAGAGTCTAGTTTTGTGGTGCTAAATAACGAGCTTTACCAAATTATTTTATTACCCGTAAGAGCGCCACGTACAGTGGCCTATAGTTTGGTGGGTTTTAAAATTGATGACAATGTAGCCCATGAACTAAAAAGCTTAACAGGCATGGATGTGAGCTTTATAGGTAGCGCTGACGATATTGTTATTAGTTCATTAGCTAATCGCCCTGAGCAATTTGAACCTGTTAGCTATTTTAGTACCGTAACCACTTCGCGGTTTTTTGGTGAGTATTTGGTGTATCGTAATCGAGATATAGATTTACCATCGTTGTTGACCCATCCTATAATTATTTTACTGAGCGCCGATTTAACACAAAGTTATAGTGACTTCGAAAAACTTCTTTTTACACTTATTATTTTAGCTATTTTAACTATGTTTGTAGGTGTTATTACGAGCAGCATATTTGCAAATAACTTAACTACACCGCTCACCCAACTAGCTGTAATTGCAAGGCAATTTGCGCAAGGTAACTATTCCTTTGAATTTAAAGGGCGAAGGCAAAGTACCGAAATAGACACGCTAGTCGCAGCGTTTGATAGCATGGGTAATGATATTAATCAGCGCGAGCAACAAATTAGCTTTCAAGCCAGACACGACTCCCTAACAGGCTTTTATAACCGCTCAGCAATGCTTGAGGTGCTTGATGATGAGTTGGATTCATCAGCCGAGTACACGCTCGTTGCAATAGACATAAAAGGTCTTCGCCATATAAACGATAAGCTCGGTCCGCGCATTGGTGATGACTGCCTAAAGGCGGTTGCTTGCAGAATAAGTGAGTTTTCGGATGAGTTAGGGGGCTTTCATGCTCGTATTGGCGGCGATGAGTTTTTAACTGTGTTTCCGACTGCGGCAGCGCGCGAACACAAAAGCGGGATTGTTGGCTTAATGGCACAATTACAAGCGTGCTACACCATTCAAAAACTAAAAATTAACTTACGCTTTAGTGCGGGCATTGTGCAGTATCCTACCCAAGGAATTGCAAGTGATGACTTAATGCGCCGCGTGCTAATTGCTGTTGAAAGTGCTGCAAACACGCAAGAGAGCATACATTATTATCAAAATGGTGAAGACGAGGCGCACTTAGAGCGCTTAATAATGCTTGATGAATTAAAGCAGGCGATTAGTGATGACGACGGTCAATTGTTTATGACTTATCAGCCTAAACTACACATGAAAACGCAAAAAATAGATAAAGTTGAGTCACTTATTCGCTGGCAGCGAAAAGATGGTAGCTGGGTTAATCCTGAACTGTTTATTGACTTAGCTGAGCAGTCGGGCCTTATTGTTGAGCTTACTGGGTGGGTTGTTAATACGGTTGTAGCACAAGTAGCTGATTGGCAGTTTAAAAATATAAACTTACAGGCTGCAATAAATGTATCTGCGCAAGACATAGCATTTCCGGGCTTTCATGCTGCATTAGTTCGTACGCTTAAAAAGTACAAAGTAGATCCTAAGCTGATCACTATTGAGCTTACTGAGCGCGATATGATCGAAAACGAAGAGAAAGGCATTAAAGCGCTCGAAAATCTTAAGGCAATTGGCGTTAAAATATCATTAGATGATTATGGTGTAGGGCAAACATCACTTGGCCGATTAAAAATGCTGCCTATTGATGAGCTTAAACTAGATAAGTGCTTTATTTTAAAACTTGATGAGTCACAAAAAGATCAATTTATAGTGCAATCATCAATTACGTTGGGGCATCAGCTAGGTTTCTCGGTTGTAGCTGAGGGGGTTGAAACACTTGGCTCATTAAATTTACTTAGAGGTATGCAGTGCGACCATGCACAAGGCTATTACTTAAGTAGGCCTTTAAAAGCAGAACTATTAGAAGAATGGCTGGAGGAATACTATGAAAAAAATTAAATACTTATTAGCAAGTTTGTTTTTAATAATTAGTGTACCGAGCATTGCAAGCAATGGAAAACTGCTAGCTACGCCGGGAGTTTCTCAAATTGAAGGCAGTGGCGGCGGTGGTATTGTACCGTGGGCACAACTTGCTGGGTACGCAAGTGATGATGAATTTTCGGTAAATGGCTTTTGTAGCCGCGCAGATGTAACCGACTACACACTTGACGTATGTGGTGCACAACTTAATTTATTTAATCGTGTTGAGCTTAGTTATGCCCAACAGCGCTTTGATGTACCAGCACTTGATGCTGAAATAGAGCAATCAATTACAGGTGCTAAAATACGTTTATATGGTGATATTGTTTACAGTGATTGGCCACAACTTAGCTTAGGTATTCAGCATAAATCACTGGATGATGGCAGTATTGCAACACTTGTAGGCGCAGAAGATACTAGCGGCACTGACTACTACCTCGCTGCTAGTAAATTACATTTAGGGGCCATTGCTGGTTATAACTGGTTTTGGAACGTAATCACACGATACAGCGAAGCTAATCAACTTGGTTTGCTTGGCTACGGTGGAGAAAATGGTAGTGGTAAAGTGCTATTTGAAGGTAGCACAGCTATATTTTTTAGTCGTGAAGTAGCCGTAGGTGTTGAGTATCGTCAAAAATCAAATAACTTAAACTTAGGCGAACAAGATTGGAAAGACTTATTTGTAGCATGGATGCCTAATAAGCACGTAAGTGTGACAGCGGCTTACCTTGATTTAGGAAGCATTGCAGGGGCTGACGATCAAACAGGTTGGTATTTATCGGTAACAGGGTATTGGTAATGAAAAGCGTTAGTATTTTTTTGATTTGTTTAGGGTTGCTTAGTGGGTGCGCGAACTCTACTAAGCTCTCACTTTATCAAAAGCTGGATGGTAAAGCGGGGATAGGCAGAATTATTGATAGCTTTATCTATCAAATAGGTAATGACGAGCAGATAATTCATTACTTTGAACACAGTAATATAGCGTACTTTCGCCAAGGGTTTATTACTCATATGTGCATGTTAGTAGAAGGCCCATGTACATACGATGGCGACTCTATGGTGGCTATTCATACTGGTATGCATATTACAGAGAAAGATTTTAATCATGTTGTTGATTTGCTTATAAATGCAATGAATGAGCAAAATATTAGCCATAGCTTACAAAACGATATTCTTTCTAGAATGGCGCCACTTCGTAGTGAAATTATAAAAATGTAATCACTTTGTTTTTGTTATGCTCCTTTCAAGGTAGAATATAAAGAAAAAATAATAGTGATCCTATATGAATATAATTTTTGATACACAAAGCCTTTACTATCTCCCTCAGTATATCCCTGTATATAAAGAATTATGTAGAAATGGCATCAAAAGTAAATTTGTATTTTATAAAAATAGCCATGAACATTTAATTCAGCGTGTTATAGATGACTATGACTTAGAGCACATCTGGGTTAACGAACAACAACAATCAATTGCTTATTACGAAAATGAAAAAGCTGATTGGGTTTTTTTTGCTAACTCTTTTTGTTACCTAGACCGCTTACATAAAGTATCTAAAAGCGCTCAGCTCGGACATGGAATAGGCCCTAAATCAAGTTACTATACTAAGTCTAGTCAAGCAATGACAGTTAGGTTTGTTGAAGGTCAGTACAGACTAAACCGTTTAAAATCAATGTATCCAAATGATGAATTTGTTGATGTAGGCTTTTGCAAATTAGACCCTATTTTCAATAAGGAAAAAATTGATGGCACGTTAGAATTAACTAACTTTGATAATAAAAAACAAACTATTTTATACGCTCCTACATTTTATCCAAGCAGCTTAGAGTTATTTCCTGAAAATTGGCCGGAACATTTTGGCGATTACAACATCTTAATAAAACCTCATTACTTTTCTATTAGTAAAGAGCGTTATAAAAAACACGTGAAATTGCTAGATCATTGGTCAACGTATCCCAATGTATATTTAGCAAAAGTAGAAGATTATTCGTTAGTGCCTTTTTTAGATAAAGCAGATTTATTGATTAGTGATGCATCATCAGCTTTATTTGAATTTGCTCTGTTAAACAAGCCGGTCATTTGGTGCGATTTTTTGAAGTTGCGTTGGGGATACAAAGGAATATTTTCATATCGTTTTAAAAAGCGAATGGATCAAGATTATGGTGAGTATGCGAATGTTGCTATACACGCCAAAAAATATAAAAACCTTAAAAAGTTAGTTGAACAACAACTGGCTGAACCAGAAAGCTTAGCTAATATTAGATTGTCTTTATCAGAAAAGTTAGCGGGTAAAATGGACGGTAAAGCAAGTAACAGAATTGTTCAATATTTAATAAAAAATAAGTAACTATTACAAAAGTATTTGGATGTAATCGAACTACTAAAAGGATTTATAAACTCTAAATTATAATTGGGCTTTAGAAATGAAAAAAATTGGATATACAACGGGTGTTTTTGACTTATTCCACATAGGTCATTTAAATATTCTGAAAAGAGCCAAATTAGAGTGTGATTACTTAATTGTGGGTATTACTACCGATGAGTTAAGCAAGTCAGCTAAAAATAAAGAGCCAGTGATTCCTTTTCAGGAGCGTATGGAAATAGTTGAAGCAATAAAATTTGTTGATGAAGTTGTTCCCCAGGTTAACTATGACAAAGAAGAAGCCTGGAACAACTTAAAATTTGATAAAATGTTCGTGGGTGATGATTGGAAGGGCACCGATAAGTGGAACCAAATAGAAGCTGACTTTAAAAAGTTTAATGTTGAAATATGTTATTTCTCTTATACCTCTCATACATCTAGTACGAAATTAAGAAACGTATTAGACAAAATATGTAGTGCTAAATAATTAATGAAAAACCTAATTAGCTGTCAGCAATTACACGAGCAACTTAATAATCCTGCATTAGTGATATTTGATGCAGGTATGCTGCGCCCAGGTGTTTTGGGTACTTATTCGCCGCAAGCAATGCTGCCTAACGCTAAACGTTTTGACATAAAAAACGAATTGGCCGATAGATCAAATCCCTTACCAAGTATGGTATGCAGCGAGCAGCAGTTTACCCACATGATGCAAAATGCAGGTGTAAATAACGACTCGTTTATAGTTGTATACGAAGATGGCGGTTTATTTAGCGCAGCAAGAGCGTGGTGGATGTTTAAAGCTATGGGGCATCACAATGTTAAAGTACTCAGTGGTGGCCTTAAAAAGTGGTTAGAGAGCGATTACGCCACACAACAAGGTTATAGCAAAGCGTCAGGTAAAGGTGATTTTACGGCAAACTATAACTCTGCGTATTTTATTAATAGCCAACAAGTGGTTGACGTAATCGATGAGCCCAGCACTGCATTGCTAGATGCACGTGCTTATAAGCGTTTTACAGGCGAAGAAAGTGAACCCCGAAAAGGTATGCGTAGCGGGCATATCCCAAATAGTCGCTCGTTACCTTTTATGAATTTACTCAATAAAGGTGAAGCAAAACCACTTACTGAAATTAAAGCGATATTTAATGACGTGGTTGATGATGCGCAGCAGCTACAATTTAGCTGTGGCTCAGGTATTACAGCCTGTGTTTTAGCGTTATTTGCTACCGAGTGTGGTTACAGTAATTTAAGCGTTTATGATGGTTCGTGGAGTGAGTGGGGCGCAAGTGATTCATTGCCCATCGCCACGGGAGAAAAGTAGACGTGTTGGATATGTAAAGCTTGCTCACGTTAAAAGCGCAGCGCCTCTAAACCTCTTTGTGAATAACAGTATTTAAAAATATTACTCACAACGGAGTTTTTCAAGTTAGTTGTCGCATCAAATTAAATTTTATGCCGCCCGCATTGCTTCTTTTTTCTCTGGATTTAAATTTACTTCATTGATCATCGTCCAATCTCGAGACTTTCCTGA
>NZ_JADYXI010000039.1:0-14650 GCF_015864375.1 Pseudoalteromonas sp. SWYJZ19
AAGAATCTGGCGCAGACGTTTTTGCACATTTCAGCGCAATCTCTGGCGACGGTTTCAAAACTTTAGCTGAAGGCCAACGTGTACAGTTTACTGTTACTCAAGGTCAAAAAGGCCCACAAGCTGAGAACATTGTTAGCATCTAATTGCTAAACAATTTAGTGGGTTAGAGATAACCCATTAATATATTTACCTTTATAATTATTTAGTCGAATATCTTCAAAACCCCTTCTGTAAATATTTTCCCAGCACAATCTCATTTGTATACACAACTCATTAATTAGTACATTTTTAAACACATTTACTACTATCTCTCTTGAGCGAAAGCGTTGTATTGCCTACAATAGCGCATACTTCATTCAATATAGAATATGACCATGAACGACACTACCGCAAAACCTGCTTTACCAGATCGCCTTTCTATTAACCCACGCAGCCCACATCATGTGGAAGAAGTTTTTGAACACGATATTGGTATCACGTTCAACGGCAAAGAGCGTTTTGATGTTGAAGAATACTGCATCAGCGAAGGTTGGATAAAGTTTGCATCTCCAAAAGGGCTTGATCGTCGCGGACAACCGCTTTTACTTACAAGAAAAGGCACTGTTGAAGCCTTTTATAAGTAAGCTAATCATACTTACTAAAAAGCGACTACCTAATGAGGTGTCGCTTTTTTTGTGCGTTTTTATAGCGTATTTAATAGGTTGAACTTTTTTCATGCTCAACCTGATGAAGTTTCATTATGATTTTTTAAAAAATATGTTTGAATAGCGCCATATCATTTAGACATATAGAAGTCCATAAGTGAAAAAGGTAACAATTTTAGATGGCGGCATGGGACGCGAACTTAAGCGTATTGGCGCTCCGTTCTCACAGCCACTTTGGAGTGCGCAAGCACTTATAGAAGCTCCTCATTTTGTAGCACAAGCTCACCAAGGTTTTATAGATGCCGGCGCCGAAATAATTACGGTTAATAGCTACGCCTGTGTGCCATTTCACTTAGGTGAAGAACGTTACCAAAACCAAGGCGCGTTACTCGCAGAGCAAGCTGCTCTTATTGCTAAAAAAGCGGCAAAAAATGCTAAACAAAACGTATTAGTTGCAGGGTCATTACCACCTGCATTTGGTTCGTACCGCCCTGATTTATTTGAAAGTAGACGTGCTTTTACTATTTTAAATACCTTATACAACGCACAAGATCCCCATGTAGACCTTTGGCTTTGCGAAACAATATCGAGCATTGAAGAAGCGCACGTTATGTCAAGCGTACTTAAATGCTCAAATAAGCCATGTTATTACGCATTTACGTTAAATGATGAAGTAACTGAGCAGGCAACACTTCGCTCTGGTGAATATGTAAGTGACGCTATAGCAGCATTGCTTGAGCAACAAAACATTGCAGGTGTTTTCTTTAATTGCTCTATACCTGAGGTTATTGAGCAAGCACTACGTGACACTAATAACGTATTAACTAGGCAAAATAAAAAAGTAGCGTTAGGTGCATTTGCTAACAGCTTTACTCCTATTTCAAGTTCTCACAAAGCAAATGAAGCAGTCCAAGGCTACCGTGATTTATCTCCTGGTGAGTATCTTGAGTTTGCAAAACAGTGGCATAGCCTTGGCGCTAATATTATTGGTGGTTGCTGCGGAATTAATCCAAGCCATATCGAAGCACTAGTGCAATGGAGAAACGCCATTGAAAAACCTTAACTTTGAGCTGGCTATTCCTGCAATTACATTAGTAATTACCTTATTAGTTATCTCAACTTTATATCCTGAGCAATCACAATTATTAGCAAGCAGCGCCATGCATTTTGTAACTGGTTGGTTTGGCTGGTTAGTAGAACTTGTGAGCTTAGCTTTAGTTGGTTTTTTATTTTGGTTAGCTTTTTCAAAGTACGGATCGATTCGATTAGGTGAAGAAAAAAAAGAGCACTCTAACTTTTCGTACGGCGGCATGATTTTTACTGCAGGTGTAGGCGCTTCTCTTATATATTGGGGAATTGGCGAGCCGATGTATTATTTGCAATCGCCGCCACTTTTTGCCGAACCAAATAGCTACGCAGCAGCAGCTTGGTCTGTTACCTATTCTATTTTTCATTGGGGCGTGACTGGCTGGGCCATTTACTGCTTTCCGGCAATTCCGTTTGCGTACGCATTTTACGTACAAAAAAAGCGTACCTTAAGACTCTCAACCCTGTGTGAACCCGTAGTAGGCAATAACCCTATTATTGCTAAAACAATCGATTTACTTGCAATTTTTGGCACACTTGCAGCCTTTGCAAGCTCGCTATCACTTACCGTATCGCTACTAAGTACAGGCGCTTCTGCGCTGTTGGGAATTAAAAATAGCTTATTACTCCAAGGCAGTATTATTTTATTGTTTGTTTTAATGCTTGTTGCCGTAATGTTTGTTGGCTTTAAAAAAGGTATTAGCAAAGTATCTGACTATACGGTGATAGCTGCAATATGCTTTGCCTTATTTGTATTACTTGTGGCTGACTCGCAGTTTATTTTAAATAACTTTACCGATTCAATAGGTGTCATGCTCGATAACTTTTTTAGAATGTCACTTTGGACCGACCCAGTTCAACAAAGCGGCTTTGCGCAATCGTGGACTCAATACTACTGGTTTTGGTATTACGCTTACTTAATTATGATGGGGCTTTTTATTACCCGTATTTCACGTGGGCGTACTATTAAAGAAGTTATTTTATACACTATTTCGATGGGTTCGCTCGGCTGTGCATTTTTTATATCAATTTTTGGGGGCTATGCCGTGTGGGCGCAGTTAGTTGGTGGCTTACCTGTTCAACAATGGATGAGCGAAGGCGGCTTAACGTTTGCAGTAGTGTCACTTATTCAAACTCTACCATTGGGTAATATTGGCTTAGTGTTATTTTTAGTTATTCAGTTTTTCTTAATGCTAACGACTATGTCGAGCGCAAGTGTTGCCACGGCTATGTTAACAACTAATAAGCTGGAGCTAAATGGCGACCCCGATCATAAAGTTAAGCTTCTATGGGCTGGTGCAATTGCACTCATTAGTTTTAGCGTATTTTTATGCGGTGGTGGAATAGATACCATTAAATCACTTTGCGTTGTAGCAGGCCTACCAATGATGTTTATTTACATGATTTTAGTAAAACAATTAATGATGCAACTAAGGGGTGTAAATCAAATAGAAGCACTTGAGTCGCACAAAAGTGTAAACGCAGAAACCATTAAAGCGAATTAGATTACACGTTAAAGCCTCATATTCTGAGGCTTTATTTGCTATTACTAAACACCCTGCAGTAGAGAATGTAGTAGCATAATGCCACTGCTGATAACTTTCTACAGCATAAAAAATCTTGCGCTTTAAGGTTGAGTCATTGTAGTTTTTAATATAAATCAGTATTAATTTAGCCGATGAGAGCGATACCACCAGCAATAATACAAGCACTAAACCATTTGATCAGATTCACTACCTGAACATGGGCAGTTTTCATCTTCTTTTTTAAGACATTGCCGATAGTTGAACCAATGCGCTACAGCTATAAAAGCTGAGCCAGTTAATGTTAGCGCTTTTTCTGCGGCTTCATTTCCTACAAAAATAGCTGATAACATTAAGCACAAACCCATAATCCCAAGTACCATGTAATTAAATTGCTTATGTTTTTTACAACCTAAGCTTAACGCAAGTAAGCTCGTAGGTAATACCGCTGCTAATATCCATACGTGAAACTGCTCATTATCTAGCTGCAGTGCTGCCAAACTCGGTAACAGCACTAAAATAATTGGCGTTGCAAAACAATGCACTGTACACATTAACGAAAGCCCTATTGCTAGGCGATCCATTACACTTTGACTCGATTTCATTATTTCCTCTATTAATCAGTATCTTCAAACAAAAGCTTTACTTTTAAACAAGCATTTAAATAACAATCGTTAATTGCACTTGATACATTATAACATTTAAAGCGTAATTGATATAGTATAACATTTCAAGGAGGGCAAAAATGAAACGTAAATCGCAGTTAGCTATTTTAATAGCGGCTTTATTACCTGCAAGTGTGCTTGCACAGTCCATAGTGGGTACTGTTTTAAATACAAAAGGGAGCGCTGTAAGTAATGCAGTAGTAGAACTTGAAGGCTCAGATATAAAGGTAACTACCGATGAAAACGGCCGATTTGTAATAGCTGAGCTAAATAATGGTCTGAAAGAGCTTCATATTGTTGCGCCAGGTTACGCTCACCTTCATCGTGATGTATCCGTTAATGCTGATGAAAATCAGACGGTGTCTTTTACTCTAGAGCGCTCACCAATAGAAGTTATTGATATTGAAGCAACGCCAATTCATATGTCGGCAATGGAGTCAGCTTCGCCAGTCAGCGTTTTATCGGGCGCAGCACAAAACCACGACTATGTTGTATTTGGTTGTGGTGATGGTGTGCTAATAGCTCATCAACAAGATGATGTATACGAAGCACAAAAAGTGGCAAATATAGAAGCTGTAGGCACTGAACGCATTGGTACTTTATATGGCCACGAAAATAGCGACACCATTTTTGGTATTGCAGCTGCACATGATGGCAGTGGCTCAGTATTACTGAGTATTCATCCTGAAAATGCCGAAATGGAAGAAGTAGAATTGCTACTAGCCGATGGCGCAAGTGCTGTATCTTATTCTTTCTCAGCCAGTGGTGAACACTTTTTAGTTCTCGACAGCTTAGGCTTTTTAAATGTACTTACGGGGCATGATCATGACGGCGAAATGCACTGGGAACTTGCAGGCCAAGTTGATATTACCGAACAAGATGTATCAACCATGCCTGAGGGTATGAGCTTTAGCATGACAGTGGCTCAAAATGGTGAGTTTGCTTATGTTGCCGACCCAATTGCTCAACACATAGTACAAGTACACCTAGAAGACTTAGAGGTTGAAGGTGAACTAGAGTTAACTTTTGCTCCTAGCGCTATTACTTGGCTTGGTATTGCAGAGGAAGACGATCACGACCATTAATTTAAAACCCAACATAATATAAACGTTCTTAAAGGTTGGCATTTAATGCCAACCTTTTTTATTCACATTTTGTAACAGACCTTTTATCGCAAGTGCATCGCTATTTATAACCTTATTGTTATGATGTAACCGCTTTTAATATAGGATGTAATCCCATGAAAAAACTAACAACATTGGCTCTTGCCTTGGCTGCGATTATCGCACCGAGCGTATCAGCCTATGAAACTAAAGACACTCGCTTACTACGCTTTCCAGATATTCATAACCAAAACGTGACCTTTGTTTACAGTGGTGATATTTATATTGCTAATACGCAAACAGGGCAAAGCAAACGTTTAACCGACCATATTGGTTTTGAAACATTCCCTAAATTTTCTCCTGACGGTAAGCGCATTGCATTTTCAGCCGAATATAACGGCAGCCGCCAAATTTATGTGATCAACAGCGATGGTTCTGGCCTAAAGCAACTTACCTACTATAACGATGTTGGCCCTATGCCACCGCGTGGTGGTTTTGATTACCGTGTTTTAGATTGGACAGCCGATGGCAAAAATGTAGTGTTTCGCGCTAACCGCACCCCGTGGGGGAAACGTATGGGCCGCCCTTATATGGTCCCTGCAGACGGCGGACTTGAGCAGCCTTTAGCTATTCCAGAAACCGGCGGCGGTATGCTTTCACCAGATGGTAGCAAGTATGTGTATACACCAATCGATCGCGAATTTCGTACATGGAAACGTACTCGCGGTGGTCGCGCACAAGACGTATGGATTTACGATTTAGAAAATAACACCTCAGAGCAACTTACAACTAACCGAGCAACCGATCATCAACCTACATGGGTTGGCGATAATATTTATTTTGTGTCTGACCGCGATTACACATTAAACCTTTACCAGTACCGCAAAGGTAGTGAACCTAAAAAACTTACAAACTATAAAAACTTTGACGTGCTTTGGCCATCAGCGGGCCCAAATGCGGTTGTGTACGAAAACGGTGGTTATTTATATCGCTTTGACGCAAAAACAGAAAAAAGCACCAAGCTAAGCATTAATATTGCTGGCGTTCGTCAATACGCCATGCCGTACAGTAAAAATGTAAGCGACTTTATTGAATCTATGTCGATTTCTCACGATGGCAAACGTGCGCTGTTTACAGCACGTGGCGAACTCTTTAGCGTGCCCGTAAAACAAGGACCAACACGCAATCTTTCATATACCCAAAAAGGAAGAGAAATTGACGCAAGCTGGTCACCTAACGGTCGTTATATTGCATACATGAGCGATGAAACCGGCGAGTACGAAATTTATCTCAAAGATCGCAGTAAAAACAATGCCATTAAGCAATTAACAAGCAATGCTACAATTTGGCGTTTTACCCCTATTTGGTCGCCAGACAGTTCTAAATTACTGTTTGCAGACAAAAACCATACGCTGTGGTGGTTAGATGCAAAATCGGGTAAACAACATAAAATTGATACCGCTATCTACGATGAAGAAGGGATACGCCAGTACACTTGGTCACCAAATAGCGAAGATATTATTTACGTTAAAAATAACGAAAATCGCTACGCCTCGTTATGGCATTACAATATCGACAAGAAAAAAATAACGCGTTTAACCGACGAAATGACCAATGAGCAAAATCCAACTTTCTCGCCAGATGGACAATACCTGTACTTTAGCTCAGAGCGCGACTTTAACCTTGCCTTTAGCAGCTATGAATTTGACTACATGTTTAACCGCGCGACCCGTATTTATGCGGCTGCGGTAAACGATAGCATTAAGCCACTTATTGCATTACAAAGTGACGAAACCACTATTGTAAAAGATAAAGATGACGAAAAAGAAGACGACAAAAAAGTTAAAAACGCACTGCAAAGCAGTGACTTTATGCAGCGTGTTACCGCACTTAATGCCCCTGCGGGCGATTACCGTGGCTTAACCGCAGTAAAAGACGGCGTACTTACTCTTGCCAATGGTGGTTTACAACTTATTGGTACCGAGCACGATAGTGAGCTAGAAACAGTCGCTAAAGGCGTAAGCAATTACACTATTTCAAGTAATGGCGAACATATACTGGTTCATGCTGGTAACAATTACAGCTTAATTGAACCGAAGCCAAAGCAAGACCTAGACGCCAACAAGCTAGATTTAAGCAAAATGACGTTGAAAATTAATCCACAAATAGAATGGCAGCAAATGTATGTAGAAGGCTGGCGCACACTGCGCGACTGGTTCTACGACGAAAACCATCATGGGCAAGATTGGGATGCTATTTTAGCTAAATACCAGCCTATGGCTGATGCTATCGCACATCGTAGCGACCTAGATTACATTCTTAGCGAAATTGCGGGCGAAATTAATTCCGGTCATATTTACGTTCAATCTGGCGATATGCCAAAAGCAGAACGTAAAAACCATGGCTTACTGGGTGCAACTCTCGCTAGCGATCCATCTGGTTATGTAAAAATTGAACAGATCTTCCAAGGTGAAAACTGGCATGATGATTTTCGCTCGCCACTGGGAACTACAGGCGTTAAAGCCCAAAACGGCGATTACATAATTGCTGTTAATGGACGCTCTGTAAAAGACGTTGCTAACTTTTACGAACTACTTGAGAACACTCAAGGTGAGCAAGTTGAGTTAATGCTTAACAATAAACCACGCAGTAAAGGGGCATGGCAAGTAACTGTAAAACCAGTGGCAAGTGAACAAGGACTGCGTTACCTAGAGTGGGTTAACTCACGTGCAGCTTACGTTGATAAACTTTCGAATGGTCGAATTGGTTACGTGCATTTACCAAATACGGCATACGAGGGTAACCGCGCCATGTTTAAAAATTACATGCCGCAAACGACAAAAGACGCCATGATTATTGATGACCGTTACAATGGTGGTGGTTTTATTCCTGAACACATGATCACGTGGTTAGCGCGAAAACCTTTAAATTATTGGAAGCGCCGTGGTGTAGAACCAACAAAAACACCACAGTTTGCTCACGATGGTCCAAAAGCAATGCTGATTAACGGCTATTCAAGCTCAGGTGGGGATGCTATTCCGTACTACTTCCGCCAAGCAGGTTTAGGTAAACTCATTGGCACGCGTACTTGGGGAGGGTTAATTGGTATTTCTGGCAACCCAAGTCTGGTAGATGGTGGGCAAGTGATCGCAGCGACCTTCCGTGTATTAGACAATCAAGGTAACTGGATAATCGAAAACGAAGGTGTTACACCCGACATTAAAGTAATAGACCGTCCAGAGTTAGTCTATAAAGGGCAAGACCCTTCAATAGAACGCGCCGTAGAAGAGCTGCTAGATGAGCTTAAAGCTAATCCAAAACAACCTTTAACAGTGCCACCTGCTCCAACTGACTTTTAATTTGCCGCATAGCAAAATAAACTAGAGCCAACAAAAAACCCTGCATATTTTGCAGGGTTTTTTAATGGCTTGAATTTAATGACTCATATAGTGTTAAAGCTTATTTTTTTCTCCAACCACTCCATACATCATCTATATCATCGGCTTTATTTTTTTTCTTTTTCTTGCCTGTGCCTTCTGGTTTTGCCATTGGCTTTTCATTTTTAAGTGCCTGTGCAGCATCCAGATTAGCTTGGTTAACGGCAAAGCCAGCTACTTCCTCACGTTCAAGGCGTAGCTTATTCTTCTTCTCGATTACTTTAAAGTGATGCAAGTCTTCATAGTCAACCAATGAAAGTGCTAAGCCTACTTCACCAGCACGACCACTTCGGCCAATACGGTGCATATAATCAGACGGGCTGCGTGGTAGATTAAAGTTTATTACCACTGGCAGTTTTTCAATATCTAAACCACGTGCAGCAATATCGGTTGCAATAAGCACTTCAATTTCGCCCGCTTTAAATTTTTCGATTACGCGAGTACGCTCACTTTGACCTTTATCGCCATGGAATACTTGTGCGTTAACACCGCGTTTTTCAAGTTTACTGGCTAAGTGTTCACAGTCTTTTTTTGCGTTTACAAAAATCAGCGCTTGGCGCCATTTATGCGTTTTAATTAAATGCGCTAAAACAGTGGTTTTTTCACCTTTGTTTACGGTAAAAACACGTTGTACTAAGGTGCTTTCGTCTTTGCTTTGAACTTGTATTTCAACAGGGTCATTTAATAGATCTTGTGTTAATAGCTTAACTTGCTCTGGAAAAGTTGCTGAAAACAACATAGTTTGTTTTTTAGCAGGCATTAACGCTAATAGCTCAGCAAGCTCTTCGGTAAAGCCAAGGCTTAGCATGCGGTCGGCTTCATCAAGCACAAGCGTATTTAGTTTATCAAGCTTAATAGCATTGCTTGAGATTAAATCAAGCAAACGCCCGGGTGTTGCCACTATAATATCAGCGCCACCACGAAGAGCCTGCATTTGTGTATTAACCGACACGCCACCAAACACAGCAACCGTTTTAATTACGCCATTAAAGTTAGCAGAATACGATTTAACGCTATCGGCTACTTGCGTTGCAAGCTCACGAGTAGGTACTAAAATAAGCCCTGTTACAAAATTGCCTTTGCTTGCTGCGCTTTTACTACCTTGTTCAACAAACATTTTTTGTAGCATTGGCAGCGCAAACGTTGCTGTTTTACCTGAGCCAGTATTTGCCCCTGCAATTAAGTCACTCCCCGCAAGCACACTAGGTATAGCCTTAGCTTGAATTGGCGTAGGCTGGATATATTCCAAATCGGTTAAACGAGCTAATAGCTCTGGAATAAGGCCAAGTTCGGTAAATGTGCTAGGGCTTGTTGCTGAGGTCATGAATATTACGGGCTCATTGCTAAAAAAGTAGCCTGTAATTTTAGCGTATTTAGCGATTATTAAGTAGGGATTAGTGATTTAAATAAAATTTAGCTACAACTAATAAAAAAGACGCTTGCGCGTCGTTTTTATTAGTTGTAGCTAAAAAACCAAGTTACGCTTATCAAACTCTACCTGCAATCTAGCTTTTGTTTCTTTTAAGTAATTTATGTAAGGATATGAGTCGTCAGCAATCGCTAAAGCAGATTCCATATATTCAAGCGCTTGACGGGTATCGCCTTGCATTTCATAGCCATAAGATAGAGCAGAAAGCGCATCGACTGATTTTGGATAGTTTTTTATATTGTATTTAAACACTTCAATAGCACGGTTAAATTGCTTGCTGCCCGTTAGGTTATAACCTAGTGATCTAACAGCGCGATCTGGTGGCGATATTTGCTCGCCCCATTGCTGAGATAAGTTTTGGTAATAAGCATCAATAGAGGCTACATCGTCAGTTAAAGCGTTCATTGGCATTTGTTTAGGTGAAAATAAGTTGTGATAGGCATTAAATACCCCAGCTACGGAAGTCAGGTTATGCGACACACCATCAAACGCATCACTAAAAAAACGTAACCCTCGCACTTTATGCGATTGCAGTGATTGCTGTAGTTCATCGTACCTTTCACGCATTATGCCGGCTTCTTCGCCAATATTGATGTAAACGTAGCTGTTAAGCTCTTTCTTTTTAGCTATAAACGATTTTGTATTTTTTACCGATGCGCCATAGTTCCACCAAACGGCAGGGCTGTAAGCAATATGCGCTTGGAAAAGGTCAGGGTTAGCTTGCATAGTATAAAGTGCAAATACGCCTGCTGCTGAGCCCCCAGCAATTACATTGAAGCTATGCGTACGATAACTTTTATTAATCAAGGGCATAAGTTCTTGCTCAATAAATGCTAAAAACTTTGCTGCACCACCGCCTTCACCGACAGGCCCTTGTGGCTCTTTATTCACTGTAGGATAGAAATCTCTGAGTCGATTAGTGCTTTCAATAGCGACAATAATAACCTCGGGCGCACGATTATCATTTTGTAAGCGCTCGATAACAGCACTGGCAAGCGGTATATTACCCGCGCCATCTAAGCGATATATAACAGGATATACCTTGTTTGACTCAGCTTGATAGCTTTTAGGCAACTGTACTGTAACTGTGCGTTCTTCGTTTAAAACAGCCGATTTAAATATATGTGTGTACTGAGAGTAATCAGCGGTTTGTTGTTTAGTGCTAGATTGTGCAAAGGCACTTTGTGAACTAAAAGCAAAAAAGCTAACAAAACAAATTACGGTTAATAAACGCATGACTAATCCCTTAGAGAATAATAAGTTACTTAAGCTAACAGACTTTCAGGCACAAAAAAAGCGCCTTAAGCGCTTTTTTAACATCAATCAAAACCTATAACCTATTGATTTTACTCAACAGTAACAGATTTAGCCAAGTTACGAGGTTGATCAACGTCAGTGCCTTTAATTACGGCTACGTAGTACGACAATAACTGTAATGGCAGTGTGTAAACAATTGGCGCAATAATATCGTCAGTATGGTTTACGTTGATTACACGCATTGTGTCGTCTGACTCAAAGTGTGAATCTTTATCTGCGAATACATAAATAATGCCGCCACGTGCGCGTACTTCTTCTACGTTTGATTTAAGTTTTTCTAGCAATTCGTTATTTGGTGCTACAACAATAATTGGCATGTCGGCATCTATAAGCGCTAGTGGGCCATGTTTTAGCTCGCCAGCGGCGTAGGCTTCTGCATGAATGTACGAAATCTCTTTAAGCTTAAGCGCGCCTTCCATTGCAATTGGGTATTGTGAACCACGACCTAAAAATAATGAATGGTGTTTATCAGCAAACTCTTCTGCAAGGTCTGCAATACCATCAGCGAGTAATAATGTTTCTTCTAACTTAGCTGGAAGTACTTTAATCGCATTTACAATTGCGCTTTGATCAAGGCCTTTTTCTTGCGCTATAGACGCAGTAAGCATTAACAAACCAACTAATTGCGTTGTGAATGCTTTAGTAGAGGCAACGCCTATTTCAGCGCCTGCTTTAGTCATAAAGGCAAGGTCTGATTCGCGTACAAGCGATGAACCAGGTACGTTACAAATAGTCATTGAGGCCATGTAACCTTGCTCTTTAGCTAGGCGTAATGCAGCTAACGTATCAGCTGTTTCACCCGATTGAGAAATAGTAACTAGTAAGCTATTTTCATGAACAAACGACTGACGGTATCTAAATTCAGAAGCTATTTCTACATTACAGCTAACACCCGCAAACTGCTCAAGCCAGTAACGTGCAACCATACCTGAATGGTAAGACGTACCACAGGCAATAATTTGCACATGTTTTACATCTTTAAATATTTGCTGAGCGCTGTCGCCAAAGGCATCAATTGCTACGCGGTCGTCGTTTAAACGTCCTTCAAGGGTATTACGTACGGCAAGTGGCTGCTCGTAAATTTCTTTTAGCATGTAGTGACGGTAATCGCCTTTACCTGATGCATCTTGCGTAATGTTTGATTCAATCACTTCACGCTCAACTGCGTTACCGTCTGCATCAAAAATTTCTACTGTGTCACGTGTAATACGTGCTACGTCGCCTTCTTCTAAAAAGATGAAGCTGCGAGTAACAGGTAATAATGCTAATTGATCAGACGCAATAAAGTTTTCGCCAAGGCCTAAACCTATAACAAGAGGGCTACCTGAGCGCGCTACAATAATTTCGTTGTCGTTATCTTTATCAAATACAACGGTACCAAATGCGCCTTCAAACTGTTTAACAGCTGCTTGTACTGATGCAAGTAACGTTGTGTGTTGCTTACGAAGTTGGTGAATTAAATGCACCATTACTTCTGTATCAGTGTCTGATAAAAATTTGTAACCATCAGCTTTTAATGCTGCACGAAGCGTAGCGTGGTTTTCAATAATACCGTTGTGCACAAGTGCTAGCTGGTTGTTTGATACATGTGGGTGTGCATTTTCTTCTGTAACGCTACCATGTGTTGCCCAGCGTGTGTGTGCAATGCCTGTATGACCACTAACGCCGGCTTTTTCTAGCGCTGCTTCTACGTTAACTACTTTACCTACTGCTTTAACAGTATTAAGTGTGTTGCCATCAAGCAAGGCTACGCCTGCTGAGTCATAACCACGGTATTCAAGACGCTTAAGGCCTTCAACTAAAATTTTGTTTACTGGACGTTCTGCAACTGCCCCAACTATTCCACACATAGTGTCTCCATTAATTGTTTAAATACTTGCTACTCAGTAGCTATTGTATAATCTCTGCGCAAATTAGTTTTACACCACACGCCTCAATCGCTTTGCGTTTATCGTCTGCTAAGCCATTGTCGGTTATTAATGTGGTTACTATTTTCCACGGTAATTCTAAATTTGGTATTTTTCGGCCAATCTTGTCAGATTCAACCATTACTATTACTTCACGTGCCGCTTTTGCCATAACCTGGCTTAAGCCTACTAACTCATTAAAGGTTGTAGTGCCACGCTTTACGTCTATACCGTCAGCACCAATGAAAAGCTGATCAAAGTCGTAAGAACATAATACATTTTCGGCAACTTGCCCCTGAAATGACTCAGAATGTGGATCCCACGTTCCGCCGGTCATTAAAAGTGTCGGCTCGTTCTCAAGTGCTAATAAACGACTAGCGACTTTAATCGCATTGGTCATAACAACGAGCCCACGTTTATTGGCAAGTTCAGGGATCATCGCTGCTGTAGTGCGTCCGCTATCAATAATAATGCGGTTATGATCGTTTATAAGTGAGGCTGCCGCTTTTGCTATTGCTACTTTGCGCTTTGAATCTACTTCATCGCTAACAATTTCTTTGGGTAGTGCAATAGCACCACCGTAGCGGCGAAGTAATAAGCCACTTTTTTCAAGCGAGGTTAAATCTTTTCGAATGGTTACTTCTGATGTTTGAAACTGTTCAGCTAGCTTTTCAACAACTACTTCACCTAGTTCATTAACCTGAACCAGTATATTGTGACGACGCTGTTGTGTGTTTCGTTTAGTCATAAAGATCGTGAATTAAGTTTCGTTTCGAAAGTTATGCGATTTTAAACGAAACAACCTAAATGGCAAGTGAACGAGCAAAAAAAACACAGTTTTATTCTAATAATAATAAAACTAAAAATACGGTAAGCTATAAACAATTAAGTTATAAAGATAAATACAATGCAGTCATTTAACAGTATCAGTAAAGAATACTTAGCACAGCGAAAGCAAGCTGGTGAAACTTGCCGTTTATTTAATAAGAGCCCAAGCAAAGGGAACTTAAAACGTATCAAGGAGTTATTTTTAAACTCGGGTGATGGTGTAATTATAGAATCAGGCTTTCATTGCGATTACGGTAATCAAATAGTTATTGGTGATCGTACTTTTATAAATATTAATTGCACACTTCTCGACTCACCATTAGGCAATTACTCAATTACTATCGGTGATGACTGCTTAATAGGACCGAACGTTCAGCTACTTGCTGTGTCACATGCTACTAATCCAGCAGAGAGGCTTAATAAGGAAAACTTTGCAGCACCAATCGCGTTAGGCAATAACGTATGGATTGGCGCGGGTGTAGTTATTTTAGCGGGTGTAAGTGTTGGTGAAAATAGTATTGTGGGTGCGGGATCTGTTGTAACTAAAAATGTAATGCCTAATACCGTAGTAGCCGGTAACCCAGCTCGCCAAATAAGAACACTGTAGTTATTCTCGATGTGATTTTAACGTTGGGAGTCGCTTCGCTCGCCCGACCTACGTGATGGGTATTGGATGAGAGTGCATTAATTGCACGTATTTTACTTTTCTGC
>NZ_JADYXI010000004.1:0-273398 GCF_015864375.1 Pseudoalteromonas sp. SWYJZ19
CAGCGACAGGCTATCGTACTCAAAAGGCTCCGCCATGATGAAAATTGATGATGTATCGACTTTAAAATCGTTTTTACTCTCAGGCGCAGGTTGGGCAATGATGAGCCTAGAGCACTGCGACCCTGAAATAAAAGCAGGCTTACTTCAAGAAATACACATAACTGACCGAGAGCATAAATTTAGCGCGCAAATTAGAGCCTTTAGGCAGCATGCAATGCACCACGGCCCTGTAGCGCGTACTATCTGGGAGCAATTTAAACAACTAAGTAAGGAATATTCTAACAACAATGGATATTGATAAAGAAACGCTTATTTATACTGTTATCGCAGGCATACCAGTAGGAAAAGTATCAAGTTACGGGCAAGTTGCAGCTCTTGCTGGTTATCCGCAAAACTCACGGTTGGTCGGGCGCTTATTAAAAGTGATGCCAAACGACTCGGTTATACCTTGGCACAGGGTAGTGAATGGTCAAGGTAAAATATCATTCCCTGCAGGTAGCGAAAAATACCAAGAACAGCGCGAAAAGCTACTATCAGAAGGTGTGCTGTTTAAAAACGACAAAGTGAATATGCGCGAGTGCCGGTGGGAGTGATGTGACTATTATTGGCGGATAAATACCAGCAGCTGTCCTTCAAGGCGTGAATCTGAAACTTTGTTGGGTGGCGCCTTCGGCTTAACCAACCTACATTTTGACGTAGGTCGGATAAGTGGCGAAGCCACGCCATCCGACAAAAATGATGAATTTACTAGAAACAGCCCAACTTACCGCGTTGATGACACTGAAGATTACTTTTTAAAGCAAAATATCAGTTTTGAGTGTTTTATAACTTGGGAGTTAAGTGGGTGAGCAAAGAGATGGACGGCTTTGTGCTAACTGCAGACGGTCAGATGTCATAATGTCTGAAGTCAAGATTTGATAACCATATAGAAAGCTCTTTGAGTTTTCCGATACAGTTGTGTTAACCAAAACATAAACTGTACCTCGAGGAACTTAGTATGAAACTATATGGTGGAATTGACTTGCATTCAAATAATAGTGTGATTGCTATTATTGATGAACAAGGTGAAACGCTTAGCTGTAAGCGTTTAAATAATGACATGTCTGTCATTTTATCTTTTTTAGCCCCTTATAAAGACAAGCTAGCAGGACTTGTTGTTGGATCAACATTTAATTGGTATTGGTTAGTTGATGCATTAATGGATGATAAGCTTTGTTGTTTTGTTTAATACTGATTCATCATACTTCACATCTCCTTCAACACATGCTTAGAGAGCCTAATTGTTTTTTATTTTAAGAACTTTTAAAGATAAAGCTTTATAGTGGCTTAAATAATGCGTGTATTTTGTATGAATCATGCTGAAACTTAAAAGGACGTTTTAATGGCGCTATCAGTAGTAACAAATACAGCATCACTCAACGGGCAGCGAAACCTTAATAAATTCGGTAAAGACCTTGAGGTTTCAATGCAACGTCTATCTTCAGGTATGAGAATTAATAGTGCAAAAGATGATGCAGCTGGTATGCAAATATCAAATCGTTTGACTTCCCAAATTAATGGTATATCAGTTGCTCAACGCAATGCCAATGATGGAATATCTATATCGCAAACTGCTGAAGGAGCTATGGAAGAGTCTTCGAGTATCCTACAGCGAATGCGAGTATTGTCTTTACAATCTGCGAATGGCTCAAATAATGGAGATGATAGGGCTGCACTACAAAAAGAAGTGACAGCGTTGCAGCAAGAAATAACCCGCATAGCGGAAACTACTCAATTTGGAAGTATTAGTTTACTTGATGGTACGTTTGGTACAAAGCAGTTTCAGGTAGGTGCTAATGCAAATGAAACAATTAATTTAAATTTGAATGATGTTTCTGCTGACGCTATTGGAATTTATAAAATTGAACCAATTTATTTTCCTGCAGCACCATACCCTTTAGATACAATTACATCGTTGAGGTTTTCAACTTCTGATTTATGGACCTTAAATGGCGAAAGTATCAGTATTCCAGCAGGTACTGGAGCTAGTATTGTTGCTGACGTTATTAACAATAGTGGTGCTGATGTACTTGCCTCTACAAAGTTAGAAGCTCGGATAGAAGGACTAACTTCAGCAGATGATGGTGTTATGAGCTTTAAGAAGGGAGGCATAGTTATAGATAGCTATGATCTGAGTAAATATAGCGGTAACTTTGACAGATTAATGGAAGATCTTCAGTCTGATGGTTATGAAGTGATAGAAAGAGATAATGTAGCAGGGGCTACATCCACTTCATTTGATGTGTTCGGTGTTGATGTTGATGGCTTAGATATGACATCATCTCCAACAGTTAAGCTAGGCCAACTTGTTGATGGCGCTCCAGTTGGTGCTCTACAGTCACCAGTAAACCCTAACAATGGAGCATCTGTTTTCTCTAAATTAGAATTGTCCTCTTCAGATGAAATTAGCGTCAATGGAGGAGATGTTAATCGTTACTTAAATGTACCTCAAACTGGTGGAGTAAGTATATTAGATCATGTTGATGACATAGATATCTCAGGTGAAAACTCTGATGGGGCACAATCAGCTATCGAGGTAATTGATGCTGCTTTAAAACAAATAGATGCAAATAGAGCAAATTTAGGTGCAATACAAAATCGACTTAATCATACGATTAATAATTTAGCAAATATTTCTGAGAATGTTTCTACTTCCCGCAGTCGTATACAGGATGCCGATTTTGCTATTGAAACAGCTATAATTACAAAAAATCAGATATTACAACAAGCTAGTACTACGGTTCTCGCTCAAGCAAATCAGGTTACTCAAGCAGCCATTAATTTACTTGGCTAAATTACGTAGTCATAAATTTGAGCTATTCGAATTATACAAGTAGTTCTAGCTTATTTAATAAACGTAATTGCTAATTGAAATATAATGGCAAATACACCCAGCAATAACGAATAAGTGCCAAATTGCGTGGCTAAATTGGGTGCTTTTAGCACTGTAAAATAATGTACCTAAACTATAAAAAATACCGCCGGCAAGTAGCCAGTAAAGTGCCTTTACATCAACACTAGAATAAAGTGGATATACAATAGCTAGTGCAAACCAGCCCATGAGTAAGTAGGTGGCGAGTGATATTTTTTTATTGCCGTTGCGTACAAATACTTTGTACGCAACGCCTGCTAGTGCCACCGCCCAAATAAATGTAAGTGTTGCCCATGACCAAGCACCGGTTAATGAGATTAATAAAAAGGGAGTGTAGGTGCCGGCAATTAATAAGTATATGGCGCAGTGATCGCACTTTTTATAAAAGGCTCTTAAGCGCGGTTGAATACTGGCATGGTACAAAGTGGATGACAAAAACAGCACAAATAGGCTGCTGCCATAAATTGCAGTACTAATATACGCTTTAGTGCTGGTGGCTTGGCTAAATAAATCCCACATAACAAACGCGGCAAATATAATACCGAGTGCATGGCTGATTACGTTTAATTTCTCTTCTTTACGGGAATAAGGCGTTTCTAACGACATAACTGTTCCTACCACTATTGGAATTAATTTCAGTGTACAACTGTACGCTGAAAGTTTCAATCTTAGCTGTGAGTAATTCTAAATAACTTTATTTGATACGCTACTTTAGCTTTTACTTGATTTTAAAGAGAATTAATTCACTATGTTGGTGTCTAGTGTAATACATATTACGAGCTGAAATAACCATGAAACAAGATTTAAAAGCTGCTTTACTTACCGCCATTGTTTATCCTGGAGCGGGGCATTTTTCTTTAAAAAAACACCTTATAGGCGCTATTTTTGCGGGTGTATTCTCTGTTCTTTTAATTTTAACCTTTCAAGATATATTTGCGATTGCACAGTGTACTGCAAATGAAATTGTAAACGGAAAAATCCCCATGTCGGTTACGGCCATTTTAAAAGCCGCGCAACAACCATCTGACGCTTGCGCTCAACTCGCTGAATATAAGTATGTACCTTTAATGATTATAATTTGGGTGCTGAGTATGATGGATGCATACCGTTTGGGCAGAAAAGCGCTGCCCACTAAAAAATAAGCCACTTAATTAGAACTCGGTTTGGTTGGCTTATTAATTTTCTTCCCGCATATTTATCCCTGATATTTAGCTATTATTGATGGCGGTAATAATTATTATTACCGCCTTTTCATTTTTATACATATTTTTTGTAACCGAGATTTTTTGCCCGCATCATGTAAACATCGTGTAAATGCCTGTATATACCCAGTAAAATCCTCAAACCTCGTTAAATCACTCACTTGTTGATATTTAGTTAACTAAAATCCTTATCTTTGTACCTTTTTATTCATTTAATGTTAATAAATAAATGGTACTTTCTGCTCGCCAAATTAACTTTATTTGACTATTAAGTATTGGTTTGGTGTCAATTTATTACGTCAAGCAATGACGACTGATAATTTCAATTTAAGGAAATACGATGAATAACAGTTCAAATAATCACAAAAGAAAGGATTTTAAAGTGGCGAGCTTATCGTTAGCTTTATTATTAGGATGCTCAACAATGGCTAATGCCGCTGTTGAAAAGTTAACGGTGAGTGGGAATCAAATTCTTGCGGGTGGGGAAAGCACAAGCTTTGCAGGACCTAGCCTATTTTGGAGTAATACGGGGTGGGGCGCTGAAAAATTTTACACAGCAGAAACAGTAGCAAAGGCAAAAACTGAATTTAATGCAACATTAATTCGTGCAGCTATTGGTCATGGTACGAGTACTGGTGGTAGTTTGAACTTTGATTGGGAGGGCAATATGAGCCGTCTTGATACTGTTGTAAATGCAGCTATTGTTGAAGATATGTACGTTATTATTGATTTTCATAGCCATGAAGCACATACCGATCAAGCAACTGCAGTTCGCTTTTTTGAAGACGTAGCTACCAAATATGGACAGTACGACAATGTTATTTATGAAATTTATAACGAGCCGTTACAAATTTCGTGGGTTAACGATATTAAGCCTTATGCAGAAACAGTTATTGATAAAATTAGAGCAATCGACCCTGATAACTTAATTGTGGTTGGAACGCCTACGTGGTCGCAAGATGTCGATGTGGCATCACAAAACCCAATTGATCGCGCCAATATTGCTTACACTCTGCATTTTTATGCTGGCACGCATGGTCAATCGTATCGAAATAAAGCACAAACAGCACTCGATAACGGCATTGCACTATTCGCCACAGAGTGGGGAACAGTTAATGCTGATGGCAATGGTGGTGTTAATATCAATGAAACCGATGCATGGATGGCATTTTTTAAAACAAACAATATTAGCCACGCTAACTGGGCTTTAAACGATAAAAACGAAGGTGCATCGTTATTTACTCCAGGCGGTAGTTGGAATTCACTAACATCGTCAGGCACTAAAGTTAAAGAGATCATTCAAGGTTGGGGTGGTGGTAGTAGCAATGTTGATTTAGATAGCGACGGGGATGGCGTAAGTGACAGCCTTGATCAGTGCAATAATACTCCCGCAGGTACAACGGTTGATAGCATTGGTTGTGCAGTAACTGATAGCGATGCCGATGGTATAAGCGATAATGTTGATCAATGCCCTAATACACCGGCAGGTGAAACGGTTAATAATGTAGGTTGTGTTGTTGAAGTAGTTGAGCCACAAAGCGATGCGGATAACGATGGTGTGAATGATGATATCGATCAGTGCCCAGATACACCCGCTGGTACAAGTGTTGATACAAACGGATGCAGTGTTGTAAGCTCAACAGATTGTAACGGTATTAATGCATACCCTAATTGGGTGAACAAAGATTACTCAGGTGGTCCGTTTACCCACAATAACACCGACGATAAAATGCAATATCAAGGTAATGCATACAGCGCAAATTGGTATACAAACAGCCTTCCAGGAAGTGATGCTTCGTGGACGCTTCTTTATAGTTGTAATTAAGCGCGTTTAATAAAATAAACGAAGAAGGTAAATGATGTATTTACCTTCTTTTTTTATAAAATCAGCCTTTATAAACACTTTGGTGTTGGGCAGCAATGTTGTAATTTGGGGAATCTATATTATCTATATAACGCCAATCAGTTGTGATTTGCTCGTTTGTAATTGTCAATAGCATATATCCGCGGTGCGATAGGTCACAATAATTTAAGTCGTTTATTAACAATGAAAGCGAGTCAGCCATTTGCTTTGCTTGTGCAGTATTAAGCGCTAAATAATGCTCCATACCCGGGGATGTAACGCCAGGTGTTGCAAACTCTACTCCTACGCTTTCGCCTTTTGCATTTTTTAATGTGCCATGCCACGCATTGTGCGTATCACCTGCAACCACGACTAACTTTTTATTTAATGCAGTAACGCTTTTGTATAATGCTTCGCGCTCGCTTGGGTAACCATCCCACGCATCTAAATTATAAGGCATTAAAGTATTTACGCGTGCGAGTTGCTCGGGTGTTACCGCTTTATTAGCTAACACTTCTTTTTTAAAGGTAACAAGCTCTTTTAACACCTGAGGTATTTTAGTGCGATCGGATTGCGAGAATATTTCAGTAGGTAGCCACATTTTAGTCATCAATACTTGCTGGCCCAATACTTGCCATTTTGCATTTGATTTAGTTATTGCACTGGTGAGCCAGTTTAGTTGTGTGTTACCTAGTAAATGCCTATTTTGATTATTTAAATCACTGACAAAGCGCGCAACATCCATTTGCTTGGTCTCGGGGTTTTTGTAGTCGCTGTAAGCGAGTTGTTTATCGCGTGCTATTACGCGCGTATCTAGCATATGTAAGCTTATTAAATTACCAAAATCGAAGGTGCGATATATTTGCGGGCTTTGTTCGCCCATAGGTGGCCTAATTGGCAGCCATTCGTAATAGGCTTGAATAGCTGCTGCGCGACGCTTAAAAAAATCACCTTCATCAGGGGTATGATTTTCAGCACCACTTTTATAGGTATCGTTAGTAACTTCGTGATCATCCCATATTGCGATAAAAGGCGCTGCAGCGTGAAGTGCTTGAAGGCCTTGGTCTGTTCTGTAAATAGCATAGCGTTTACGATAGTCGCTAAGGGTAATAATTTCACCGCTGTTATCAGCTGCTAATTGGCGGCCAATGTTTTCTGCATTTTGTGTGGCGTACCCGCCCATTGGGTATTCGTAAATGTAATCTCCCAAATGCAGTACTACATCTAAATCTTTTTGCTTAGCGGCATCTGTGTAGGCATTAAAATACCCCGCAGGGTAGTTTGAGCAAGACACAACAACCATTTTTATTTGTTCAATATTACTAACCGGCAGAGTTTTAGCGCGGCCAATAGGGCTTTGTGTATTTAACCCAATAAAGCGATAAAAGTATTCTGTATTTGGAGTAAGGTCTTGCACATCTATTTTTATTGTAAAGTCGCGGCTTTTATCGGTTTGTTCGCGCCCGCTGCAAATAATATTTTTAAATTTAGAATCACTTGCCAACTCCCAAGCAACAGTTACTTCTGACGTTAATTGAGAAGTTGTTGCGCGTGTCCATATTATTAAAGCATTACTGAGCGGATCGCCACTCGCTACCCCGTGTTTAAATTCAATTGCTGATAGAGGCTTGCTCATTAATGTTTGAGCACAACCTGTAATGGCGCTCGATACCGCAACTGTAAATATGCTTGCAGCTGAGGTTTTTAAGAAATTTCGACGAGATGAAAGGGTCATACTGCACTTTTTTAATTATTAATAGTGGTGCGCACTTTAATGGTTAGATATGACGTTTTTATAAACGATAAATGTATTTACTGTGACGGTATTAATACACTTAAAACTCTTTTATTTATTAACTAAAAAATAGTCAAAAAATTAAATTAAATGGTTAAATTAACGAGGTATGAATTTATTAAATTAAAGCAATCAATGTAAAGTTGTTTAATTACAGTTGCTTACGATTTATTTTTATGTTGGCACAACCCTTGAGTATATAACTACGTCTAAACAATACACAAACAAGGAATACCATTATGAAACATTCAATTAAAATCGCTATGGCAAGTTTATTAGTATTAGGTTCTGCGCAAGTTCATGCAGTAGAAGTTGACCTAGATGTAACTGATATATTAACTCAAAGTGTAGCAAGCTACGTAAAGCAAACCACAATCGAGCTTGAAAAATCACTAAAGGAAACGCTTTATTTTGATGCTAAAACTGTTTTAGAGGGGTTATTAGATGAGCCCGTTTTAACAGATAGCGCAACGCTTAAAAATACTGACACTAGTATAAAAAACGTAAAATAAACCACTTAAAGGATTAAAACGATGAGCAGTGAACTTGGATTATTTGCATTAATGTTAGCACCCGTAGTAAGCATGATTAGCGCTTATTACTCGGTTCAAGTGTTTAAAGCTATGGGAGGTTGGTTTAATCTTTAACCAATTATATAGCTGGTAATTAATTCGATTCATACAAAGCTGATCGACTTAGCAAAAGCGCACGTAAATAAAGGCAGAGTGTTTGAAATAAGTAGACTTTATGAAACGTGCGATTTTTCCATTACCCATTTTTATGTTACCTGAAGGTTTTACGCGATTACGCATATTTGAGCCTCGTTATTTAAATATGGTTAAAACCGCATTAAAAAATAATTCAGGGTTTGTGCTTTGTACATTTGAGCACGACACGCCATTTAATATAAGTGCGCAAGGTTGCCTTGTCGATATTATCGATTTTGACCAAGACGATAACGACGTACTATTAATTGATGTATTTGCCTCGCAAAATGTGCAAATAAACGATGTTTACCAAGACGAAGACGAACTACGTCATGGCTTAGTGTCGCCTTGCAATACGCCTTATTGGTATAAGGATTCTAACAACGACATTGGCGATCATTACCTATTACACGACGCGCTTAAAAACGTATTTGCAGGTAATTCAGAGCTTAATTTATTGTACAAAAAAACTCATTTTGACAAGTTGCCTTGGATTGCAGCACGTTGGCTTGAGCTCCTACCTATATCAATTGAGAAAAAACAGCAACTTGCGTTTGAAACGAACTTTGATAACTTGCTGAGTTTCCTCCATACTGTGATTAATAACGAATTTGCCTAAATTTTATGATCCTAAATTAATTATTGCCCGTATTACTTAATACAAAAGCAATAACGGGATAAATTATTATGGTAAGTCAACAACAGTCACCACGTTGTGAACCTAATACAGGTAAGTACACTGCCATGCCAGAAACGCCGAGTAAAGAGCTCATGCAAGCGCTTATAGATGTTGCGCAATCACGCGACAAAAAAGCATTTTCCTATTTATTTGAATACTTTGCGCCAAAAATTAAACGCTTTGGAATTAAGCAGTTTGGTGTTGAAGCGCAAGCTATGGAGCTTGTGCAAGAGACACTAACGTCAGTTTGGCGTAAAGCACATTTGTATCATAGTGATAAAGGTGCGGCGACTACGTGGGTTTACACCGTTATGCGTAACGCTTCATTCGATATGCTTCGTAAAATGAAAAGTAATAAAGAAGAAAACATAAGCGAAGACATTTGGCCGTTATTAAACGACTCACAAGATACACATCACGAATACAGCGATCATTTAGAAGATAAACAAATTAAACGCTACCTCGATAAATTACCTATTGCTCAACGCGAAGTGGTAAGAGGCGTTTATTTTCAAGATATGTCGCAAGAACAACTTGCGCATCAACTTAATATTCCAGTAGGCACGGTAAAATCACGATTACGTTTGGCCTTGCAAAAATTACGTAATGAAATGGGAGATCAGCATGATTAAACATCACCCGAGTGAAACTTTACTGACACAGTATTGCGATGCATCACTTGCTACATCACTAAGTTTAGCCGTATCTATACATGTAGATATGTGTCCTGTGTGCCAAGCTAAAGTAGCCAAAATTGAAGCAAGTAATGCGGACGCATTATTTAGTGAAGAGCCTGCCAAATTTGAGAAACCTCAAACTGAGCAATCTGAATTACTTGAAGAATTTGAATTAAATGTACTTGATATGATCATGTCTGATGATTCTATCGATGAGGTTTATGAAGTTGAGCCTGTGTCTGTAAGTATTAACGAACACAATTATCAGCTGCCGCGTGCTTTAACACGTATTTCTCATAGCAAATTTACACAAGTTGGTAAGCTAGCGCGTTCTCGTGTTGCATTAGATGATGGTGCGCTGCGTTCTAGCTTGCTACATATTGATGCCGGTGGCGAAATTCCTGAGCATACACATACCGGATTTGAAGTTACTTTACTACTAGATGGTGAGTTTAGTGATGAAGACGGTAATTACGTACCAGGCGACTTTATTTGGCAAGATGGTAGTCATCAACACACACCTTTAACGAAAGATGGATGTTTATGCTTTACAGTTGTCAGTAGTGCGCTACATTTTAATAAGGGCTTCAGCAAGTTACTAAATCCAATAGGTAATTTGATTTACTAAGAGAATATATGCACACAGATATAATAAAAATAGGTATAAGCGCCTGCTTAGCAGGCGAAAAAGTTAGATTTGACACAGGACATAAAAAGTCAAATTTTTGTATGGATGAGCTAGGTAAACACGTTGAATACACACGATTTTGTCCGGAAGTAGCTGTTGGTTTACCGATACCTCGTCCAACTATTCGCCAAGTTAAAGTGGGCGATACTATTAAAGTATGCCGCCCAGATGGCACCGGCGAAGTAGGCCAACAACTTACTGAATATGGTAAAAAAGTTGCAACTGAACAAGCTAAAGAATTAAGCGGATTTGTATTTTGTGCAAAAAGCCCAAGCTGCGGCATGGAGCGCATTAAAATATACAATGAAGCAGGAACAGGTAATACCTCAGAAGGGATTGGTTTTTTTGCTGAGCAAATAATGAAGCACAACCCATTATTGCCATGTGAAGAAAACGGACGTTTAAACGACATGCATTTACGTGAAAACTTTGTAATGAGAATTTACGTATTTAAAAACTGGCAAAAATTAGTACAAGAGCCGCTTACGGTTCATAAGCTTACTCAATTTCACTCTCAGTATAAGTACTTGTTGATGGCTCATAACTATCAAGCTTATCGTGATTTGGGTAACCTGCTGGGAACTTATGTAGGCGACGATATAAATGCAGTTGCTGATGAATATATTCTAGGTTTGATGACGGGTCTGAAAAAGCCAGCTTCTCGAAGAAATAATTGCAACACCCTAATGCATTTACAAGGTTACTTTAAAACTGATTTATCGAAGGTTGAAAAACAAGAACTTCGTGATGCGATAGATGAATACCGCGAAGGTTTGGTGCCATTGTATGTACCACTTACCTTGTTAAAACATCATTTGAAGGTTCACCCAAATGAGTACCTTGAAAAACAAGTGTTTTTTAACCCTTACCCTCACGATTTAAAACTACGATTTGGTATTTAATGGATACATTATTTTGGTTTAGGCGCGATTTGCGCCTTTTTTCTAACGAAGCGTTAATTCAAGCGCTAAATAATGGCGCTAAACACGCCATTTTTTTTGTGTCTGAAAAACAGTGGCAACAGCACCAAGCTGCGCCTATTCAGATTGACTTACTCAAGCGCCGAGTTACTTATCTTCAATCTCAGCTTGCTGATTACGGCATTACTTTACATGTTATTGAAGCGCCTAGCTTTTCTGATTGTACGCGTGAGCTTATTGATTTTTGTAAATCAAACGATGTAAAACACGTAATTGCTAATACAGAATATGAGCTTAATGAAGTAAACCGCGATAAAGCAATTTTGCACGAATGCGATGAGCTTTCAATTACTTTTACTTTGTACGAAGGTGATTTAATTGCACCTGTTGGAACGGTTAAAAATCAAAGTAATGAAATGTATAAAGTGTTTACTCCATTTAAGCGAGCATGGTTAAAGCAGTATCAAGATACACACTTTAGTTTGCCACAATGGCCTTTAACTTCTGACCCTATTGAGTTTGACGAGAGTGATTTACTAAAAAGTGATGGATGCTCAGATAAGTGGCCGGTTGACGACGAAACACTCTCAACCGTAGTTGATAATTTTATATGTGACAAACTTACAAGCTACGACGATCAGCGTGATATACCCAGCGTAAAAGGCACATCAGGTTTAAGCCCGTATTTAGCACTTGGTATTGTAAGCACAAAACAGCTTCTTATTAATATTCAGCAGCGTTATCCTGATATTTTAACTACGTCAAAAAGTAAAACGTTTACGTGGATTAACGAGCTCGTTTGGCGCGAATTTTACAGGCATTTAATTGCTGAATTTCCGAAGCTTTCGCGCGGTGATAACTTTAACGAAAAGTACAACGCCGTAGTGTGGCGTAAAAGCGAAAATGAATTTACAGCATGGTGTGAAGGGCGTACAGGTTACCCGTTAGTGGATGCTGCAATGCTACAACTAAAGCAAACCGGTTGGATGCACAATCGTTTACGTATGGTTGTTGCGAGCTTTTTAACTAAGCATTTATTAATAGACTGGCGCGAAGGTGAGCGCTTTTTTATGCAGCACCTAATTGATGGCGATTTAGCCTCAAATAATGGTGGTTGGCAGTGGGCTGCAAGTACCGGGTGTGATGCTCAGCCTTATTTTAGAGTTTTTAATCCTATCAGACAAAGCGAGCGCTTTGATCCAACGGGCAAGTTTATCCGTAAGTATTTGCCAGAGCTTGAAAACGTGCCAGATAAACACATTCATTTTCCACACACTTATTTAGCCGCAATAGGTAAAGATAAGGAATGTTACTGGCCAGCAATAGTTGATCATAAAGCGGCACGAGAACGTGCACTTGCTGCATTTAAGGTGTGATATGGATAACCAGTTACCAGTAGATAAATTTGTTGAAATATACCAACAGCTTGATAGCACTAATCTTGATTTATTGAGTGATATTTACTGTGACAACATACAGTTTATAGACCCAATGCACGAAATTAATGGCATTGTAGAATTGCGCAGGTACTTTGCTAACTTATACAGCAATGTTAAGCATTGTCAGTTTGATATTAGCGATTCGTTTAATAGCGGAAACAATGCTTTTATTTATTGGACTATGCACTATGCACATCCAAAGCTTTCATCAGGTAAAACTATATCGGTAGAAGGTCATAGCAAGCTTATTTTTGAAAATGGCAAAATTATCAAGCACAGAGACTACTTTAATGTGGGCGAGTTGCTGTACAAACATATTCCTTTACTTGGTAGTGTTATAAAGCTAATTGATAAAAGGGCAGGTTAATTATGATCACACTTATAACGGGTGCTACTTCTGGTATTGGTGAGCAGTTAGCAATTAAATATGCACAGATGGGAGACACTGTTATAGCTTGTGGCCGTAATAGTGAAAAGCTCGCTGAGCTTGCTAAATACGACAATATTCAAGTATGCAAATTTGACGCAACTAATCTACAAGACATTAAAGAGTCGACAGTTGGCTTTCCTCATTTTGACCGTGTTATTTTAAACGCGGGTAACTGTGAATACATAGATGACGCACGAAACTTTGATAGTGCATTGTTTGAGCGTGTAATAAACGTAAATTTACTCTCTATGGGGTATTGCCTTGAGGCGCTACTTCCTAAAATAAATTCAGGTGGTCAGCTTGTTTTGGTCAGCTCAAGTGTTACCTATCTTGCGCTACCTCGTTCAGAAGCTTATGGTGCATCAAAAGCGGGTGTAAGTTACTTAGCAAAAAGCTTAGCTGTTGATTTAGATGATGTTGATGTGACTTTAGTTCACCCTGGCTTTGTGAAAACTCCGCTTACTAATAAAAATGATTTCCCGATGCCTATGGCTGTTACCGCTGAAAAAGCCGCAGACTATATGATTAAGGGGATACATAAGCGCCGAAAAGATGTTCACTTTCCGTACCGTTTTACACTTATATTAAAAGCATTACGTATTTTACCACTCCCAATTTGGCTTAAAATCGCAAAAGGATTAGCCCGTTGAAAAAAATAGCAATAATAGGAACTGGTGTATCTGGTTTAACATGTGGGCATTTGCTTCATAAACATTACGATGTAACCGTATTTGAAAAAAATGATTATATAGGTGGCCACACTGCAACGGTTGATGTTGATGTATGCGGCATAAAATACGCAATAGATACTGGCTTTATTGTATTTAATGACAGAACTTACCCATACTTTGAAAAGTTACTATCGCGTATTGGTGTAGATAAACAAACAACGCAAATGAGCTTTAGTGTTCATAACGAAGCCACTGGCTTTGAATACAATGGCCATACGTTTACAAGCCTGTTTGCACAGCGTCGTAATATTTTTAGACCAAAGTTTTGGCGATTATTGTACGACATTGTTAGGTTTAACAAACTGTGTAAAGCACTACATGAAAAAGATGATTACCAATCTGATCAATCATTAGGGCAACTGCTTAGTGACAATCACTTTAATGACTTTTTTAAATACCATTATATTCTTCCGATGGGCGCAGCTATTTGGTCTACCAGTATTAAAGAAATGGAAAATGTAGGCGTTGAATTTTTTGTTAAGTTCTTCTTTAATCATGGCCTTTTAGATGTAACAAATAGACCACAGTGGTATGTAGTACCAGGTGGCTCTCGTCAGTATATTAAGCCACTGATCAGAGGTTTTGCTGATAAAATTAAACTTAATACAGATATTAAATCTGTTACGCGTCAAAATGATGAAGTAACAATAGAGTTTGCCAATGGTGAATTAAGTAAGTTTGATAAAGTAATATTTGCTTGTCATTCAGATCAGGCGCTTGCACTACTTGGTGATGCGACTGAGCAAGAAAAGTCAGTATTGGGTGCAATAGCTTACACTGAGAACTCAGTTGTGCTGCACACCGATACAAACCTTTTACCTGATAGAAAAGCGGCATGGGCAAGTTGGAACTACCTACTTAATAACAACACTGATAAAGCAGCTGTTGTTACTTACCAAATGAATATTTTGCAAGGTATACAATCGGATACACAGTTTTGTGTAACGCTTAATCATCTTGAAGGAATAAGCCAAAGTAAAATTTTGCGCGAGTTTACTTATCATCACCCTGTATTTAACCAAGAGTCAATTGCTGCTCAAAAGCTTAAACACAGTATTGATGGACAAAACAATAGTTATTTTTGTGGTGCTTATTGGTACAATGGTTTTCATGAAGATGGCGTACACAGTGGTGTAGATGTAGCCAAGCAACTTGGGGTCGAATTTGACTAGTGCAGTGTATTTAGGCGATGTAAAACATCGCCGTTTTGCTGTTAAAGAACATCGTTTTAGTTACCCTTTGTATATGATGTGGGTAGATTTAAATAATCCTCAACAACTAAATAGTGTGCATAAGCACATAGGTACATCAGGCTTAAAAGCGTTAAAATTTAATGAAGCTGATTATCTTAAAGACACCTCAGAACTTGCTAAACGACCTCTTATTGAGCGTGCGCATGATCAACTTGCCAATTTAGGTATTACTGAAACCTTTTCTCATATTTACATGTTAGGGCAGTTTCGTTGTTTTGGTGTGTATTTTAGCCCTGTTAATTTTTACTTTTTTGGCCACAACGACACCCGTTTTAAGTACATGATTGCTGAAGTGAGTAATACACCATGGAACGAACGTCATTATTATTTAGTCCCTTTAGAAAAAAAAGTGAACTTTAAGAAGGTTTTTTCCGTATCACCTTTTATGAATCTGGATATGAACTATCATTGGCATGTTAAACAATCGCCTGATAAAACATTGATACACATTGAAAATAAGCGAAATGAAGAGTTATTATTTGATGCAACACTTCGCTTGAAACGTAAAGAACTCACTAACGAAGAGATTAATAAGTTGTTTAAACGTTTTCCGGCCATGACATGGTCTATTTTCAAAGGTATTTATTATCAAGCATTAAAGTTGTTTATAAAGCGAGTGCCTTTTTTAGGTCACTCAGGTAAGCCATAAAGCACATAGGTAGTCAGGACAATTAATAGGTATTTTAATGGATAAAGTGTCGAGCTTAAATTGCGAACAAAGCACTAGTTGGTTAACTAATATATATAAAAAATTAGTGACTAAAGCCTTTTCGTCAATTGAAACAGGTCAAGTTGTTTTAATTGAAGGAAATGAGCGTACAGTTTTTGGTGATGTATCGTCTGCGTTAAAAGCAACAGTAACAGTTAATGATAAAGCTATGTATAAAGCGTTTGCGTTATCTGGGAGTGTTGGCGCTGGCGAAGCGTATATTTTGGGGCATTGGTCTTGTGACAACTTAACTTCATTCATTGAGATATTTGCTATAAACGAAAAGCAACTCGATGAGTTTGAAAAAAAATTCGCATTTTTTAGTAATATCGCACACCGATTTAATCACATAAAAAACAAAAATTCAGAATCGGGTTCTAAGAAAAATATTGTTGCTCATTACGACTTAGGTAATGATTTGTACGAATCATTTTTAAGTAAAGAAATGCTTTACTCAAGTGCTGTATATCCTACAAAAGAAGCGACACTTGAAGAGGCTCAACAATACAAGCTTAAACGCATTTGTGAGCAAGTTGAGCTTCAAAAAAATGATTCAGTAATCGAAATTGGTACAGGGTGGGGGGCATTTGCTATATATGCAGCCACACATTACGATTGCCATGTAACAACAACAACCATATCTGATGAGCAACATGATTATGTAGCTAACAAGATTGTTGAGCTTGGTCTTGAAAGTAAAATAACATTACTTAAGCTCGACTACAGACTACTAAAAGGTAAATACGACAAGCTTGTTTCTATTGAAATGATAGAAGCGGTTGGTCATGATTATTTGCCTAGCTTTTTCACTCAATGTGGTGAGCTCCTAAAAGACGATGGTGCCATGCTTATTCAAGCAATTACTATTGGCGATCAGCGTTACAAGCACTACTTAAAAAACTCTGACTTTATCCAGCAGTATATTTTTCCGGGCGGATGTTTGCCATCGCTTAACGAAATGAGTGAGCAGATTAAAAATAATACCGATATGGTTATTCATACTGTTAATGATATTGGCGCTCACTACGCAAGAACATTAGCAGACTGGCGAACTCGTTTTATAAAAAGCTGGCCTGATTTAGACCGCTCTAAATTTGATGAACGCTTTTATCGTTTATGGTTATTTTATTTTGCTTATTGTGAAGGTGCGTTTAGAGCCAGAGCAACAAGTACGGTACATTTAATGGCGCGTAAACCTCGTTTTACAAGTGATAACGATGATATTGCGCTCGGTTACTAATTTTGTTTTATTTCAAGCAGTGTGGTTTTTATCATTGCTGCTTGAAGCCAATTCGCTACTTTTTAGTGGCTTGATTATTGTTTTAATGTTTTGTTTGTCAAAGCAGAAAAAACAAGACTCCTTACTATTAATTAAAGCCCTACCTTTAGCACTATTGTTAGAATTTATAGCGGTAAAGTTAGGCTTGTTAGAATTTAAAGTTTATCCCTTCCCTCTATGGCTCCTGTTTTTATGGGCTGCATTACTACTTTCTTTAAATACCTCAATGGTTTTTTTGAGTAAATTAAAGCTTTGGCAGGCCTTTTTGGTATGTATGGCATTTGCGCCAGCAAGTTATTGGGCTGGAGCGCGCTTTGAAGTAATAAGTTTAGGTTTACCTTTATGGCAATTCTGGCTCGTTTACGGGGCGCTTTGGTCTACAGTGTTTACTGTTATTCTTTTCATAAACCAAAAAATCAAGTTATTCATCAATCGCTGATCTTCCACGATTTCTATTTCGTAACATTACCCATTGACTCAAAGGGAGCTTATTTTGAAATTTTTACTAAAGGCAGTTACTTTTTATTTGCTTATCACTTCAACTGTTTTAGCTAACACACAATTTAATAAAGTAGGCGAAGCACGAATGGAGTATTTATTTTGGGATGTATATGACGCAGTGCTATTTACCCCTTCAGGTAATTACAGCGCAGGAGCACATCCTGTTAAGTTTAAGCTTACCTATTTACGTGACTTTGACGCTAAAGAAATAGTAAAAGCAACAAATGAGCAGTGGCAACATCTTGGAAAAACAGGGCTGGCAGATAAATACGACAGTAAATTGTTGTCTATTTGGCCTGATATAAAAAAGGGTGACTCACTAACATTAGTGACAAATGAGCAAGGTATGAGCACTTTTTATCATAATGATGAAAAAATGGGTGAAATTGATGAACCTCAATTTTCGAGTGACTTTTTAGCTATTTGGCTTGATGAAAAAACCTCTGAACCAAAATTACGAAAGCAATTATTAGGGAATTAATATGAACATATTAAACACGTTAAAAGCAGCTGTTATGAGCCTCTCGGCTCTACTTTTAATTAGCTGTTCGGCACCAAAAGTTGAACATTATAAAAATACATCGCCAAATTTCGATTTTAAAACCTTTTTTAGCGGAAATTTGAAAGCCTATGGTGTTGTACAAGACTTTAAAGGCGAGCTGACCCGAAAGCTTGTTGTAGACATGAATGCGACTTGGGATGGTAATGAGGGCGTTATTGAAGAAGACTTTGTTTACGACGATGGCGAAACTCAAAAGCGTATTTGGAAAATAACGTTAAATAACGACAATAGTTTAACGGGGACAGCGGCCGATGTTATAGGTACGGCAAAAGGCAAAAGCGATGGTAGCGTATTTCATTGGAATTACAATGTAGCCCTTCCATACGATGGCAGCACTTTAGAAGTCAATTTTGACGATTGGATGTACCTGGTTACACAATCGCGCTTGATAAACCGCACATCTATTGTTAAGTTTGGAGTCGAGGTCGGGGAAGTGACCTTAGTTATCGAAAAAATATAGCTTATTTACCCAGTTGCTTAACTTGCGCCAAAATTGTACTCAAATTAAGTCTTTGTTAACCCAACACGCTGTATTCTACCGAGAATTATTTAAATTTTACTCATTTTTTAAGAATTTAAGCAAAAAATGCAATTTGCTGTTGCTAACTCTTTAAAAATGCATAAAGATAGGTTTTGCGAAGGCAAAATAATAACGAATAGGAATCTAACAATGAATAAAGCTCAATTAGTTGAAAAAATTGCTACTGATGCAGAAATCTCTAAAGCCGCTGCTACTCGTGCTCTTGACGCGTTTACAGGTGCTGTAACTTCTTCTTTAAAAGAAGGTGATTCAGTAGCATTAGTTGGTTTTGGTACTTTCTCAGTAAAAGAACGTGCAGCTCGCACTGGCCGTAACCCACAAACGGGTGCTGAGATCCAAATCGCAGCGGCAACTATCCCAAGCTTTAAAGCAGGTAAAGGTCTTAAAGACCAAGTAAACCCTTAATAGGTTTAACGAATTAAAATAAAAAAAGAGCTATTTAGCTCTTTTTTTTTATGTTTAATAAAGACATCAATTGATGCCTTTATATTATAAATTTATGCTTTTAAGGCTTTATCGCCTCGGCCAATGCCAACAGCACCAGAACGTACAACTTCAATAATATCGGTTTCATGGCGAAGTGTGTCTAAAAACGATTCTATTTTGTCTGTACTGCTCACTAGTTGCAGGCTATAGCTTTGCCGGCCCATATCTAAAATAACACCCTGGAACACATCAACTACGCGGGTAACCGCTGCACGAGTCGTCTCGTCTTGAGCAAATACCTTAACAAGCAATAACTCTCGCTCAATGTGACTCATTTCTGTTAAATCGATAATTTTAAGCACGTCGACTAATTTGTTAACTTGCTTTGTGATCTGCTCAACCACTCTGTCATCACCCATGGTGGTAATGGTAATACGTGATAACGACTGATCATCAGTTGTGCCAACAGTTAGGCTGTCGATGTTGTATGCACGTTGTGAAAAAAGCCCAACAATACGCGACAGTGCACCTGGTTCGTTTTCCAATAGAATAGATAAAATACGACGCATTATGCTTTTACTCCTTTACGTAACCACATCTCATCAATGCCACCTAACTTGATTTGCATTGGGTATACATGTTCTTTCTCGTCTACAAGAATATCTAAAAAGACTAAACGATCGTTTATGCTCATAGCTTTATCGATAGCAGGTTGTAACTCATCAAGTGTGTTTACTTGTATGCCTACATGCCCGTAGCTTTCAACTAACTTAACAAAATCAGGCAGTGAGTCCATGTAAGATGATGAATGACGACCGCCGTAAACCATATCTTGCCATTGGCGTACCATACCTAAAGAGCGGTTATTGAGTGATACAACTTTTACAGCTAGGTTGTACTGCAAGCAGGTAGATAGCTCTTGAATATTCATTTGAATAGAGCCATCACCTGTAATACATACAGACTCTTTATCAGGAAAAGCAAGCTTTACGCCCATAGCTGCAGGTAAACCAAAGCCCATAGTGCCTAGCCCGCCTGAGTTAATCCATTGGCGAGGGTGCTTAAATGGATAATACTGCGCTGCAAACATTTGGTGCTGACCAACGTCTGAGCTGATATAAGCATCACCATTTGTTGCTTTGTAAACCGCTTCAATAACGGCTTGTGGCTTAATTTTGTCGCCATCTGTGTTGTAGCTTAAACATTTTTGTTCACGCCAGCTGATAATTTGGCGCCACCAATCTTCTTGCGCGCTTCGATCTATTTTAATTGGGCTTTTATCAATACCCGTTTGTAGTTGTTCTAGTACTGTTGCTAAGCAACCTACAACCGGTATGTGAGCTTTAATTGTTTTAGAAATAGAAGTTGGATCGACATCAACATGTACAATGGTGGCATTTGGACAAAACTTTTTAACGTTATTAGTTACTCGATCATCAAAACGAGCACCAAGCGCTAAAATCACATCGGCGTTTGCCATTGCTTTGTTAGCCTCAAGCGTACCGTGCATGCCTAGCATACCTACAAAGTTTGGATGTACACCTGATATGCCGCCAAGCCCCATTAGTGTATTGGTAATGGGCGCATTTAACGACTCAACTAAATGCGTTAATTGCTCTGACGTATTTGAAATAACAATACCACCGCCAGAGTAGATAACCAGTTTTTTGGCTTCTAAAATAGTTGTTACCGCTTTACGAATTTGTTTTGAATGCCCTTTAGTATTAGGGCTGTATGTTCTTAGCTCTGTTGTTTTAGGAAATTCGTATTCAAACTTAATAGCAGGGTTAAGCATATCTTTAGGAAGCTCAACCACAACAGGTCCAGGACGACCTGTACTGGCTATATAAAAGGCTTTAGCTAAGATTGTTGGGATTTCTTTAGCACTTCTACAGTTAAAGCTGTGTTTAACTATAGGGCGAGAACAGCCAACAATATCAGTTTCTTGGAATGCATCGTCACCAATTAAACTTGTAGGCACTTGGCCTGACAATACAACCATAGGAATTGAATCCATGTAGGCCGTTGCAATACCCGTTATACAGTTTGTAGCGCCAGGGCCTGAGGTTGCAAGTACAACACCAACGTCTCCAGTAGCACGAGCATAACCATCAGCCATATGTGTGGCAGCTTGTTCATGACGTACTAATATATGCTCAATATCATCTTGCTGAAAAAGTGCATCATATAAGTCTAAAACCGAACCACCGGGGTAGCCAAATATGTATTTTACCTTTAACTCTTTTAATGCCTGAACTACTAGTTCAGAGCCATTATATTCTTGTTTGCTCATCCTCATTCCTCTGTGCGCTTTTTTATGCATAAAAAAACCCCCGCGTAGTGCGAGGGTTTTTAAAAAGCAGTATCACCTTTTAATACATCCCCGCTGGGCTTATAACTAAGACCAGTACGAGTACGACTAAAAGGTTAATTTGTGTGTTCATAGTTTTTACTCTACTTAGCAAAACACTGCTTTTAAATTAAAAATTCTGTATAGGTTTATTTTTAAGGGTTTTGAACCCTTATGTCAACCTTGAAAGTGGTTTTTTGCATTTTAAATTCGTTTTGTAGCTTTTTTTAATTTAAATCTGCAGAAATACTGTATTTAACTGAGTTAACTAGCAGAAATTATGCGTTTTAGGTTGTGTGTTTGATTTTAGTTATAAAAGAGTGTGAAAGACCATTAACTTTTATTGCACATGTTAACTATATGTTTTTATCGCATGTTTAAATTTCTATTATTAGGTATGATTACTACATAATTATGTTTGAGGAAAACACAGTGAAAAAAGTGACGTTAATTGCGCTTTTAACTACGCTATTAAGCCCTATAGTAGCGGCTAATAATTTAAGCCCGCATGATGTTGGTATAACTAACGAAGAACGTATTTTATATTGGCTTAAAAAAAGAGACCAAATATCCTCTAGTGAGTTAGATAGTTCATTTAAGTCATATATGAGTAACAAAGAAGTTGCCAATCACTCAATTAAAAATGGCTTTAGGCGATTTAAATCTTCCTCTACGGATTTTTCAAACACAAATAAAAAACAAGCCGCTTTTTCAACGTCGCTAGTGCCTGATCAAAGCGTTAATGATGTAAAAGTGTTAGCTATCTTAATTGATTTTCCTGACCTCAAACATGACGATGATCGACTTGTACAGCAAGACACCGACATGTTTTACGCTGATTATTCAACTGAACACTATCAGCAAATGCTTTTTAATACTCAAGGTTATGCGGGCCCTGATGGACAAAGCTTATCAACGGCTGCAGATTATTATAAAGCAGCGTCTGGTAATAGCTTAAACTTTAACGGGCAAGTATATGGCTGGGTAACCGCTGATAGTAATGCAAAAACATATGGTGAACGCCAAGGCAGTACGCGTGATAAAAATGCGCCCGCTTTAGTCAAAGAAGCGGTAGAAAAAGCCGTTGCACAATTTAATATTAATTTAGCCGATTATGATTTAACCGATTTAGATGATATTGATGGCGATGGAATTATTAACGAACCCAATGGCATTATTGACCATGTAATGATTTTTCATTCAAGTATTGGCGAGGAAGCGGGTGGTGGCTACCTAAGCACCGACGCTATTTGGTCGCACCGCTACTATGTATTTGATGAAAGTAGCGGGCCGAGCGAGATTGCAGGCAGCAATATAAAGCTCTTTGGTTATACAATTAATCCAATTGATGCTGGGATTGGCGTGGTGGTACATGAGTTTGGGCATGACTTGGGATTATTAGATGAATACGACTTACAATCTAACACGGTAGGTGAGCCTGTCGCGTCTTGGTCAGTTATGTCGACAGGAAGTTGGGCAGGTTCTCCACGAGGCTCAGAGCCTGTTATGTTTAGCCCTTATGCGCTTGAATATTTACAAAATCGATACCAGGGTAATTGGGTTAATCAGCTCACGCTTGATATGGATGAGATAGATGCTAACGCACAGCAAACATTAATTAATACTGCGAGTACTTCACAACTACAAAGCCAAATAAAAATAACACTGCCATCTCGACTCGAAAAATTTAAAACGCCAGTAGAAGGCGATTTTCAATACTATTCAAATACGGGCGACAATGTTAGTAACAGCTTAGTTAATACAGTAACGCTACCAAACACAACTGAGGCACTTACTTTAAGCTTTATTGCTTATTACAGTATTGAGCGCGACTATGATTTAGTACAGGTAAAAGTAAATGGGGAGCCTATTGCTAGTAATTATACGCAAGCAATTAACCCATACTATGGTGACATTGGTCCGTATATATCAGGTGATTCATTTTTTAATAGTGATGCTAAGCAACCTAACGGCTATTTAACTCATAAGTTTGATTTATCAGCTTATGTTGGGCAAATCATTGATCTAAAAATTGAATACATAACAGATGCGAACACACATTATTATGGTTTTGTTGTGGATGATATGCGTATTGTGCAAAGTGATACTTTAATTTGGCAAAATAATGCACAAGATCAAATTAACACCGAGTTTAATGGCTTTGAAAAAATAGGTAGTTACACATATGCATCGCCATCACATTACTATTTACAATTGCGTTCATACACAGGCGTTGACAGTAGTTTGCAAGCAGAGCAGTACTCACCGGGATTATTATTGTGGTATAGCAATGAATCTCAAGCAGATAACAACACGACAGAGCATCCAGGTAGTGGTTTTGCATTAGTGGTAGATGCTGATCAGCGCTCGATAAATAAAGGCAGTACGCAAACTCCGGCTGCTTCAGCAATTCAAATTCGTGATGCTGCTTTTAGTTTATATCCACAGCGAGCTGGATTAGGTGATGATGATTTATCTGCTATTACAGAGTTTACTGATAAAACCGACTATAGCTTTTCAGCGCAACAGTCATCGGGCGTTGCCCTCCCACAGGTTGGCTTTGGGTTTAATATTATAAGCCAGTCAGCTGATAGTGAAGATATAGAAGTAGAGCTTAATTACGATGTTACTAAAGGTATTAATTTTACCAAAACAGGTTTAATCGTTAATTTTAATGTAGAAGGTTTTGCACTCACGCCTGCGGATAAATTCACGTGGAGTTTTGACGATGGTAGCTCAAGCACAGAGTTAACGCCTACTCATGAATATCAAGACTATGGCACCTATAGCGTTGAGTTTATGGCAAGTAATGATACTTCACAGCAAGTAGCTATAGCTCAAGTTACATTAGTTGAGCCATTATCTGTAAATGAAATTGAATATGAAATAAACCAAGGAATATTAACAGCTCAAGCTTCGTTTACAGGTGGAGTCGCACCGTATACCTATAATTGGCAGCTAGGGGATGGAAGTACTTTAACGACGCAATCGCTCACTTATAATTATTTATACTCTGGTGATTACCAAGTAACGCTTACAGTGACAGATAACGAAGGCACGGAGCAAACTAAAGCGGTTGATGTAACGGCAACTGTTCCGCTTAGCATAGACGCAAACGTTACAGTAAATGATTTAAGCGCTCAATTTAATGCGCAAGTAACTGGCGGCTTTAATAGTTATACTTACAGTTGGGATTTTGGTGATGGCAGTGCGGTATCAAACTTACAAAACCCAAGGCATACTTATCAGACTGGCGGTGCATTTAGTGTAACGTTGAATGTTACTGATACTCAAACAAATGATACTTTTACTAAAGAGTTATCTCTTACAGTGCAAAAGCAACAAAGTAGTTCGGGTTCAAGTGGCGGATCATTGGCAGGTTTATTAGTGTTATTACTTTTATGCTTACCTAGGATAAAGCGCAGCTAGCAAATAAAAAAAAGCCCGCTAAATTAGCGGGCTATTTAAATTAATAACAAATATTAATTATAAACGGTCAATTACTGATTGAGTGAAATCAGTTGTACCGTGGCTGCCGCCTAAATCGCGAGTTGTACGGTCGCCTGATTTAATTACATCAGCAACAGCACTACGAATACGCTCTGCTGTATCGCCCATATCTAAATGCTCAAGCATTTGGATAGACGCTAAAATTACAGATGTTGGGTTAGCTAGGTTTTTGCCAGCAATATCTGGTGCACTACCGTGTACAGCTTCAAAAATTGCAGCGTCTTCACCAATGTTAGCACCTGGAGCCATACCTAAACCGCCAACTAAACCAGCACAAAGGTCAGATAAAATATCACCAAATAAGTTAGTCGTAACAATTACGTCAAACTCTTCAGGTGTCATTACCAGTTTCATACACGTTGCATCAACAATCATTTCATTTGATTCAATTTGTGGGTAACGCTCAGCTACTTCACGTGCTACTTTTAAAAACAAACCAGATGTTGATTTTAAAATGTTAGCTTTATGAACAGCAGTTACTTTTTTACGACCTTCACGTACCGCTAGCTCATATGCAAAAGTTACGATTTTTTCTGCGCCTTCACGCGTAATTATCGATTTTGCTTCTGCTTCATTACCGTCTTCACTTACTATTTGGCCTGCACCTGAGTACATACCTTGCGTATTTTCACGAATAGTAATGATATCAATATCGTCGTAACGCGCTTTAGTGCCAACAAATGATTTAACAGGGCGTACGTTAGCGTATAAACCAAATTGCTTACGAAGTGTTACGTTAATAGACGTAAAACCTTCACCTACAGGCGTTGTTAATGGGCCTTTAAGAGTGATTTTGTTTCTAGCTATTGTATCAACCGTGTCTTGTGGAAGTAACTCACCTGTTTTTTCAAGTGCAGCTAGGCCAGCATCAACAAATTCATAATCAAAGTCGCAACCTGCGGCTTTTAATATTTCAAGTGCTGAGTCGATAATGCTCGGACCGATGCCGTCGCCTTTGATCACTGTGATGGTTTGTTTGGCCATTGACTTTTCCTTTAAAGAGTTTGATTTGCACATAAATTATTACCCTGAGAGGGTAATCGCTTGTTAGATCATTTATGTGAACGTGCTTGAAAATTTAAGGGCGCATTTATATCAACTTATCACCCATTTTGCTAGTTTATACAAGAAATACTGGGTATACACCAAAGTTATAATGGGTATAAAGACGTTAAATAGGTTTCCATAAATTAAATACTATTAAATAACGCGAGAGATTCTAATTTTTGATTAAAATCAGTTGGGTTTTGCCAATTTAGTATTTTCAGTTGTTCGTTTAATGTTTGCAGTTGCCACGCTGTTAGCGCGAGTTCTGGTTTAAAAACACTCTGGGCAACAATTTTAAGTGTGATCCAGAGTTTATGAGAATCAGTTAAGTGTTTTTTAGGTGTTTGCTCTGCTTCTAAAAGTGCCGTTGTCCATGGGTTGTCACTTAATAAATGAGTAAGCTGTTGCGTTAGTTGCTCGTTATTAATTGAATCTACTCCAAAAAATGAGCAAATAGGGGCACTCAATGTTTTATTTGGTGTGTCGTCAATCAGCGTTTTACGAGAAAGCTGTGTACTGCATTGCGTTAATAAAAAATGAGCATAAGCATATAAAGGTAATGTAATGTGTTCAAACTGGTCGTGTTTATTTTTACTGACTAATAAGGCCATTATTTTCACTAAACCATTTAATCTGTTAGTAACGTAGGCTTGCAGAGGGTGTGGGGTAACATTAACTAATTGCTCAAAAACAACTCTTTGAATTATCGCAGGTGCATTATAATAACCGACCATCGATAAACTATGCTTTAAGTCTTTAGCGGCCTGATGCTCCTTATTATAAGGTTTTACTGCCTCACATAAATTAGCAACTACCTGAGGGTGAGCCGCCATTAGCTGGCTTAGCCCTTTATAGCTATATTCGTGCTGTGACTTAATATTACTTATTAGTTCAAGTAAAGACTGTGCTTTATCAACGCCAACCACACTTTTTGACTTAACATGTTCACTGTTAAACACTTTGAAGCTAATGGTTTTATCAGCGCAATGCCATTGTTTTGGGTTGTCGTTAAGGGTTGCTTTAACGCTAAACCAAGCTAATTTATTTGGATTAGTGTTACTAATTAAAATATGTTTTTGCTGCGCATCAGTCGCTAAATAAATCATGGTTTGCTCGGCATAAAAAACGCGGCTTCCCGGTAATAGTGGCCCCAAATGGGCTATAAGTGATTTGATTAGCTGCAGTGCAAACAAATTTGGTGTGCGAATATACAAGTCAGTAAGTGCTTTAAATAAACTCATGTGTTTATTAGCCGTATTACTAGTAATGTTCATACTAATAATATTTGCTAAAGCAATTAGTGTTATGCCCCCATCGTAAAGCATTATTTTAGGAGCACTTACCAATGCTTGTTTATATTTACTTAACTTAGCTAATAATTGCGTAACGGGTTTGGCAGAATCGCCACTGGATAACATTACTTTAGCAGCTAACTGATGACGCATTTTCCATATGTTTTTATCAGAGTCTTGAAAAGGTGTTTGCTCACAGAGCTTGTTTAATTGCGCTCCAACACATAAATGCTCAATGAGTGAAGCCGCTATGTATAGCTCGCTTAGGGCATTGTTATAGTGTTGAGATTTACAAAGTGCAGCGGTTATTACACTTTGACTAACAACTAAGTTGGTGGCATAAGAATAATTAGGATTATAAAGTGTTAAACGAGCTTGTAATGCGAATGGCTGTTCACTATAGAGCACTCTATATTGCTCAGCTAGCTTACTTGCCATGGGGTATAAGGCTGTCCATTTTTGTTTATTGTTATAATAGCTTAAAAACAGCTGCGTATTATTAAGCAGCTGCTCTAAAGTAGTTGAAACAGCTTCATCCATTAAACCTTCACCTAATTTTGTTCTTGATATTTATTATATGCACTAGGACCCCATAAAAATAGCTGCCCATTTTTAAATAATAACCCAGTACATTCATCCATAGTGGTTATACCGTCAGATGTTTTATGCTGTGTACGGTAAAAAACAATCTGAAATACCTGTTCACCATCTCGTTTGGCATAAGTAAGGTCGGGGCTGCCTAAATAATCAAGCACAGTATTTAGTGTTGTTGGCTGCTCAAGTGATAGTTTTTCGATATAACGTTTATTAAAAGCTTCTCGGTCTTGCCAGATCATAGCCTGAGGATCGTCTTTATAAAAGGTGATCACCAACGCTGCTATCAGTGCATATAGCCCTAAACCTAAGATTAAATATCGGATAAATTTTTTCAATATGGTTTACTCTGACTCCGGTAACTAATAATAGTATACGTTTTGTAATGTTTAGAGGCTATTAACTTGCGACTAATTAAGTCTTAACTGCTTTAAACTAAAGCCTAAATTTATATCGGTGCGTAAACTAACCAAGTGCTTTGAGATTACGTACATATCCATATTAGCGGCTAACTTTGCTTTAATACTCGGGCTTAGAGATTCATCTTCTGCCGCATGCTCAATTGAATGATAGTTATTAACTATTTGCTGCGCAGACTTAGTACCTATTCCTTTTACTCCCGGAATATCATTTGTTTTATCACCCGCTAATGCCCAAAAATCAACGAGCTTATTTTGCTCAACACCAAAACGCTCTTTTATACTTGTCTCATCTAAATAGAGTTTTTTAAAGTAATCATAAACTGTAATGTAGGGGCCTATATAGGGTAAAAAGCCTTTATCAGTAGAGACAACAGTATTAGCTATTTGATTATTTGATGCCTTAAACGCAAGCGTTGCAATAATGTCATCGGCTTCATCGTTAATAGGCTCAAATACAACAATACCGGTTTCTTCTATTGCGGTTTTAAAGTGCTCTAAGGCATCTTTTAGCACTTGAGGCATTGAGGCACGGGAGTGTTTGTAGTCTTTATAAAAATGATAACGCCAGCTTTTGTCACCATCAAATACCGCAATCGCATGGGTTGCATTACTTGTATTTAAAAGCTTTTTACATGCATGAGCTACACGTGCACAGCACGTTTGTATCATTTGTTCATCGCTGTGATGTTTTTGATTAGCGTCAACGGCGTAAATGCGCCTAATTAAATTAAGCGCATCAATAAGAAGTAAATGGGGTTTCAAACTATAAAACTCATGCTTTTATTTTGTAACACGGAATGTATTTGCTGCCAGGGAGTTTCATACGCCCTTGATCAACAAATGCTTGTAATAACGTATCCATATTTTCCATAAGGGCAGGCTCGCCACTTAAAATGTATGGACCGTTTTGCTTAATGGCTTTAACGCCTTCGTCTTTTACATTTCCAGCTACAATACCTGAAAAAGCTCTGCGTAAATTAGCCGCTAATAACTGCTTTGGTTGATCAAGATGTAAATCAAGACTTGCCATATTTTCGTGTGTTGGTGCAAAAGGTTGTTGAAAATCGTTATCGATTTTTAACGTCCAGTTAAAGTAGTAGGCATCGCCTTCACTTTTACGGTAATCACGAACATTGGCCATAGCCGATCTTAGCTTTTGTCCAACTAACTCAGGATTATCAATAATAACTTCAAACTTATCTAATGCTTCTTTACCAAGCGTCATTTCAACAAATTCACACAGCTCTTTAAAGTACGCTTCACTTTCTTTAGGGCCAGTTAAAATCACAGGCAAACATTGTTTGGTGTTATCTGGATGAAGTAATATGCCTAATAAATATAGCAATTCTTCAGCAGTACCTGCGCCACCAGGAAAAATGATAATAGCGTGAGCTGTTCTTATAAAAGCTTCAAGGCGCTTTTCAATGTCAGGTAAAATAACTAATTCGTTAACAATAGGGTTTGGTGGCTCTGCAGCAATAATGCTTGGCTCTGTTAGGCCTAAGTAACGGTTATTGGTATTGCGCTGTTTTGCATGGCCAATAGTGGCACCTTTCATTGGGCCTTTCATGGCACCAGGGCCACAACCAGTACAAATATTTAATCCACGTAAGCCAAGCTCGTAACCCACTTGTTTTGTGTATTTATATTCAACTTCGTTTATTGAGTGTCCGCCCCAGCAAACAACCATACTTGGCTCGCTATTAACACGCAAAGCACCGGCATTTCTGAGCATATCGAATACCATATGAGTAATGGCTTTTTGCTCTTTTAAATCTTTTTCGTATTTTTGACAAATAAACAAAATATCGCGAATAACAGAAAATATATGCTCGTGAATTCCGGTAATTATTTCGCCATCAACAAATGCGGTTTCGGGTGGGTTTTCAAGCTCAATTTTAATGCCTCGTTCGCGGCTTACTAAACGAATATCAAAATCTTTGTATTTGTCGTATATATCGCTACTTTCGTCGGTATGGCTACCTACATTAAGCACTGCTAGTACGCAGTTTCTAAATAACTTATAACGCTCACTAGCAGAAGATTGCTCTAATAAATCAACTTCTAATTGCGACAGTAAATCTAAAACCCCAGTTGGGTTTAACTGTATTAACATAGACGTTCTCCTTACTGCTAAATCGTAAAAAACTACTTGTCATAAAATTTATAATGGCTATGACATTATTTACTGGTACAAAGTCTATCTCGTCCTGAATTTTTGGCCTCGTAAAGAGCATCATCTGCTCGATCAAATGCCTTTAACAGAGTATCGCCTTTTTTAAACTGAGTTGCACCTACCGAAATAGTGATCTCAATTTGTTTTTCTCTAAATTTAAAAGGTATATTTTTAATTACCTTTCTTACTTTATCCAGAGGTAATGTTGCGTTTTCAAGCGACACACCTGGCATTAACAATACAAATTCTTCACCGCCGTAACGCGCTATAAAATCGGACTTTCTTACCGATTTTTGCAACGCTTTTGATATAACCTGTAAGGTAATGTCACCTGCGGTATGGCCAAATCTATCATTGATAGATTTAAAGTGGTCAACATCAATAACCGCAAGCGTAACATCTGATGGCTGCACATTAAACAAATGCATTTCGTGATTGTAACGTTCATCAAATGCAGCTCGGTTAGGCAGTTTTGTAAGCCCATCAAGTAAACTTTTAAAGCGCTGTTCGTTTAAACGTTTTTTATACGTTGTTAACTTATCTTCTAAAGTAATAATTCGTTTGTTTATTTCACTAAAGCTAGTGCTAAGCATTTCTCTGTCTTTTCGTTCTAGCTTTTCTTTTGCTAGAAAATCTTCGCTTAGTGATTTTAATTCGTTATCTACAAGTTCTTTTAAAGATGAGATTGACGTTGCTTTTTGTGTTTGTTCGTTGAGGTTTTTTATTTTTAGTTCAATGCTTTTATTTAACGAATCAAACTCAATACTCATCGATTCTGAGTGTCTACTAGTAGAGACAATAGAATTATGTAGATCTTCGAGGGTTTGATTTAATGAAACTAAAAAGCTTTGTGCAGATTTACGCTCTTTGCTAATGTTTTTTACTACGACTTCAATTATGTTAATCGCAACATCGAGTAATGCATCGATTGTGTCACTTTCTGTAATATTATTTTTTATACTATTAATTTGTAGTGTAGCTTCTTCTTCAAGTATAAGTTCGTTAGCTAGCTCAAGTAGTTTTTTTGCACGAGCCTGTTTTACAGGGCGCTGATTATCGGCTTGAGGGTCTTGCTTAGTTAGCAATGCTTCATGATAAAAAAGAATAAGTTGATCAAGTAGCGGAATATAACCATGGGTTGACTGAACGTTATTAATCTCTTGATCGAGTAAATTTCTCAGGGCTCTGCGAGTATCGTCAGGTAAACCTTTAGTTTTTTGTAACTGTTTACCTGCATTTTGTACACTGTTGAATAAATCACGTTGCTGAGCTTGCTGAATCGATTCTTGATTTTTAAGTAATATCAAAGTTTCACTAACAAGGGGGGAGAGGTCTTCAAAGCTCATACCTTTATTGAGTGCACTTCTAAATTTAGCAAGGCGATTATCTAACTCAATATCAAGCCCTTTACAGCTTAGCGAAAGTTTAGCTGCAAAGTCGCACAAAATATCCACTTGATGTTTGCGTGCACTCTCAATAGCCATACGAGCATCAATTGCTTGTTTGAGTTTTTTATCTGTTGGATTAGATCTTTCAGACACCTAAGCGTACCGCCATCAAATTAATTTTATTATCTTCAGTTTACAACAAATTTTTATTATGTGTAGTTATCTAGTAAAAAACTTAGAAATTTTAATAAGCTACTACGTATAAACTCGTATACGGGGCAATTTGTCGTATTTAATTCACTTTTAAATAGGGGCTTGCTAGTCTTGCAGGCAATTAAGTTTCCACTAAGAGTTTCTATGAAAAAGTTATTAGCCCTATCTATTTTAGCTGCATGTTCAGCACCTGTATTTGCCGATGTAAATTATTCTTTAGAAATTTCGCAACCACAACATCATTTAGGCGATGTAAGTGTTGAGTTTCCAAAAACAGCGCAAGCACATCTTGATATAAAACTTCCTGCATGGCGAACGGGTCGCTACGAAATGCTAAACCTTGCCAATGGCATTCGTTACTTCAAAGCTAAAGATGAAGATGGTAAAGAGTTAAAATGGGAAAAAATTGATCACAGTACATGGCGTGTACACCTTAATGAGCCAACAGAAGTTAATGTTGACTACCAGGTGTATGCAAATGAGCTTGGTAAGCGCGCTCGCCACATTGACGACAGCCATGCATTTATAGATGCATCAGGCTTTTTTATGTTTAGTGAATCATTTCGCCAAGAGCCAGTAACCGTTAATTTAGAAGTGCCTAAAAAGTGGCGCTCTGTATCGGGTATGGATAATTTAAAAGGCAAAAATTCATTTAAAGCAGCAGATTACGACGTACTTGTTGATTCACCAATCGAAACGGGTATTAACCAACTACACACATTTGAAGTAGATGGCCGTGAATACGATTTAGTTATATGGGGCGACGGTAACTACGATGTAGAGCAAATGCTTACCGATCTTAAAAAATTAGTTGCTACTGGTAATGTAATTTGGGATGGCTATCCGTATGAACGTTATGTATTTATGGTACATGCTACGTCGGGTGCTGGTGGTGCTACAGAGCATTTAAACTCTACAATTATTCAACGTCCACGCGATCGATTTGGTAGCCGCGAAGATTACCTAGCCTTTATTAGCACCGCTGCGCATGAGTTTGTTCATACGTGGAATGTTAAAGCATACCGCCCTCAAGGTTTGGTGCCTTACGATTACACGAACATGAACTACTCAAAACTACTGTGGATCGCTGAAGGTTCAACAAGTTATTTTGAAGACCATTTAATGGTTCGCTCTGGTATTGAAACCACAGATGAATTTTTTAAAGTGATGAGCAAAACCATTAATCGCCATTTACAAACACCGGGCCGTGAAGTGCAAAGCGCAAGCGAAACAAGCTTTGATAAATGGATTAATCAAGGTGGCGATCATGCACGTAACTACAGCACCAACATTTATTCTGAGGGCTCGTTACTCTCTTTAGCTTTAGATATCGACTTACTTGAAAAAAGCCAAGGTAAAATAAGCTATCGCGACGTGCACAAAGCACTTTATAACAATCATAAAATGCCAGCCGGTTTTACAGGCGTAGACGTGCTTAATATTTTAAAAGACTTAACAGGGCGTGATTACTCAAGCTGGTGGCAGGAAAATGTAGAATCGCCAGCAAGTATCAACTTTGACGAACTACTTACTAAAGTAGGCTTGAAATTTGAGCGACCAGAAAAAGCAAAAGCGCTTGCAAGTATTGATGCTACCGCTAAAAACACAGGCGAGTTACTTACGTTAAGTTACGTTCGCCGTGGTGGCAGTGCGTGGAAAGCAGGTTTAACTACCGATGATAAAATTGTCGCTATAAACAAACATCACGTAGGTAAAGATTTAAAAACCAGCTTAGAAACGTTTAAAAAAGGCGATAAAGTAACCATTGACTATCTTCGTCGCGATGCTCTTGAAAGCTTAACATTAGTATTATCAGAAGATTTTGATAAGCCTAAAAAAGTAGTTGCTGATAAAGAGGCAACGCCTGAGCAAAAAGCACTATTCAAAGCATGGATTGGCGTGGAACATCCAAATGATGTGACAAAAAAATAAATTCAGTTTTTATAGCGTTTAAATATAGTTAACAATTATTAAAAAAGAGCTTCGGCTCTTTTTTTGTTTTGTATAATGGCGTATATAATGTACATGGAAATTTAATATTAAAATTAAATTTAATTATTATTTAGTATTTCTCTATTATTAAATAAAATTATTTATGGATATAGCCTCAAAATGAAATTAGATAACCCGACTTCAAACTTAACCCATCAATTTGTAATTAACGACTATTTGCATCAGTTATTTGATGCGGTAAATGTTATTTCTGTTCAAGGTTATGACAATGAACGTCGTGTTATTTATTGGAATGAAGGCAGTGAGCGACTTTATGGATATACCAAAGAAGAAGCCATAGGACAAAAAATAGAAGACCTTATAATTCCAGAGCCAATGTGTGAGTTAGTTATTAACGCACATAGTGATTGGGTAAAAAAAGATATAGAAATTCCAGCATCTGAAATTATCTTACAAGACAAAGATGGAAACAATGTATCGGTTTTTTCCAGCCATGTTATGTTTACAAATCAATATAATACAAAACAAATGTACTGTATTGATATTGATTTATCTGAGGTTAAAAAGGCACAAGCGGATGCGTCATTTAATGAGCATATGCTAAAAACTATTTTTGGAGCAATTCCTGACTTATTTTTCTTGATGGAAAACGATGGAACTATTATTGAGTATCATGCCAGTAATGAGACCGACCTCTATACCAAGCCAAAGCAATTTATTGGTAAAAGAATGGGTGATGTCCTCCCTCATGATGTAGCCAAAAAATTTGAAACCTATATCAGCCTTGTATTAGAAAAAGAACAGATGATGAGCTTTAAATACGAGCTAGCTTTGCCCCATGGGCTCGTTTTTTTTGAAGCAAGAATAAATAAAATAACAGAACATAACCAGTTAATGGTTATTATTCGAGATATTACAGAACAGCATAAATCAGATGAAATAATTAGACATCAAGCGTATTACGATAGTCTAACTTTACTCCCAAATCGTTTTTTAGCACTTGATCGTTTGTCGCAATTACTTATTGAAGCACAAAGAAATAACGAGAAAGCGGCAGTACTGTTTTTGGATTTAGATGATTTTAAAAAAATAAATGACTCTTTAGGCCATGAAACAGGAGACAAACTTTTAATTGAATCAGCGCAAAGGCTACAAGAGGCACTGCGAAAAGACGACACGGTAGGGCGCCTAGGTGGAGATGAGTTTATCGTATTACTACGAGGTATAACTGATCACCATGCAGCGCTAAAAATTACTGAAAAACTGGTCAATAACTTTAGAGCCCCTTTTAAAATTGAGGGCCGGGAACACATACTAACAGCGAGTATTGGTGTAGCCATATACCCAGAAAATGGTACAACCGTTGCTGATTTATTACGAAATGCTGACACTGCAATGTATCAAGCAAAATCATATGGTCGTAATACTTATTCATTTTTTACTAAAAAGATGAACGTAATTATTCAGCGCCGACTAGTAATAGAAGAGCAGATGCGTGGCGCCCTTGAGCGTAATGAATTTGAGTTATTCTACCAGCCCCAATTTGACGCCAAAAATAAACACATCATTGGTGCAGAAGCGTTATTACGCTGGCATAACCCTGTGCTAGGTAATGTAACACCCGATGAGTTTATACCTATTGCCGAAAATACAGGATTAATTGTATCTATTGGTAAGTTTGTAATTAGCCAAGCATTACACTTTTTAAACACATGGCAAAGTACCTGCAAACGCCAACAAAAATACACCATGGCTGTTAACTTATCTCCTCGCCAATTTAGAGACGTAGGGTTGCTCAGTTTTATTCAAAACTCATTGAGTGAAGCAAACGTAAACCCCGAAAGTTTAGAGCTTGAAATAACTGAGGGAGTATTGATGAGTTGCCACACTAATGTTGTTGATATACTGACTGAAATTACTGCATTAGGCATTAACTTATCAATGGATGACTTTGGTACAGGTTATTCATCATTAAGTTATTTGAGAGAATACCCTTTTAATGTACTTAAAATAGATAGAAGTTTTATTGATGGTATTGTACTAAACAATGAAGACCGTAATCTCGTAAAGGCAATTATTGCCATGTCGCACAGCTTAGGACTGACAGTGGTAGCCGAAGGTGTAGAAACAAAAGAGCAGCATACATTATTGAACGAATTGGGTTGTGATTTTATGCAAGGCTTCTATTTTAGTAAACCAATACCAGCAAAACAGTTTCTTGATTTTTCGATGAATTTTGATAAAAAGTAAGATTAAACACTCGATTGTAACAATTTATTGCACGGCTATTGACCTTATTGTCCCATCGCGAGTAACCTGTTATAGAAACAAATAAAAAGGATTCTATAATGCGTTTAAAACCTCTTGTAGCTACATTAGTAGCCACATTTTCTTTATCACTTTCAAGTAGTGCCATAGCCGACGAAGGCATGTGGCAACCACACCAACTTCCAGAGTTAGAATCAATTTTAAAAGCCAAAGGGCTTGAAATTGATGTTGAATCTATTTCTAAATTAACCGAATTCCCAATGAATGCGGTAATTAGCCTAGGTGGCTGTACAGCATCGTTTGTATCGCCTAAGGGTTTAGTTGTGTCAAACCATCACTGTGTTTATGGCTCGGTACAATACAACTCAACACCTGAAAACAATATTTTAGAAAATGGCTTTTTAGCTAAAAGTCCTACAGAAGATTTACCTGCAGCGCCGGGCTCACGCGTCTATGTAACAAAAACGGTTACCAACGTAACAGATGAAGTAATTAAAGGTACTAACGAGCTAACAGCAAAAGCACGCTACGATGCACTCGAAAAAAACGAAAAAGCACTAGTAGCACAATGTGAAGCTGATGAAAGCTATCGTTGTAATGTATATTCGTTTCACGGTGGTTTAGAGTTTTACCTAATTAAGTCACTTGAAATAAAAGACGTACGTTTATCTTATGCACCGGCAATGGGCGTAGGTAAATACGGCGGCGATATAGATAACTGGATGTGGCCGCGCCACACAGGCGACTTTGGTTTTTACCGTGCCTATGTAGGCAAAGATGGAAAACCTGCAGAGTACAGCAAAGACAACGTACCTTACGTACCAGACTCTTACCTAAAAGTAAGTGCCAAAGGCGTGCAAGAAGGCGACTTTGTAATGGTTACAGGCTACCCAGGGCGTACTAACCGCTACCGCATTGCAACAGAGGTAGATAACGTATTTAACGACAGTTACCCTAAAGCACGCGTTCATAACTCAAAATACGTGTCGCTTATTGAAGAAAACTCAGAAGACGGCAGTAAAGCGCGTATTGCTTACGAAAGCACCATTGCAGGTTATAACAACTATATTAAAAACTATGGTTCGATGATCGAAAGCTTCAAAAAAGGCACTATGCTTGAGCGCAAAAAACAGTTTGAGCAAGATCTAACACAATGGATCAATAGTGACGGTGAGCGTAAAGAGCAATACGGAAGCGTATTAGGTGAGCTATCTGAGCTAATTGCGCAATCACAAGAGCACAGTGAACGCGACCGTATGTTAGGTTATGTACATCGCTCACAAATGATCAACACAGCACGACGTTTATACCGCTTAGGTTATGAAAAGCAAAAGCCAAATAGCGAACGTGAATCTGGTTATCAAGAACGTGACTTACCTCGCATTAAAGCAGGGCTTGAGCGCATGACGCGCCGTTATGATAGCAAAGTAGACAAAGCTATTTTACTGCACTTTTTAGAACTGTATGCAGCACTTCCAAAAGAAGATCGTTTTAGCGACGTTGATAACGTATTTAAAGTACAAAATGGGTTTGATAAAGCAACCCAAAGCGCGTTACTTGATAGCATGTATGAGCAGTCAAGACTCGATAATGCCACTGTTCGCAATTCATTATTTGAGCAATCGTTTAGCCAGCTAAATCAAAGCCAAGACCCTTTTGTGCAGTACGCTAAAGCAATCTTTAAAGTAATGAAAGCTGAGGAAGATAAATCAAAAGCACTTGCAGGTAAATTACAAGCAGCTCGCCCAGAGCTAATGAGCGCAATAATTGCGTTTAACAAAGCTAAAAACAAACCTGTATACGCCGATGCCAACAGCACATTACGAGTAACCTATGGCACCGTAGGCGGCTACTCACCTCAAGATGGCTTGGTAGCAACACCCTTTACATCGCTTGAAGGGTTACTAGCTAAAAACACCAATGTTGACCCATTTAATGCACCTAAAAAGTTACAAGAGCAAATTAAAGCCAAGCTTTACGGTGATTACACGGGTGGCATGAATACAGTACCCGTTAACTTTTTATCAAATGTAGACACTACCGGTGGTAACTCAGGTTCACCAACACTTAACGGCAAAGCAGAACTTGTAGGCTTACTGTTTGACGGTGTTTACGAAAGTATTATTGGTGATTGGGATTACAACCCTGAGCTTAATCGCTCAATCCACGTTGATTCACGCTACATGCTGTGGGTAATGGATAAAGTAGATAATGCACAAAACTTGTTAGACGAAATGACAATCGTAAAATAAGTAATTAGTGAGATAACAGAAGGGCGCTTACCGTAAAGGAAGCGCCTTTTTTGTTGGTATTTGATTCGTTTATGACTGCTAAGTGCCATGATCGGATAATCGAAACCTTAGTCGCTTGTTATATTTAAATTTTACGCTCAAAGGCTAGATATAAAGTTGCAAATAAAAAACCACTAAAGCCTTTTTCCATTTTTGATAACACCCACCCATCTCTTGCCAACTCGTTTGCTTTAGCGTTTGCTCTATTTAACATACCACCTGTAGCCCAGATTTGAGAAACTGCAATAAACTTATACTCCATGTAACACTCCTTTAAATATAAATGCTTTATCAGAGGACTCTTTCTCTATTTTTAAGCGAAAACGTCCTTATTTTATTAGCTTCTATTAATAGCAAAAAGCATAAGTTATTGCTAGCTATATATATTATGCTTATGATGGGTTATTTGAACATATAAAAAAGGGGGGGAAGTAGTCATTAATTAATTACTCACTCAATGACTAATTCTCGCTCACAGCACGCTTAAGCAAAGTACCACTTGCTGTCATATAAATAGAAATTAGCAAAGACGACCTCATTTTCTTACCTTTTTTGTTGGTGTTTGATTCGTATATTTATGACTGCTAAGTGCCATAAGCGGACGTTTACGCAGCAATAAGCGGTGAGTAATAGTTGGCTAAAATGATGCGAAGCGGAACGAGCAAACTGTAACGAATCCGGCTTAATTGCCTTGTTACATGGCTGTTACTCTACCGCCAAAGATGAGTCTATAAGCTCCTGATAATCATTGATTTTATTTAGGTGGCTTAAGTCATCATAATCGGATATGTCGAGCTTACAATAAACACATTTTAACCTGGTAATAAAATAACCAGTTACAACCTCTTGATTCATGAACTTGTTGTATTCAACTTCAGGCTTGGTATATAGAACAGAAGTCTTATCACAGGCAGGACATACACACTGAAACTTATTAGGCGTTGACAAAATCTGATGTAGCATCTTATCTTTATCTTCAAGATAACCAGGTTTGCTTTTAAGACTTTGCCATTTTCTTTTGTGCATACCAAGTAATATTGAAACTTTATCCGACACTGACTCCTGAAGTGGGTAGCTCAGCAGTGAAAGTCTAGTATCTTGATGCGCTAACAAATTGTGAATATTTAAATTAAACACGTTCGCGACATCCTGAGAAATGGTATAAAAGTCTTTCTTAAGCATTAATTTCATTCTTTCGATATCTAAGTGCTTAAGTTCATTATGTGCAATTATATCTCTGCATTGGGACAAATAAAAAAGTATCGGCTTTTTAGCATGGGCAAATTCAGATACGATTTCAGCCCTTATTAAAGACGTTCTATATGTAATAACATCCTCATTGGGACTATCACTGACTTCTTTAGTTTTATATTTAATTTCGCTTGCGTATAAAGCAGCCACAGAGTTTTTAAATGAAGGTTCCATAAGAATATAAACAGGGTTAATGTCGTATAGGATCGCTTTAAGTACTCTCTCCATTGCTAAAGCAAAAGACATCGTAGCATTGATCACTGTAGCCTTATCCATTTCCGCTTCAATTTGCGTGGCTACTGAACTAAAGAAAATCTTACTGTCTTCAATATATGGATTCAAAACTTACCTCTATAATAATTGTGGTAACAGAAAGTCATGTAATAATTTATTAGTTTGAATTTCATTAATTACTTAATTATTGACAATCATAAGTATTTAGCTTTTTATCTAATTCATCTAAAAAAATACTTTGCCCGTAATTCATTTTATACCCATTTCTGGTATAAAAGTGTTCCGACTTGAAAAAATGAACATCATACTTAGCTCTTGTTAGGGCCACAAAGAAAAGCCGTCTCTTCTCTTGAAGCTCTTTATCTTCAGGGTAATACCAAACTCTTTCTCTAGGCTTATAAACCAATCTAGGAAATACCCCATTATCTAAACCTATAGCGATAACAACATCATATTCACAGCCTTTGCTAGAGTGGTATGTTATAAGATTCAGTTTGTTTGATTTGTCCCTATTATCACCAAGCATCTGTAGATTTATATTATGTAGAACCCCGTCATCTTTTAATGAACTTTGCATTTTCAAAACTTCATAAAAATCATCCTTTGTTTTAGGGTCATCGATGAATACAGAAAAATGTTCAGTAATTAACTTGCTGACAAAGGCTTCAGCTGTTATTAAGTTTGATATATTTTTAGAGCTCCATAAGAATTTGACAAAATTTAGAGCCGCTGAATCAATATCTTCAATAAAATTACGAGTAAGAACAGTAAAAGACTTTATTAGGTCGTTTAAGTAAATACTTTTACCTTGTTCCTTCCAGTCAAATGTAATCCAAGATGCGCAGTCTTCAATGAAGTTTGTCATTGGGTTTTTTCTGTATGGTGCGTTATTATCTATTCGGCTGTAAAACAACCCTCTATCTGTTGCTTTTTGTGCAACTATATCGCCTGTTTTAGCATCTGGGTATAATATTGCGACGTCACTAAGTGTTCTACTTTCTAACAAATCCACGCAAGCTAACGCCTTTTTCAGAGCTTCATCAACTTGCTCTTCTAGTCCATTAGGGCATAAATGGTAATCAATAGTTGCGACTCTATTTTGGTTATGTGCAACCACTCCTTTATTAGCACCAACGAATCCATCCGAAAGATTAACTATATTTTGAGCGGAACGATAGTTAAGTTTCATTTCTACTTTTTCAAAATCACTGCGTTCACTTAGGCTTAAAAGTAATTCAGGGTGCGCCCCTGTAAATCCATAAATAGATTGATCAACATCGCCCACTGCTATTACTTTTACGCCATGTTCAACTAATAACAATACGATTTCATGTAATGGCTTTCCTAAATCCTGATACTCATCTATGACAATAATTGGAAATTTTGCTTTCAAAATATCCCTTATCCACGCATAGTCTTTTATCATCTTTCGAGTGATTAAAATTAGATCATCAAAGTCTACTAAGCTATTACTTCGAAGAAATCGCTCATAGTTTGTGACTAAATTAGCATACAAAATATCATTGCTATTAAAAGACTCATCCCTCTCAAGATAGGACATTCTATAGTTTGTCATAGTTGCGAAACTGCAATATTTTGCGGCTTCACCTATACGGCTTTTAGCGGATTCAAAACTGTCGTTTCGTTGTTTTTCATTGGCAATTGAATATGTAGCGGGTAATTCAGACTCGACTAGGTGCGCTAATGGAGATACGATTTGACTTAAACAAAAGCTGTGAACCGTCCCTACATACAAGTTTTCATTTAAAGATATTCCTATTTTTTTAAACCTTTGCTGTAATTCCCTACAACATTGTCGGCTATATGTTATGCATGCAACCTTTTGATAGTCATTGATTTCTTCATCAAGGATTTTAGCGACCTTTAAGACTAAAGTTTTGGTTTTACCACTTCCTGGTCCGGCAATAACGGCACAATTAGTATTCGAATCATAAGCAGCCTTTTGACCAAACTCATTTAATTGAAGAGCTTCTGTTTTATAAAAACTAGCTACTTTACGTTGCATGGGTAATATACTCAAAAGACGAAATAATATATTGAGGGCACTGTCCATCAGGGAGCCTGTAACTCAACCTTTTAGCAAAGCGCCCTTTACCAATTTCTTGTATGTACCTTAGTAACGCAGGCATATCTACAGGCGTTTGGTTGTTTCTCCAACCTTCAATAATTGGTCCGACACGTTGCCTCTCTCCATGCTCTTCTAACAAAATATCGCATACGATAGTTTTTAAGACTGGAGAGTTAATTAATTCAGTTTCCAGAGTCTGAGAATTCGTAAAAATACCTTGAGCCTGACCTGCTAAAATGATCGTTGCTTCGGGGTTTACACCTGCAACATATGCAGGAACAATCAATTCTAGAAGCTTATCAATTCTTGTTATCCCCAAAGGAACAGGTAGGTTTAAAGGGTCTCGATCTGTAATAATCGTAAATGGTGTACCGATACATTTTAAAAATTTCACATATGGAGCAAAGTTAGTGCCTGCAACTGAACATATTGAAATGCCTTTTTTATCTAGTTCATAGCCAAGCTTATTTGCTAACTCAGGTATTAAAAACTCTTCTGCATCTCCTTCAACTAAAATAACCCCTCGGGCAAAAAGCATTTCTCCTCTTGTTACAGTTAAATATCTACTCATATCTTCAATATCATTTGGACTTAGAGTTGAATTTGTTAAAGAGTAGCCCGCAGTTGAACTAAGGGCACCAATCACATGTTCTTTAAAAACAATCAATGATTGCAACGGTGCGGAACTAGCGATATGAGGAGAATGTGTTGTTAATATGGTGTTTAGATTGGCTTCAGAGTTGTAGAAATAATCAAATAGTAGCCTTTGAATATGAGGATGTAAGTGCGCTTCAGGTTCTTCAATTGCTAAAAAAGTAAACTCTTGCTCACCTTGCTGTATCGAATGCTGCAACTTAAGCAACTTTAGAGTTAAAAATAATATATTTGAACTGCCAGTACTAGCCTGACTTATTGTTCTAAGTCCCGCATCTATCAATAATTGCAATGACCTAACCAATTTACTTATGTCCTGTGGTGCTAACTTCAAGCTAACTGGTGTAACGTGATTAGTACCAACAATAGTTTCAAGCATATTGTTAATGTTAACTGCTATATTATCTATACTAGGAACGCCATCAAGTGCTCCTTGTGTTTGTTCAAACCCAGCGGCAATTGAAACTTTTTGCTGTTCAGTTAAGTTCTCACTTACATCATCTAAAAAAGCTCTTATTGGTGAACGATTACTATTTTTTAACTCTCTTTCACAATCTCTTAAGGCATGAAAAAGCTCCATTTGTAAGCATCTTCGAAAGCTACGAGGAATAATGTTTTCAGTATTATTACCAAGATAAGTATTGTATTCGTAGTCATTAATCGTATGGTTTTCGACGCCATCACGAGGTTTAAATTCATAAGTTATTCTTGCAGTATGAGTTGCAATATTAACTAACCCATCGGCTAAAACTGATAGCATCGTTTCAGAGCTATTTATATTATCAATATCTATTGAAATTTTAATTGTGCTACCAATTTTATTAACACCCAAACCGTCCCAAAAATCGTCAACATCCAAAAATCGGTCTAATTCTGACAAAGAAGGATCAAGTATCAGTCTAAGAGCAAAAAGGAAATTACTTTTACCAACTTTGTTTTCCCCTACAATAACCATATTCCTATTGGTATTAATTTCAAAATTTTGGAAGTTTCTGAAATTCTCTATTTTAACTCTTGAGATATGTATCAATTAAAACTCCTTTTATTTATCTCACTCTGATTTTTAGTAGGTTTACTTAAAATAATCAGAAAATGAAACAACTCTTAATAGTGTGTTCAAAACTAACAGCTTGTTGAGCATCATTTTGGTGGTTTATAACATACTATAACGGCGTATATTATATACTTTGATAATTTCACCAATAATTACCTTTGTAAACAGATAATTAAAAGAGCTAATAATTAAGCATGTTATTTTGCCCCGAAACGGCGTTGAATAATGTTATCGGACAAAATTAAGCCCCTACTCAAAGAAGTAGGGATAAATTTAACTTTTAAATGTCCGCTTATCGCTCTTTGCCGAAGTTCGGCTTAGTTCCATGAGCGGACTGTCGTAACCTTAGACTCTTGTTATATACCTTTTACTTGCCTGCTTTTATTTTAGGCAGTTGCACTTGCAATATAACAAATGCAGGAATCAATGGTAAAAAAGCTAGCCACGATAATGGAGTAACAACCCAAAGCCAGATAAACCAAGCTTCTGCGATAGTTAGTAGGAATAATTTACTAACACGCTTAAAAAGCATTAAGTCACCCATAGCCGCTAAAGGCAAACCAAAACCTAGCGAACCAAATAAGGCTATAGATGGGTGAAGAGTCTCAATTTTAATGTTTTGTATCACTGAAAAATAAAACTCATAGCCATAGCTAAATAGCAAAGGACTCAATAGACAAAACGCCCAAACAGTGCTCCATCTAGCATTACGCTGATGCTTAGAGTGGATTTTGTTTTTTTCTTGAAGCTTGCTCAATGCATCCATTTAACTCGGGCTATCCCTAGGTATATAAAAATTTAATAGTGCGCTTATCGCACATATTTCTGCCGACTTAACGCTCATTTGTCTACTCTATATAGTTTTAACAAATAACCTAAGGTATTACTATCACTAAGTTTTCTAAAATATTTGAGTTAAGTTAAATAGATCAATATGCGCGTGCAGCTCATTTTTATGAATATATGCGCAAAAAGCAGTTTGACCAATCAATTAACTACTATATTTAGCCAATATCAATGACCGCTTATCGCTCCGAGCTGCCATTAACTTTAATCACCTCACCTCAACATCATTTAATATATTTCATGTGCATTTTATAGCCAAGAAGTGCTAGCTTAGTGGTAAATTAATTGAAGGAAATAATTATGAAATTAGAGTCATTAGCACTGCACCATGGTTACGAATCTGAGCCTACGACCAAATCGGCAGCCGTGCCTATCTATCACACTTCTTCTTATACATTTGATAACACGCAGCATGGCGCTGATTTATTCGATTTAAAAGTACCTGGAAATATTTACACCCGCATAATGAACCCAACTAATGCCGTACTTGAACAACGTATTGCTGCAATGGAAGGGGGTATTGGTGGGCTAGCTGTTGCCTCTGGGATGGCCGCTATTACGTATGCTATTCAATGTTTGTGTGAAGTAGGCACTAATATTGTAAGCACCAGCCAAGTATATGGTGGCACGTATAACTTATTTGCTCATACACTACCTAGGCAAGGTATTGAAGCACGCATGATTAAAGCCGATGACTTTACCGCGTTCGAGAATGCAATTGACGACAACACCCGCGCTGTTTTTTGTGAATCTATTGGTAATCCGGCAGGTAATATTGTTGATATTGAACGTTTAGCAAGTATTGCACATAGCAAAGGTGTGCCGCTTATTGTTGATAATACCGTGGCTACGCCGTATTTATGCCGCCCATTTGAGCTGGGCGCCGATATAGTGGTTCACTCACTTACAAAGTATATAAACGGGCACGGTACTGCTATTGGCGGCATGATTGTCGACTCAGGTAAATTTGATTGGAAAGCGAATGCTACGCGTTTTGCAATGATGAACGAGCCCGATCCGTCGTATCACAATGTGGTTTATACCGAAGCTTTTGCTGAAGCTGCATTTATCGGTCGCTGCAGAGTAGTGCCACTTAGAAATACCGGCGCAGCGCTTGCCCCTAAAAACGCATCTGACATTTTAATCGGCCTTGAAACCTTAGGCTTAAGAATGGATCGCCACTGCGAAAATGCACAGCACCTGGCAGAGTATTTAGAAAACCATCCAAAAGTGCTTTGGGTTAATTACGCAGGATTAAAATCAAGCCCGTATAACGAAATGAGTCAAAAAATTACCAGTGGTAAAGCATCCGGTATTTTAAGTTTTGGTATTGCTGGTGGCCTAGAAGCGGGTACTCGTTTTATTGATGCGCTAAACATGATTTTACGCTTAGTTAATATTGGCGATGCTAAGTCGCTTGCGTGTCATCCTGCGTCAACTACACACCGCCAATTAAATGATGAAGAGCTTGCTAATGCGGGCGTAAGCCGCGATTTAATTCGTTTGTCAGTCGGTATTGAAAACATTGTAGATATAATGGCAGATGTAAGCCAAGCGCTCGATAAAGCTTAAAATTACATTAATTAGAAATGCTTGTTCAGCTTTACTGTAAATACAGTATCGTTTGCTAAAAAGGTTTAGGTTTTCTAAACCTTTTTAGCCATTCATTTAGCAACAGTTTAAATACAGGCGGTAGGCTAAATATTTATTACTTTAACCCAAATAAAAAGGGCTAAAAGTAGTGATTTTTCACAATAGTTGGTATGTTACAAGTAACATTTTATTTAATTGTGTGTGATGAAAAAAAACAAACGTTCTTCTCTTCAAGATATTGCCGATGCGGTTGGTGTAACCAAAATGACGGTGAGTCGTTATTTACGTAATCCCGAAAAAGTATCAGAGTCTACTCGCACTAAAATTAGTGCAGCTATTGATACGCTAGGCTACATTGCAAATAAAGCCCCTGATTTACTCTCTAATGCTAAAAGCTACTCTATTGGTGTACTCGTTCCATCGTTAACGAACCACGTATTTGCTCAAGTTATAAAAGGCATTGAAGATGTAACAGGGCCTGCAGGATACCAAACAATGTTGGCCCATTATGGTTACAACCCTGAAATTGAAGAAAAACGGGTTGAGTATTTATTGTCGTACCACGTTGATGGTTTAATTTTATCAGAAACCACACACACAGACAGAACGCTAAAAATGATTGAAATGTCAGGCGTACCTGTGATTGAAATAATGGATACTCATCACTCTCCTATGCAGCAAGCGGTTGGTTTTGATAATGTTAAAGCCGCTTTTGATATGACGACGGCACTTTTAAATAAAGGCTATCGCAATATTGTTTATATAGGTGCAAGGCTCGATGTACGAACACGCCTAAAATTTCAAGGTTATTCAGATGCTATGTTAGCTAAAGGCTTTACGCCTAAAAGTGTGATGACTGATCAAGCTTCATCTTATAGTTTAGGCGCTGAACTTTTACAAAAAGCGCGTACTGACTACCCAAATACTGACTGTTTGTTTTGTACTAATGATGATTTAGCAATTGGGGCTATTTTTGAGTGCCAGCGAAACAATATTTTAGTGCCTAGCCAAATGGGGATTGTGGGTTTTCATGGCCATGATATTGGCCAAGCAATGGTGCCTCAATTAGCAAGTGTAATCACCCCCCGTTATCAGATAGGTAATGTTGCGGGAAGAGAGTTGTTGAGCCGGATTAATTCCGATTTGGATACGAGCATGAATTATGAGCAAGTAATTGATACTGGTTATATAGTTCATCTAGGTGAAAGTGTTTAAATCCTCTAATTATATGAGCCTAATTACCTGAGCCTAAATAACAAAAGGCTCAGGTAATTTTTATATGTGATGATAACTCTACATACTGTAATTTTACAAAAACAGAGAAATAATCATAGCGACAAGTGCGCCAACAGTACCAATAATGGTTTCCATTACTGTCCATGTTTTAAGAGTTTGCATTTCGCTCAAACCGAGATAGCGACTTGCTAACCAAAATCCTGAGTCGTTTACATGGGAGAGCACAATAGAGCCCCCACCAATAGTGACAGCGGCAAGCTGCGCTCCATCAAGGCCTAAAGGCTGAAGCATTGGAATAATTAAGCCACACGCTGTAAGCATAGCTACTGTCGCAGAGCCTTGAATGACCCGCACAGCGGCTGATAATACAAAAGCGAGTATTACAATCGGTAAGCCTGAGCCAGCTAAGTAATTACCCAGTGCCGTACCTACTCCTGAATCAACTAATACTTGTTTAAATACCCCACCGGCACCAGTGACAAGAATAATAATTCCCGCAGGTTGTAAGGCACTACCACAAATTTCCATGATTCTAGCATTAGGGACACCGCGCCTTGCGCCGAGCAAATAAAATGCCATTAGGCAGGCAACTAAAATTGCAGTAAATGGATGACCTATAAAGGCTAACCAATTATATAAATCAGAGTCTTTTTCAACAAAGCGACTACCAATAGTATTTAAACTAATCATAATTAATGGCAGAGCAATTAAACCTAATGCTAATCCAAAACTAGGCGTCCCTTTACCAACTCTTTGGTTATCGTCGATTTGTTCGTGCTGTGGGAGTTCTACATGAATAGATTTAGAAATAATAGAGCCCCAAATTGGACCTCCTATAATCATTGCCGGTATGGCAGCAATAAGGCCAAATAAAATCATATAACCATAGTCAGCGCCTAATTGAGAGGCAACCAAAATAGGCCCTGGCGCAGGAATAAGAAACGCCTGACAAGACGCTATCCCAGCAAGTAGCCCAATACCAATTTTAACAACGCTGCCACCGCCTTTTCGTACCACAGCAAAAACAATACCGATTAAAAGTACAACGGCCACATCAAAAAAGAGGGGGAGGGCACAAATAAAGCCCGTAAAGGTAAGCGCCCAATTAGCGTTTTTTTCTCCAAAACGGTGTAAAAGTGTGTGGGCAATACGATCCAGCGCGCCGGTTTCTTCCATTACTTTGCCAAACATGGCGCCTAAAGCGACCACCACCGCTACAAAGCCTAGCGTTCCAGCCATTCCCTTTTGAATTGTAGCGGCAATTATTTCAGGGCTCATTCCTGAGAATAATCCTGCAATCATAGAAACAAGGATTAAAGAGACGACAGCATGTAGTCGTACTTTCATTACTAAGAAAAGCAATAAAAATATGGAGCCTGCCGCTGTTAGTATTAATGATAAATCTGACATTTTTCCCTACTTATATTCAGTGTGAATTATGATGTTTAGTGTGTGTTTAACTTCACTTTCGCATTTGTTACGGGTAACATGTTACCCGTAACTCAATATAATATATACATTGAAAATAATTAATTATTAAATTAAGGCGAGGGTAAATACATGAGTAACACAAATGTAGGTCGTGTTTATATTGTAATGGGGGTTTCAAGCACAGGGAAGTCAAGTGTGGGTGATGCATTAGCAAAGCGCATTGGCGCTAAATTTATCGACGGAGACGACTTACATCCCAAGGCTAATATATTAAAAATGTCATCTGGGCAGCCTTTAAATGATGCTGATCGTGTGCCTTGGCTAGAAAGAATACGTGATGCTGCATTTAGCATTGAAAAGAAAAATGAAATTGCGGTAATAGTCTGCTCTGCATTAAAAAAGAAATACCGAGAACAAATATGTGACGGAAATATAGGTATTACCTTTTTACATCTTTATGGTGATTTTGAACTGGTTAAAAGCCGTATGCAGGACAGAAAAGGGCATTTTATGCCTGTTGATTTACTCAAAAGCCAATTTGAAGCGCTAGAAGTACCAAAAGAAGATGAGCCCAATGTTATAAATATAGATATTAATAACTCATTCGAGCTAGTAGTCGAAAGCTGTATTAGCGCAACTAAAATGAATAGCCACAACAAGTAAAAAGCTTTTAGTTAATCAGTTAACTGTTACTTTTAACATTTAGGGGCTTTATTTGTTATGAGTTAGCATCTGCTCGTGGTGTTTCTAAAATCGCTTTTTTTTCATCTTCAGATAATATTATCCAATCAAAAATTTCTTCGTTGGTACGCCCACACCCGGTGCAGTAACCGCTGCGCCTTTCGCATATTCCTAGGCAATCAGTTTTAAATTTAGATGGTTTTTTGTTTTGATTTAATTGGCGCATTATTAAAGCCCTAACGGTGGTGCAATTTCAAAGCGAGTATTGAACCCATTACCTTCTTGATTGGTAGAGAGTGTAATGACAGGGGTTTTAGTATCAAGTACAAAGGTGCTGTAAATTGAACTTGCTGTTTCTTTTTGGCTTTCAAACCAACCTGTTGTGGTTAAGCATTGGCGTAATTGCTTAGCCAGTTTTTGATGAGACTTTACGGTTTGCGTTTGTGTATTAACGGGTGTTTGGCATTGGTAGCTTGCTTGCTCTGACTTATTTAAAGTAATCGTACAGCTTGCTCCAATAATATGAGTATTAGTACGCCATTGATTAGTAAACTGGTTATTTACTTTATCTGTTTTGATTGAATTAAAACCAGACTCATAACCATTTATTAGGTTATTTATGGTGCTGCATTCATCGGGTGTTACTGTGGTTTTTACAGACTGATTCGTTGTAGTAGTGGCTGCTGTAGTTGTAGTCTGATTAGTTTTTCTGGTACAGCCCGCTAAAATAAACGCGATAATAAGAGGAATAATATAGTTTTTCATAGTTCACAGTAACCGATTAATTGAGCCTCGCACTATACCATACATAATTTACTCAATTAAAAGCGAAAAACAAAAAGGCCCATAAAATATGAGCCTTTTGTAATTTTCTGTAACAGGTGCTATTTATGGCGACCTTGCAAGCATTTAACTACATCTTCAAGGGCTAAGCCTTGGCGTTGTAGCAATACGGTAAGGTGATAAATTAAATCAGCAGACTCGTTAGTTAGCTCATCGTTATCGTGTTTCATAGCGGCAAGGGCAACTTCTACGCCTTCTTCACCTACCTTTTGACAACTACGGCTTAAGTCTTTTGCAAATAATGAGGCAGTGTAGCTTTTTTCAGGGTCGTCGTTTTTACGCGCTACAATCACATCTTCTAACTGTGCTAAAAAGCTTAAACTTGGTTTTGCTTCATCGCCAAAACAGCTTTGTGTGCCTAAGTGGCACGTTGGGCCTTCTGGGTTGGCAAGTACTAAAATTGAATCGTAGTCACAATCGGTATGCACAGATACTACGTTTAAGTAGTTTTCTGATGACTCGCCTTTAGTCCATAAACGCGATTTTGAACGCGAGTAAAACGTTACCTTATTGGTATCAAGCGTAACGTTTAGTGCTTCGCTGTTCATAAAGCCTTGCATTAAAATAACACCCGAGCGGGCATCTTGAATAATAGCAGGGATCATTTCACTTTTAGCGAAATCGACTTGATCTTGGTTTTGTTGTGTTACTTGCATAATCTTGCTGCCACTTGGTTATCTGTTAAAAATTGTTTTAGTTCGCCAATGTTAATCACATTTTTATGAAAAACGCTGGCGGCTAATGCACCATCTACTTTGCTTTGTTTAAATACATCAACAAAATCTTGCATAGAGCCCGCACCGCCTGAGGCGATTAAAGGAATGTGACATAGCTCGCGAATTTTACTGAGTTGCTCGTTGTCGTAACCGTTACGAACGCCATCTTGGTTCATACAGTTTAATACGATTTCGCCTGCGCCTAAGTCTTGTACGCGTTTAACCCATTCTTGTGTTTTATAACGCGTACGGCTTGATGCATTAGGATCGCCGGTTAATTGATACACTAAATACTCGCCGGTAATTTCATCAAAAAAGCTGTCTATGCCGACTACAACACATTGCTTACCAAACTCATCGTGTAATTCTTTAATAAGTTCAGGGCGCGCAATAGCAGGGCTGTTAATGCTTATTTTGTCAGCACCGCGCTCTAAAACACGCGCTGCATCAGCTACTGATTTAATACCGCCAGCTACACAAAATGGAATATCGATATTGCGTGCAATGCTCTCTACCCAGTTTACATCAAGTAGGCGTTTTTCAACGCTTGCACTGATCTCGTAAAAAACCAGTTCATCTGCGCCAGCTTCGCTGTAGGCTTTAGCCATTGTTAAAATATCGCCAACAACTTCATGACCTTTAAACTTAACGCCTTTAACTACTTGGCCGTCTTTAACGTCTAAACATGGAATTATGCGTTTTGATAACATGCCAGTGCCTCCTCAACGCTAAATGCGCCATCAAGCAGTGACTTACCTAATATAACGCCGCCCACACCTAGCTCTTTAAGCTTTTTAATATCATCCAGTGAGCTTACGCCACCTGAGGCTTGCACTTTAATTGTGCTGTTGTGGCGAGTTAGGTCTTCGTAAAGCTCAAACGATGGGCCCGTCATTGTGCCATCTTTACTGATGTCCGTGCATAAGAAGTCGATAACGCCTAAGCTCACATAAAAATCAACCAGCTCAAGTAAACCAAATTCAGATTCACTTAACCAACCGTGCGTAGCAGGTGCCCAGCCAGTGGCTGTTTTATTTACATCAAGGGCAATAACAAAGTGCTCTGCGCCAAATTGTTCAATCCAGGCTTTTACTTGTTCGCGTTTTTCTACTGCCATTGAACCAATAACAACTTGGTTTGCGCCGGCTTTTAGCCAATCACTTACATCTTGCTCTGAGCGAATACCGCCGCCCACTTGGTACGGTACGTTAAGCGCTTTGGTTGCAGCTTGAATATGTTTCCACTGTTTTTTACTTGGATCGCGTGCACCTTCTAAATCAACAAGGTGCAGTTTTCCTGCGCCGCTGTCGGCGTATTCTTTTAAGCGCGCGCCAAGTTCGAAAGGGTAAAACTGTGCTGTATCGTATTTACCTTGGTACAAGCGCACAATTTGATTTTGTAATACGTCTAATGCTGGAATAATCACAAATAATCTCTTTTTTGTTAGTTAATAGGCAGCTTATAACTGCCAATCAACAAAATTTTGTAATAAACGTGCGCCAACTTTTGCGCTGCGCTCTGGGTGAAATTGCATGCCCGCGTAATTGTCTTTAGCAACAATGGCTGAAAAGGTTTGACCGTATTCGCCGCTAACTAGTGTGGCGTCGTTTACGGTGTGCGCAAAGCTGTGAACAAAATACACTTGCTCATCGAGCGTTAGCCCTTTAGTTAATGCATGTTCTTTGTTAACGCTTAAGTTATTCCAACCCATATGCGGCGACGTTAAATTGCCTACATCAAGCGCTTTTACTTGCCCTGGTATTTTACCTAGGCACTGTACGTTACCTTCTTCGGTGCTTTCGCACAGTAACTGCATACCTAAACAAATACCCATAAGCGGGCGCTGGTATTCATTTATAGCTTGTTGCCAGCCGTTATCTACTAGGCGTTTCATAGCAACTGACGCATGACCTACACCTGGCAATATAGCGCGCTCAAAACCCGTTAATTGCTCTGGTGAAGTAATTACTGTTGGTGTTTGCCCTAAGCGTTCAAATGCAAAACGTACTGAATTTATATTGGCACAACCGGTATTAATTATGGCAATCATAAACATCCCTTAGAGCTGGCTGTTTGTTGGGTTGTGTCTTGTGCTACTGCCATACGAAGGGCGCGCGAAAACGCTTTAAATAAGCCTTCTACTTGGTGATGACAGTTACCGTCGCTTACCGATAAAATAAGGCTAATAGCGGCATTATCACTTAAGCTTTTGAAAAAGTGCTCAACCATTTGTACGTCTAAATCACCGGCTTTTTCGCGGCTAAAGTTAGCGTTTAATACAAATGATGCACGGCCCGATAAATCAATTTGTGCTTCAGCTTTACATTCATCCATAGGAAGCGCAAAACCATAGCGTGCAATTTGCGATTTAGTACCGAGGGCTTGTTTAAGTGCGACACCTAAGGCAATACCAATGTCTTCAACAAGGTGGTGCTCGTCTATGTGTAAATCGCCTTTGGCTTTAATGTTTAAACCAATGTTTGCGTGCGTGCGAATTTGATCAAGCATGTGATCAAAAAAGCCAAGTCCGGTGTCTATGCTGCCATTTTTAGTTTGATCTAAGTTTATGGCTACATCAATTTGGGTTTCTTTAGTGTTGCGTGTAACACGACCTTCGCGGTTTGCAGTGGTCAATTTAGTTACTATGGCACTCCAATCGCCGTCGTATAAAATGCCTTCACAACATAGGTTTTGAGCAAGGCCAATATCAGTTTCGCGGTCGCCAATAACAAAAGAGCGTGCTAAATCTACTTTGCCTGAGCGCATAAGCTCGGTAAGTAATCCTGTTTTAGGTTTACGGCAATCACAGTTTTGCTCGTTAAAGTGTGGGCAAATTAATACTTCGTCAAAGCTAATGCCTTGGCTTTGCATTATGTCCATCATTTTGTCTTGTGCTATGTCAAAATCAGCAGTAGGAAAGCTATCTGTGCCTAAACCATCTTGGTTAGACACCATTACTAAACGGTAACCTGCGGCTTGTAATTGTAATAACGCAGGGATAACGCCAGGTAAAAATGCTAGCTTTTCAAGGCTATCTACCTGTTTGTCGGTAATTGGCTCTTCAATAATAGTGCCGTCGCGGTCGATAAATAAATAGGGGTTACTCATGATACTTCGTTTCCTGCTAAAGATGCTGCGGTAGCTGGCGTTTGTAGGCCATCTAACCAAATTTTTACTTGTTCAAGTTCTTGTTCACTGCCAATTGAAATTCGTAGCCAGTCGTCTTCCCCGTATAGCGTAAAAGCGCGCATAACCAAACCTTGCTCAAGTGCAATTTTAAAATAGTTTTTATCGGCTAATTTTAAAGTAACAAAGTTACCTTCACCAGTGAGAATTTTTAATGCAGCAGGGGAGGCGTTTAGCCAATCCACTAATTTAGCTTTTAAGCTATTTAAAATAGTCACTTGGCGACGCATTGATGTAATTGCATCGGGTGCAATTGCTTGCGCTGCAATGCTTGCTACTACGCCAGATACCGGATACGGCGCGATGACTTTACGAATTGGCGCAAGAGTTGCTGCTTGTGCAAGCGTAAAGCCAGTTCTAAGGCCTGCAAGCGCAAAGGCTTTAGAAAGCGTACGCAAAACCACTACATTACTAAATTCATTAATAAGCTTAGTCGCGCTTTGCTCTGGGCAAAACTCTATATAGGCTTCATCAACAATAACTAATGCAGAACCCGCAAGTGCTGTAGCAATCGCTTTTACTTTATCAAGTGGTGTTAGGCTGCCCGTTGGATTATTTGGGTTACAAATAAATACTAGTTTTGAGCTGCCAACAGCGGCGACTATTTCGTCAGCACTGCCACTTAATAATAATTCTTGGGTAAGCGCGTTAATACCAACGTTGTGTGTATCGGCGGTAACTTTGTACATACCGTAGGTTGGTAAAAATAGCGCAATACTATCTTTAGCTGGCTCACAGTATGTGCGCACTAAAAGCTCAATGCCTTCATCTGCGCCGCGCGTCATTAATACATTTCCGCTTTCAAGCTCTGTATAAGCGGCGTAACGGTCAATAACCAGTTGCGGTTGTGGATCAGGGTAGCGATTTAAATCCTCAATACTCAGTTCAAGGTTTTTAGCATAAGGGCTTTCGTTAGCATTTAGCCACGTAGTACCGGTTAGCTTTTCACTTTTTGCAGAGCTGTATGCAGCAAGGGCTGCAATATTCTTAGGTAATAAGCTAGACGCTTGTGCGCTCTCATTGCTCATTTTTAATTGCCTCTAAACGAATTGAAACCGCATTAGCGTGGGCATCAAGGCCTTCTGCATCTGCAAGTGGTAAAATAGCTTTCGAAAGCTGCGTTAAACCACTTTTGGTAATTGTTTGCACTGTGTATGTACGAAAAAAATCAAGTAAGTTTAAGCTCGAGTATGTTGCACTGTAACCATACGTTGGTAACACGTGGTTAGTACCCGATGCGTAATCGCCTGCAGATTCTGGTGTGTAGTCACCTACAAATACTGAGCCTGCATTTTTAACTTTATCTAGGTAAGGTGCTGAATCAGCTAATTGTAAAATTAGGTGCTCTGGACCGTACTGCGCTGATACGTCAAATGCCTGCGCAACTGAATCAACTAAAATAAGCGATGAGTTAGCCAGTGCTTTTTCGGCTGTGTCTTTGCGGCTTAAGTTAGCTAACTGGCGTGTAAGCGCCTGTTGAGTTTGTTCTATAATATTTTCGCTGTTACATAATAAAATAACTTGCGAGTCTGCGCCGTGCTCTGCTTGAGAGAGTAAATCGGCGGCTATAAATTCTGGGTTCGCACGTTCATCTGCAATAACTAATACTTCAGACGGACCTGCTGGCATATCAATTGCCATACCCGGTATAGTTTGCGCAACAAGCTGTTTAGCCATTGTTACAAAGCTATTACCTGGGCCAAATATTTTGTTCACTTTAGGAACCGATTCGGTGCCATACGCCATTGCTGCAATTGCGCCTGCGCCACCACTTTCTATTAACGTAGTGATACCACATAACTTAGCTGCATATAAAATAGCAGGGTTAATGGCTTTATCACCTTGTACTGGTGTAGCAAGTACAACAGTTTTTGCGCCGCTTAGCTGTGCTAATACACCTTGCATAATAACCGACGATGGCAGTGGAGCACTGCCACCGGGTACATAAATACCGACTGCTTCGATGGCTTGATATTTCAGTTCACATACAACGCCTGGTTGGGTCGATAATTTAATATCTTTTGGCAATTGCGCTTCGTGAAAACGTTTAACGTTTGCATAAGCGGTATCAATTGCGTATTTAAGCTCTGCACTTAGTGCTTGCTCTGATGCGTTAATTTCATCAAGCGGAACACATAAGCGAGGGTTAGATCTATTATCAAACTCTTTAGCCATGCTAAGTAAGGCTTCATCGCCTTGCTCTTTTACGTTAGCTAAAATAGTTTTGCATATAGCTTCAACCTTGGCACTGGCAGAAACTGCAGGGCGCATTAGCGCCGCTGCTTGTACTTGTGAAGATTCCTCATTCCAACGAAGCATGGCACTTACTCCATCATTTTTTCAATTGGCATAACTAAAATAGAGTTAGCGCCTAGGGCTTTTAACTGCTCCATTGTTTCCCAAAATAATGTTTCGCTGCTTACCATGTGTAGTGCTACGTATTCATCGTTACCAGCAAGGGCAAGTAGAGTAGGTTGACCAGAACCTGGTAAAATTTCACAAATTTCATCAAGTTTGTTTTTTGGTGCGTGTAGCATGATGTATTTGCTTTCTTTAGCTTGTCTAACACCACGTAGGCGCGGCATAAGCTTATTGATTAGTGCTAGTTTGTCAGCATCTTGAAGATCTTTATTTTGAATTAAACACGCGTTTGATTCTAAAATTGTTTCGCCTTGAATTAAGCCGTTAGCTTCAAGTGTTGCGCCAGTAGATACTAAATCACAAATTGCATCAGATAAACCCGCACGCGGTGCTACTTCAACAGAACCCGTAAGCATTACTGTACTTGCGTTAATGCCTTCGCGCTTTAACCACTGAGTTAAGATTTCTGGGTAGGTAGTCGCAATACGTTTGCCTTCAAACCAGCTCTTATCGCGAGCGCCAAGCTCTTGTGGCCATGCAAGTGCAAGACGACAGTAACCAAAGTCTAGTTTTGAAAGTTTAGTTACTTCACTTGGAACACCTTGTCGTTCACGTTCTGCTTGAACTTCTACTAGTACGTTTTCGCCAACTATGCCTAAGTCACATACACCGTCCATTACTAAACCCGGAATATCGTCATCGCGCACACGTAGTACGTCAATTGGCATATTAGTTGAGTGTGCAATTAAGCGTTGTTCACGAAGGTTAAGTTTAACACCTAACTGTTTTAGCAGATCTTGACAATCTTTAGATAGGCGGCCACCTTTTTGGATGGCGATACGTAGACGATTACTGTTGTTCATTATTCATTTTCCTTTAATTTAAAAACTAAAAACCCCGAGGGGAACCTCAGGGCGAAAATGAATCAATGTTATTTGAATCGCCAGAGGTTCCTTTTAGGAATAACCTCTCAGCGAAAGACCTGACAGGTTATTCCGGTGAATGGTGGTGATGATGTACTGTTGTCAGGTTTAAGCGCATTTTTTATCCTATGTAACTGCCCGTTGTTTTGTTAACGTGCAGTTGTTATCTGTTTAAATAAATTTCGCATTCATAAAAACATAAACAGCTATATTATGGCAAGTTTTTTTTAGCTTAATTAAAGCATATGTTATAACTGTCGATAATATTAAGGTAATAAGCGCAATTTTAGCGAATAATTGTTTGTTTATTATTCAAATTAAGCATTTTGACAATCAAACAGTTAAAATAAGGAAGTATGTATGGATATTATGATTCCTTATTTAGGAAGAATAACTAGGCTAGAAGTTGAGACAAAAAGTGCTTTTCATATTGCGGGTGTGCAAAGTGGCGCTGCGGCTGAAAAAGTTGAACTAGAGAATAAAAAAAGGCGTGAGTTACAAAAAAAGAAAAATCTCAATATGCTTGATGATCAAAATAATAAAAAAAAGTCTAACTTAGATGGGGACGAAAATCCCCATTTAGATACATGGGCATAGGTTACAGTTAATAGTTTAAAGTTATTTGTAGATTGCTAGAATTCAAAAAGGGAAGCCTATTTACTAGGCTTCCCTTTTTTGTTGAACTAATTACTTCTGGCTTTTACTTTTGAATATATAAAAGCTAAATATAGCGAATACACAAACTTGAGCCGCAATACCTTGCCATGTCGATTTTATACCAAGCCATGCAATATCAAAGCTCATTGGTAGTGACGCAATACCTATTATATCGGCCTCTTGTAGTGCAATAACGGCTTTGCCCATAAGCACAAATGAGAGTGCAAATAATAGGTAAGTGGTAATTGCAAAAAACTTAGCAACCGGTAATTTAATTGAGTATTTAATTAATACCCACGTAATAATAGCCAGTATTGCTACACCGATGGCAAAACCCGATGCAATAGATGAATATTGAGCCGGCGAGCTTTGTGTTAATAATGACTGGTAAAATAGTACGGTTTCGAATACTTCACGGTATACGGCAATAAAAGAAAGCCCTGCTAACCCCCATAATGTACCCGACTCAAGACGCTTATCTATATTGTCTTTTATGTATTTTTGCCATTGTTGCGCACTGGTTTTACTGTGCATCCATACGCCAACATACAGTAAAATAACAGCGGCAAATAATGCACCTGCACCTTCCATAACTTCGCGACTTGCACCACTTATTTCTATTAATGTTTGCGCAGCAGCCCATGTTAAGCCACCTGCAATAAGTGCGGTTATCCAGCCAACATGTACATATTTAAGCGCATCTTGACGTTTAGTTTTAATAAGTACGGTCATAAGGGCAATAATAACGAGGAGTGCTTCTAAGCCTTCGCGTAGCAATATAACTAAACTTGCTGAGAGGAGTGCACCATCAGTTAGTTTGGTTTCGTTTAGCATGCTATCTGCTTTCGCGAGTTGAGCTAGCGCCGCACTTACTTTATCGCCAACGATGGCAGTATCTTTCTCGTTTTTGAAGGTTTGACGCAGGTTCATCAGTTGTACTTCGATGTTTTTACGCAAAGCTTCGTCGTAAGCATTTAAGTTATTTTCAACAAGTTCAAAGCCATCTAAGTATGCGCTAATTGCTAAGTCACTCGCTTGAGAGTAATTACCTTTAGCATGCGCGGCTTGCGCTGCAAGTAACTGCGTTCGAGTAACCGTTATCGGATTTTTTTTACCGGTAAATAATTGCTCTGGATTACCACGTAACCATTTAACGTAGTGTGCTTGCGCTTCACTTTGACCTGCCGATAATTGTGCAGGGTTTAGGTTTACAATTTGCGAAGCGGTAACATTTTGATCTACATTTTGCGGTTTTTTAACGTCTTTAAATGCCAAGCTACCAACATAAAAAGCTAAAGACCAACGTTGTTGTTCGTTAAATTGAGTAAACGCAACCATTGGCGTGTCGTTAATACCATTACTTACAGCGTCAAACAAACCCATTAATGAGCGGTTAGTTGCGCGTTCTTCATCGGTAAAGTTGGTAGGCTCTGGTGATAAGTTTTTTGCAAGCGGGCCGTCGCCTTGACCACTTGGGCCGTGACACATTGAACAGTTAGCAGCAAAAAGCGCTTTGGTTTGCTCAACAGGTAGTAGTGACGTAGGTAACGATAGCTGCGGCATAAAGACAAGAAGTGATTCACGAAGCGCAGAGCTTGCTGCGCGTACATCGGCAACGCTTGCTTTATTGGCAATCGCTGAATGCAAGGCTTTAGCTTGTACCTTTACTGTGTCGAACTCATTTGTTTGGCTTGATAGCTGTCCAGCTTGCTCAATAATAACGTGCGCAAATTCAGTCATTTCTTGATATTCGTCGGGGTCGAGTATTTCACCATTCCCAACAGCTGCTACGTAATCAACACCTACGTACTCTGCAAGCTGTGCAATTTGCTTTATTTTTATTTGTTGATCGGGTGAGGCAGAAACGCTAAAGCTTGCCGTCATCATGATCAAAAGTGCAAAAATGAAATTAAGCTGACGCTTGCTTACAGACACAAAGTTAATAAACATGTGAGAATTATTTATGGACATTGAAAAGCCCTGCAGAGGAAAAGCCAAAATTATAATTGTTTTCATTTGCATTTCAAGCAGATTAATTTAAACAAAGCAGATAAATAAAAAGGATAACAATTTATATAACTTTAAAGTGTTTTTGTAACACGAGAGTAACAGTAACCAAGTGATTTTTATAATAACTTGGTTACTGAATGTGTTGCGGACAAAGTATTTATTACTTGGCTTGCTCAGCTGACTTAATGCTGCTTTGAATAAGCGGCGAAATAGTTAAGCCTTGTACAATAATAGAAAATATAACCACAACGTAAGTAACAATAACGATTAAGTTATGTAGGTCTGAACCGCCTACAAAAACTTGCTCGCGTGGTATAGCTGCGGCCATTGCCAGTGCAAGGCCACCACGTAGTCCACCCCAGGTTAAAATTTTAACACTGTGTTTATCGTAAGTCCTAAAGCGTTTAAAAATTACAAATGGTGCGCCTACACTTATAAAGCGTGCAAGTAATACCGCAGGTACCATTAATAAGCCTAAACCTATTTCGCCAATAGTGATTGGCATAGTAACTATCAACATACCTATTATTAAAAACAGTAGGGCATTTAAAAAGCTGTCGGTTGCATGCCAAAAGTCTTTTACGTAGCGTGTGTCTTCAGGGCCTGTGCGCTCAGTTGCTTTAGTGCGGGTGATATTACCCATTAATATGCCGCTCGTTACCATAGCAAGTGCGCCAGATATTTCCCAAATATTTGCAGCAGCAAAACCTGCGGTAGGAATCGTTAAGGTAATTAATAAGCGAATGTTTACATCGCGGCTATTAATAATTAAAAAGTGGCCAACTAATGCAATGACTAAACCAAATGCAATACCCCCTATGGCATCAACAAAGAATAGCTCTGCTATGTCGCCAAATTGTGCATCGGTACCATAAAAAGCAACTGAGAATATAGTGGTAAATATAACTAAACCGATACCATCGTTAAATAGCGACTCACCTTCTACTTGAACTGAAATACCTTCTGGTGCTCTCATTTGTTTAATAATAGCAAGTACAGCAATAGGGTCGGTTGGACTAATAAGCGCGCCAAACAATAAACAATAAATAAAAGGAACATCAAAACCAAAAACGGGGAATAAATAAAAGCTTAAATAGCCCACTATAAATGTGGAAGCAATGGTTGAAAATAATACCAGAGCAGTAATTTCCCATCGCTGCTTACGTAGGGCAAGTAGGTTTATTTCGAGCGCACCCGCGTAGAGTAAAAACCCCAACATGCCTTTAAGTAATAACTCGTTAAAGTTAATACTGGAAACAATTTGGGTCATTGCTAATGCATTTTGATCGCCTAATAATTTAACTGCAATGATCAGCAATAAAGAAATAACCACAGAGCCCGTTGTAATGGCAATAGTAGTTTGCATTTTGAGGATGTACTGGTTTGCAAAGGCTATAAATATTGCAATTGCAGAGAGAAAGCAAATGAGGTACCAAGCATTCATTGATTAACCTTAACTATTTTTTAAACGACACACAAAAAGGAGGATTATAAACCCGCGTATGGTACTCCTGTAATATTTGAGAGTCACAGTATTTATACCTTTATATCGCTTTTAATAAGGATTATTTTTAGTAAGAGTTAATAACAAATTAGGCTTTGTAAATATTGTCATCAATAAATTAAATGTACGTTATAAATACAGAGTGTATTGTAAAATCGAATAATGAATCACTCCCTAAGCTCGAATAATAAAACGCACGTTAACCCATAAAATAAAAGTGCGTTTTGTAATTACTTGCCCTAAATGCTTTGCTTACGTAAAATCCCGCTATTATTTATTTTAAAGTGATTGGTATTATCAAACAGCTGTTTAGTGCAACCGGACCTTTGGCGTCATCGTTAGATGGATATACGCCTCGCCAACCACAAATTGATATGGCTGTAGCCGTTGCTGATGCATTAAAAAACAGTTCGCAATTAGTTGTTGAAGCAGGCACGGGTACTGGTAAAACATTTGCCTATTTAGCGCCTGCACTCAAATCAAAAGGCCGAACGATAATATCGACTGGCTCTAAAGCCTTACAAGAGCAGTTATACCACCGCGATTTACCTCAATTAGTAAAAGCGCTTAGTGCTTCTAAAAAAACCGCCTTATTAAAAGGGCGTGCCAATTACTTATGCACCTACCGACTAAACCAGCATGTTGCGCATGTACCTACTGACGACTCTGATGTAATGCACCAACTAGCCATGGTGGCTAAGTTTGCCAGTGAAACGCAGTCAGGCGATTTAGCCGATTGTATTGGTATAGAAGATGATGCCAAAGTGCTGCCTTATGTAAACTCAACAGCCGATAATTGTTTAGGCAAAGAATGCCCAGACTTTCAAAGCTGCTATATACGTAAAGCACGTTTAACTGCGGCCGATGCTGATGTGGTTGTTATTAACCACCATTTGTTTTTTGCCGACATGGCCGTAAAAGAAAGTGGCTTTGCTGAACTTATGCCAAAAGCCGATGCGTATATATTTGATGAAGCCCACCAGTTAAGCGAAATCGCCAGTGATTATTTTGGTGAGAGTATTAGTACTAAAAAGCTGGTGGATTTAATTAATGATTTACGTGCTATTTATAGAGCCGAAATTCCCGATATGCTGCAGCTAGGTAAAAGCTTAAATAAGCTTGAAACAAGCGTTGCTGATTTACGATTACAGTTTGGTGTTGATGGCAGTAGAGGCGATTGGCGAGAAAAGCTAAGCGATAAACAAATATGCGCGGCACTTCATCGTGTGATCAGTGATTTAGATTTTGTTTATCAAGTACTTAAACTTTGCCTAGATAGAAGCGACAAAATTGAGCATCCGTTTGAGCGTGCACTTGCGTTTAAAGGGCAGTTAGAGCGGGTTTTTGATACTGCTCAAACCGGTTTTAGTTACTGGTATGAAACAACGCGCCGTTATTTAACTATTAATATAACGCCATTAAATGTATCAGCTAAATTTGCTCAAATGATGCAAGACACGGGGGCAGGCTTTGTATTCACATCAGCAACACTTTCGGTCGACAACAAACTAGAGCATTTTAATGCAAGCCTCGGTTTAAAACCAAAGCAAAGCATGATGGTAGATAGCCCATTTGATTACCCTAATCAGGCGCTGCTGTGTTTACCGCGTTACTTACCTGAATCGCATGCTGATAATATGCCGCATGCGATTGTAAAATTAACACTTGAGCTTATAAAGTCAGCGCAAGGGCGTTGTTTTGTGTTATTTACGAGCTATCGAATGATGCACTTAGTTGCCGAAGGGCTCACCACACAAATAGACTACCCAGTTTATATGCAGGGGCAAATATCTAAGCGTATTATTTTAGAGAAATTTACCCGCCATGGTAATGCGGTATTACTCGGCACGGCTTCTTTTTGGGAAGGTGTTGATGTACGCGGCAGTACACTAAGCTGTGTTATTATAGACAAATTGCCATTTGCAGCCCCTGACGATCCATTGCTTCAAGCTAAAATGCAAGATTGCCAAATGCAGGGAAAAGACCCTTTTTCACACATACAATTACCGCAGGCTGTTATTGCGCTAAAACAAGGTGTAGGGCGTTTAATTCGAGATAGTAAAGACAAAGGCGTACTTGTAATATGCGATAATCGCTTAGTTACACGCCAATATGGCCAAGTATTTTTAAAAAGCTTACCGCCGATGCGCCGCACGCGAAGCTTAGAAGATGCCAATACATTTTTAAAACAAATTAATTAGAGTAATAAAATGATCAAAAGTAATATTCTTGCCCTTGATGCTTCAACTGAAGCACTTTCAATTGTTTTACATTTTCAGGGCCAAACATTTCATCATTTTGAAGAATGTCCGCAGCAACATAGCCAAAAAATACTTCCACTTGTGGATGAGCTATTAACTAAAGCAAACTGTAAATTAAAAGACTTAGATGTCATTGGTTTTGGGCAAGGCCCGGGTAGTTTTACTGGTGTGCGTATTAGTGTAGCAATAGCACAAGGTTTAGCGTATTCAACTAATTTGCCGCTTGTAGGTGTGTCTACTTTGGCTATTATGGCGCAACAAGCGTTTGAACAAAACGGTAGTCTTAGTGTTTATCCAAGCATAGATGCACGCATGGGCGAGATATACTTTGCACATTACCAAGCGCAAAATAATCTAATGCTTTTAGTTAACCAAGAGTGCGTTATAAAACCTGATTTACTAAACAATGACTATATAGCGACCAGTGAGCCATCTGTAGCGGTGGGCACAGGCTTTAAAACCTATCCTGATGCGCTTAATGACTTTGAAAACGTGACAATTAATACTGATATTACATTGCCTGATGCGCGTTATATGTTAGCGCATGTTGAAGCCGCGTTTTTAGCGGGTGACGTTGTAAAAGCGAGTGACGCTCAACCTAAATATGTGCGCGATACGGTAACGTGGAAAAAGCTACCAGGACGTGAGTAGCCATATCTTGAATTCAAGTATTATTTGCAAATTGGTTGTTTTTAAATCATAATTTTATGCAATATTAAGGTTGGAGACGCGTAATGACGCTGCCTATTGGTTCAGGTTTTTTTACCGGAGATATTCCGGGTAGGGTTAGCCCTACTAAAGTTGTTACTAATAAACCACAGAGTTTATTAGACCAGCCGGCTGCTCAAAAAACGAATACCGATTATGTAAAAAGCAGTGTCGAGGGCGTCGAACTGGCTAATCAACTGTTTAAAAGCAGTGCTAAAAGCAATGAATACAGCCAAACAATTTACGACCAACCGACAGCTCAAGTAAGTAAAGCGATTTCTACTTATACTGAATTTGCCAATTTAGAACGCAGAGCCGAAGTACAAAATTTAATAGGCGTTGATATATACGCTTAAAGCTCATTCAAACGTTTTATACCAACCTACATAAATCTTTGATCAATTTAACGGATTAAATTGCACTATAACGTCGTTAAAAATTTTTTATTTAGAACAACTAGATACAAAAATTTTTGCCTAGTTCTAGTGTAATTTTCTTAACGTTAAATAGACCCCGTATATAAGCAGGTTGGTATTAGATAAATACAGTGATAAAATTTAATAAAAAGCCCGAACATATGTTCGGGCTTTTTGTGTTCAAAACGAAGCAAAGATTACTGTTCAATAAAGCCGATTAGCTTATCTGCAATATCAGTATTATTTTGTGAACCAATAAATTGATCACTGCCTTTGCCATAAGCAAATACTTGAACGTCTACAGCGGTGTGTCCACCGGTTGTCCAGCCAGTAAAGCTCGCATCACTAATAATACTTTTAACAGCTAAATTAAGCGCTTTTTCGCCCATTTTTTTAGCTTGCTCAAGTTTGATTTGGTTTTCAGTTGTAAATTCAATATTGGTGTTAGCAGTCCATACTGGTTTTAAGTCTTTAGACTCCATAAGTTTGTCTGTTAACTTACTAGCCGTTGCCTTAACACCTTTAATTACGTCTGTTTCCCATTTAAATTGGCCGTGCGAACCAATAGTTAGGCCGCCCGTTGAGTGATCGGCTGTAACCACAAGTATAGTGTCTTTATTTTTATCAACGTATGCTTTTGCTTTTTCGATTGATTTAGCAAAGTCGTCCATTTCAGCCATCGCACAGGCTATATCGTTAGAGTGACCACACCAATCAATTTGGCTGCCCTCAATCATTACAAAAAAGCCTTCTTCGTTTTGGTTATCTAGTAAACCAAGTGCTTTAGATGTTAACTGAGTCAGGCGAGTTGGGTTTATATCAAGTGCAAATGGCAGGCCTTTGCTTGCATACAAACCTATGGCAGGTATTTGTGTAATTTGGCCCAGATTATTAATATCGTCGCCATATTGGTAACCTGCGGCTTTAAATTCTTCAACTAAATTACGGTCATCTCGAATAAAATATTTAGTACCGCCACCAAGCATTAAATCAACGGGTAATTTACCAGCAATCTTATTATCAATATAATCGTTGGCAATATCATCGTAGTTGTAACGAGATTCATTGTGAGCTGTAAAACTCGCTGGTGTTGCATGATTTATTTGTGACGTTACAACAAGCGCTGTTGTCATACCGCGCTCTTTTGCTATTTCGAGCATGGTTTTAACTGGCTTTTTATCTGTATCTACAGCAACCGCGCCATTATAACTTTTATGACCGCTACTAAGCGCTGTAGCACCTGCTGCACTGTCAGTTACATAAGTATGGTCGTCAGGGTAGGTATGCGCCATGCCTTTTAAAATAGTGTCAAAAACCGTACCTTCGACTTCTTTTGTTGCAGGGTCATCTTTAAAATAGCGATAAGCCGTGGTGTAAGCCGGACCCATACCGTCACCAATCATATAAATTACATTTTTAGGTGCTGATTCTGCGTAAGCACCAGAAGCGGTGCATAAAAGTGCCAATAAGCTGATCTGTTTTTTCATGGTTGTACCTTATGAGTGTACCTTATTTAATAGCCGCTGATATTGTATACAGATAGGATGATAAATAAATGAATATCTGAGATATTTATAATTTATACTTTGATTTTATATACATAGAATTGTAGTTAACGCTGTTAGTTCTATTTATTTAAATTATACTAGTTATAAGCTATCTATATATGGTGCTCTCACCTTTTATTTGTTTAAAAGGTACTCAATATTAATATGTTAAAAAACCTTTGCTTATCACACCATTTTTAAGTTGTTGAAAATATTGAGTTTGGTTTTCTACTCAGTGCTATATTTGATACCAGGAAGATAATTAAATCGTGAATTTCGCACCATTTCCTAAGTTAGTGGTCTGACAACTTGTATGCTATAAATAATGATGCTCTAAATTAATAAAGGACTTACCATGCAGCCGTTTAATATTGAAACCAATAATTTAAATATTCATGGCTTAAAAGTAGGTTCAGGGAACGAAATAGTAATAGCGCTACATGGGTGGTTAGACAACTGCCATAGCTTTATGCCAATGTTAAACAACGTTAACCCAAAGCACACTTGGTACTGCATTGACTTTGTTGGGCACGGTTTATCGAGTTGGCGAAGTGATGACGCACACTATTATTTTATTGATTATATTGATGATGTGTACCAACTTATAAATGCGCTTGGTGTTAAAAAAGTACATTTAGTGGGTCATTCAATGGGGGCTATGGTTGCAGGACTTTTGGCTAGTTGTTTTGGCGATTATGTTAAGTCTGTTACCTTTATAGAGGGTATTGGTTGTGTTACAACGCCAAGTGAAGGTGTATGCGAACAGCTAAAAAGTGCGGTATTAAATAGAGCGCGTTTAAAAAATAAAAAGTCGAGAACTTATAAATCGAAAGAACTTATTTATGAAGCACGTGCTCAAACAACCGATTTAAATAGTGAGCTTATTACGCTCTTAATGCAGCGAAATATAAAACAGACTTCAGATGGTTTTACGTTAACAACAGATCCAAAGCTTAAAAATCACTCAGGTTTTAGGTTTGATGAAGCGCAATGTATTGGTGCAATAAAAGATTTAGCTGCACCATGTCAATTAATTTTAGGTAACGAAGGTTATTCGTTTGTAAAACAAAATTTGGCAAAGTATATTAGTTATTACAATAACTTGAAGGTAATTGAAGTAGAGGGTGGGCATCATTGCCATATGCAAAGTAGTGAGTTATGTTTTGAGCATATTCAAGACTTTATGCTGCAAAATGGTGCATGTTAATTGTAAGTTTACGTGAAATGTGGGATTATTCCTGCATTAGAGTATTTGCTCAATTGTTAAAGCGCCTTACTTAGATTAAGGTTAATAAAAATATAATTATAAACAGGGGCTAAGAGTGGAAAAAATCTGGCTTAAGCGCTACCCAGAGGGTATGCCTGAAACAATCGATCCTGAGCATTACAACTCGTTACTCGAAGTGTTCGAAAAAAGTTTTTCTGATTACAAAGATCTACCTGCATTTACTAATATGGGTAAAACGTTATCGTATGACGAAATTGACACCGCAACCAAAAAAGTTGCTTCCTATATTCAAAATGATTTGGGTCTTAAAAAAGGTGACAAAGTTGCCGTAATGATGCCTAACTTACTGCAAACACCAGTCACAATTTTAGGTGTTTTGCGTGCAGGTTGTGTGGTTGTAAATGTTAACCCACTTTATACTGTGCGCGAATTAGAGCATCAGTTAAAAGATTCCGACACTACCGCTATTTTCATTCTAGCAAACTTTGCTGACACGCTCGAAAAGTCACTTGCTCATACCGATGTTAAACACATTGTAGTAACGCAAGTAGGCGATATGGTTGGCGGGCTTAAAAAGCATATAGTTAACTTTGTTGTGAAGCACATTAAAAAAATGGTGCCAAAATTCAACTTACCGAACACAATTAACTTTTCAGACGTTTTAGCTGCGGATGAAGCTAAATACACGCGTCCTGAAATGAGCTTGTCTGATCTTGCTTTTTTACAGTACACCGGTGGCACAACAGGTGTATCTAAAGGTGCAATGCTTAGCCACGGTAATATGGTCGGTAACCTTGAGCAAGTTTCAGGTTGTTTAGATAAAGTGTTAAATCGTGGTACAGAAGTCGTTATTACTGCTTTACCGCTTTATCATATCTTTGCTTTAACAGCTAATTGCTTAACGTTTATGAAATACGGCGGCTTAAACGTACTTATTACTAATCCACGTGATATGCCTGGGTTTGTTAAAGAGCTTGGCCAACATAACTTCACCGCTATTACTGGCGTAAACACACTATTTAATGGTTTATTAAATACTCCAGGTTTTGCTGATCTAGATTTTAGCCACTTAAAAATGTCGTTAGGCGGTGGTATGGCGGTTCAACGTCCTGTTGCCGAAAAATGGCAAAAAGTGACTGGTTCAAAACTAATGGAAGGCTACGGACTTACTGAATGTGCTCCTTTAGTTACTATTAGTCCTTTTGATTTAAAAGCATACAATGGCTCTATTGGTTTACCTGCGCCTAATACCGATATTAAGTTAATGCTTGATAATGGTGAAGAAGCCGCAAAAGGCGAGCCAGGTGAGCTTTGGGTTAAAGGCCCGCAAGTAATGGTTGGTTATTACAAACGACCAGATGCAACCGCTGAATGTTTAAAAGACGGCTGGTTTGCTACAGGTGATATTGCGACTTATGATGATGAAGGTTTCTTCTTTATTGTAGATCGTAAAAAAGACATGATCATTGTATCTGGCTTTAATGTTTTTCCTAATGAGATTGAAGAAGTAGTGGCTATGCACGAAGGTGTACTAGAAGTAGCCGCTATTGGTATTCCTCATGATGTAAGTGGTGAACAAGTTAAAGTTTTTGTTGTGAAAAAAGACCTTTCTTTAACTGAAAAAGATATAATAAGTCACTGTCGTGAAAATTTAACTAATTACAAGGTCCCCAAACTGGTAGAGTTTAGGGATGAGTTACCTAAAACTAACGTAGGTAAGATACTCCGAAGAGCCTTGAAAGATTAGCAACCTATAAAAAAGCCGACATATGTCGGCTTTTTTATTGTAGGAGATTAAGTGCAATACCAATTGATCGAAACCCAAAATCAACTGAACACTTTTGTTGAACAAATAAAAAACAAACCTATTTTAGCTATCGATACTGAGTTTATGCGTCGTCGTACTTTGTATCCTGAAGTTGCACTTATCCAAGTTTTTGATGGTGAACACTTAGCACTTATAGATCCATTAGCTGAGCTTTCACTATTTGATTTTTGGGAAATACTAAAAGATCCCGCAGTTTTAAAAGTACTGCATTCTCCTTCAGAAGATATTGAAGTTTTTCAAAAGTACGCAGGCTTTGTTCCAGCCCCGTTATTTGATACACAATTTGCATTACAATTACTTGGTGAAGGCAACTGTATGGGTTTTGCCCTTATGGTAAAAGAGCTGCAAGGTATTGAAATAGATAAAAGTGAGTCACGCACTAACTGGCTGCAACGCCCGTTAACTAAAAAACAATTAGACTACGCGGCTGCTGATACTTTTTACTTATTACCGTGTTTTGAGCTGATTATCGATCGCATTAATGCCGCTGGCTTCTTTGACATTGTAATAAACGAAAGTGAATTGATTGCCAAAAAACGTGCATTTCAAACACCTGACGAGCTTTTATATAAAGATATTAAAAATGCATGGCAACTTAAACCGCACGAACTAGCTGTGTTAAAAGAGCTTGCTGTATGGCGAAGAAATAAAGCTATCAAGAAAAATTTGGCACTTAATTTTGTGTTAAAAGAACATAACATGACTGAAATTGCCAAACGTGGTCCTTCAAGTTTAAACGCTCTACGTCAAATTCCAGGAGTTGAAGCTATTGAAGTTAATCGCTCTGGTGTCGATATAATAAAGTGTATTGAAGTTGCTAAAGAAGTCCCAGATGCTGAGCATCCAGATGTACTTAAGCGCTTAATTGATTTTCCTACCTATAAAAAAGTAGCGAAAGATATAAAACAAAAAATCACTAAAGTAGCTAAAGAGCACAATATACCAGAAGACGTTATGGCCTCTAAAAAGCAAATCAATCAATTGATTAGTTGGAATTGGAAGTTAACGCCTGATCAAAAACAGAGTCATATAAAGCCTGACTTACTGAGCTCTTGGCGATATACCTACGTTAAAGATGCTTTAAAAGAGTGGGATACTTAACGCTAAATATATACCTTTAACTGTGTGATAAGGGTCTTTTGATTCATATTACATGGTTAAAAAGTTTTAGTTGAGCGCAGGCATTAAAGCGTAGATATTCATAGTAATTATTAAAAAGTAAACACAAATAAAGAGGGCGCTAATAAAGCGCCCTTTCTTCGATTACTTCTTTTCTTCATCAGGTAGTGTAACGTTTAGCTCAAGTACGGCTAAATCGTCTTCGTTCTGATCGAACTGAACCTGAACTGCATCGCTACTTACGTTCACGTATTTACGGATCACATCTAAAATATCTTGTTTTAATTGTGGTAAGTAATCCGGCGTTCCTCGTTGAGAACGCTCGTGCGCGACAATGATCTGCAATCGCTCTTTTGCTAATGACGCACTGTTTTTCTTTTCTGAGCGGAAGTAGTCAAGTAAAGACACGTTAACCTCCAAAAATCCGTTTAAATAAGCCTTTTTTCTCAACGTCTAAGAAGCGAAAATCGACAGTTTCACCTAGTAGGCGATTAATTGCGTCAGAGTAAGCTTGGCCTGCATCAGATTCTGTATCTAATATAACAGGTTGGCCTGAGTTTGAAGCACTTAACACCGCTTGCGATTCAGGGATCACACCTAGCAGTGGAATTGATAGAATATCTTGTACGTCTTCTACCGATAGCATTTCACCTTTTTCAACACGACTAGGATTATAGCGTGTTAATAGTAAGTGTTCTTTAATGTTTTCTAGGCCTTCTTCAGCTCGTTTTGATTTGCTGTGTAGAATACCTAAAATACGATCAGAATCTCGAACTGAAGACACTTCTGGGTTTGTTGTCACAATTGCTTCGTCAGCAAAGTACATTGCCATCATAGCGCCAGCTTCAATACCTGCTGGTGAATCACATACTATGTAATCAAAGTCTTCTTTTAATTCGTTTAATACGCGCTCAACACCTTCACGGGTTAATGCATCTTTATCACGAGTTTGTGAAGCGGGTAGTAAAAATAATTTATCTACACGTTTATCTTTAATAAGCGCTTGGTTAAGTTTTGCCTCACCATTTATTACGTTTACAAAGTCATAAACAACACGGCGTTCACAACCCATAATTAAATCTAAGTTACGTAAACCAATATCAAAGTCGATAATAACTGTTTTATAGCCTTTTAACGCTAAGCCTGTGCCAATTGCAGCACTTGATGTTGTTTTGCCAACACCGCCTTTACCAGAGGTAACGACAATTACTTTTGCCATGAGATTTATCCTTTAACCAAAGCTGAAATTTCTAATGATTCGTCTTTTTGTTGTATTTGCACTGCATTTCCCCAGTGTTCACCTTGTAGCGAATCACTGATCCAGTAGTTACCATCTATTGAAACTAGTTCGGCTTCAAGTTTTTGGCAAAAAATGTGTGCTTCTTTAAAACCTTTTGCGCCTGCAATAGCGCGGCCGCGTAACGTGCCATATATATGTACATTACCGTCGGCAATAACTTCAGCGCCGTGACTTACTGCACCAAGCACGATTAAATCGCGGTCTTTTGCATAAACTTGCTGGCCAGAGCGAACGGTACCGCTAATAATTTGCGCCGGCAAATGCACTGTTTTTTCTACAATAGACGTATTAGCCTCTTGTTTAACAGGTTCGCTCTTAACGTCTTGTGAATAATTCAAAACAGATAAGCCAGCAGCTTTAGCTTGTGTATGTTGCTCATCTGAGCCATTACATACACCAACAGCGTTAAAGCTCATACGCTCGATTAATGACTTTAAGTGTACAAAATCAAGTGAACTGTTTTTAATTTCAATTAAATTAACAACAATAGGAGCACCCTCAAAAAACTTAGGGGCCTGGGCTATTTTTATATATAGTTGTTCTGCTAAAAGGTTTATATCAGTACTATAAAGATGCAAAACTGATAACGTAAAAAGATTCCCTTTTAACTCAAAAATTTGGTCCGACATACACGCTCAATTGAATTGTCTGATTAGAAATTAATTTTAGATAAACGTAGGCTGAATAGGGCCTTTATTGAAATTTCTAATCTAATTTTTCTAACTTATTATTACTCTCATGTTATAGTGTGCGGCATTGTTAAGCAAGAATTTATAGGGTCATAATGCTCACAGCAGTATATAAAAGTAAGAAAAAAGCGGATACGTTCTTATTTGTTGAAAAAAGAGATGATTTTGACAAAGTTCCGGAACCTTTAATGGCTATGTTCGGTCAACCTCTTTATGTGATGATCATCAACTTAGCAAAACGTGAGCATTTAGGTGGGGCAGATTTAGAGACTGTAAAAGCAGCGTTATCAAACCCTGATAAAGGCTACTACTTACAAATTCCACCACCTGAGCAAAATTTGCTAAGTCAGTTACGAAAAGAAAATGGAGTTGATAGTGATTAAAAAACTTATCGTTATATTATGTGGTGTATGTTTAAGCTCATCTGTGATGGCAAAAACACAGGCCGAATTTCAAGATTATTTAGCAAATTTAAAGCAAGAAGCCATCTCAAAAGGCTATGAAGCAAAACTTATTGATGATGCTTTTGCAACAGCAACATATAAAGAAAAAGTGGTTTCGGCTGATAAAAACCAGCCAGAAGTAAAAGAAACCCTTGAAACGTATTTACCAAAACGCGTACCACAGTGGAAAATAGACCGCGCACGCAAGCTTTATTCAGAAAACAAAGATGTACTTGAAAAAGTAGCGAAAGAGTTTGGCGTACAAGCACGCTTTATAGTGGCATTGTGGGGACTTGAAAGTAACTTTGGCGCTATTCAAGGTGGCCATAATGTTATTTCGTCACTTGTTACACTTGCTTTTGATGGACGCCGAGAAGCGCTTTATAAACGCCAACTTTGGGCTGCACTCGACATTTTAAAATCGGGCCATATCACGCTTGATAAATTTAAAGGCTCATGGGCAGGCGCAATGGGGCAAACGCAATTTATGCCTACCTCTTTTAATGCTTACGCGGTTGATTACAATAATGATGGCCGTAAAGATATTTGGACCACAAAAGAAGATGCTTTTGCTTCAATTGCTAACTATTTAAAGCAAGAAGGCTGGAACGACTCTCTTACGTGGGGTCGCCAAGTACAGTTACCTGAAAACTTTGATAGTAAATACGTTTTGGTGCGTGGTACAAAAACGCGCAAGCAGTGGTTAGAATATTGGAATGATTCTGAGCGCTCATTAGCTGATTGGCAAGCACTGGGTGTACGTAAAGCTGATGGCTCTGATTTACCTAATGTGGACGTACGTGCTGCGCTGGTTATGCCTGATGATATAAATGGCCGTATGTATTTAGCGTACGACAACTACAAAGTATTTATGCATTGGAATCGCTCGTATTACTTTGCTACTAGCGTAGGTTACTTGTCGGATAGAATTGGTTATCCAAAAATCTAATTATTAAAATATACATATAAATAAAGCCGCAATTGCGGCTTTATTCTTTTTTGAATATTTTATCTTTTAAGTCAATAACTTTACCAATTCCAGAACCTAGCTTCATCAGCTTATTAAGTTGCTCTGGCGTTAAACGTTGCAGCTCTGATGACCATTTAGTGACAGTTTCAAGTAGGTTGTGAATTTTCCCCATTTGTTTTTGTGCATAAAGCTCATCGTCGTTACTGGCTTCATCTAATAAGTTATCGCGTAGTAATGTTAAGGTGGGCTCAATTTCGCGCTTTTTACGTTCTTCAAATACGCGATTTGCCATATCCCAAATATCGCCAGCAGGGGCGTAGTACTCTTTTCGATCGCCAGGAATATGCTGCACTTTAATTAATTGCCACGATTGCAACTCTTTAATACCCATGCTTACATTACCGCGAGAAATACTAAGCGCATCTGCAATCTCATTGGCTGTCATTGGATTTTTAGTAATAATCAGCAAACCACACATTTGCCCAATCGTACGATTGAATCCCCAGCGGCTGCCCATCTCACCACAATGCATTACAAAGGCAAAATTCTTTTCGGATAAACTCATAGCTTAGTAACTTTCAGTAATTTCAGAAAGTAAATGCTAGCACGCTCATTTTGGATAGCAAGTTCTTAGCCATTTTATAAATTGATTTTAACGACTAAAGTATGATTTAGATTAATATTTATACATCTATATTGGGATATGTTGTACACAACAATACGTAAATAAATCCTTATTTTTAATTTTTTTCACATACGATGGAATGACTATGAAAGCTGCAATTAATAATGAATACAAAGGTAAATTACAAATAACAGATCTGCCAATTCCTGAGGTTGGAATAAACGACGTTTTAGTAAAAATAGCCGCTTGTGGCGTTTGCCACACCGATTTACATGCCTGTCATGGTGATTGGCCGGTAAAGCCAAAAATGCCATTAGTTCCAGGGCATGAAGGAGTTGGTGTTATTGATAAAGTTGGAAGCAACATTAAGCACTTAGAAGTTGGCGATAGAGTGGGTATTCCTTGGCTCTATAGTGCATGTGGGCACTGTGAGTTTTGCCTAGATGGCAAAGAAACACTGTGTTTATCGCAGCATAATACGGGTTATTCTATTGATGGTAGCTATGCAGAATATTGTTTGGCTCACGGTGATTACGTTGTAAAAATACCTGAGGGATTAGGCTTTTCTGAAGCTGCTCCATTATTTTGTGCAGGTGTTACAACCTATAAAGCATTAAAAGTATCTGGTGCTAAACCTGGGCAGTGGGTTGCTATTGTTGGTGTAGGCGGGCTTGGTCATTTAGCAGTACAGTACGCTAAAGCAATGGGTTTTAATGTAATAGCTGTTGATACAGGTAAAGAAAAACTCGCGCTTGCTAAAGAGCTTGGCGCAGATATAACACTCGACTTTAAAGAAGTTGTTCCTAGCGAAGCTATTTTTGAACAAGTAGGTGGTGCGCATGGCGTTGTGTGTACTGCGGTATCTAAAGCTGGGTTTGAACAAGCTTATAAAAGTGTACGCCGTGGCGGTAAATGTGTATTAGTGGGATTACCTCCAGAGGATATGCCGCTTCCTATTTTTGATACTGTGCTTAATGGCGTGTCAGTAGTGGGCTCTATTGTTGGTACACGTAAAGATTTGCAAGAATGCTTGGAATTTGCAGCGCAAGGTAAAGTAAAAGCGATTATTGAAGAAAAACGCTTAGAGGACATTAACGAGATTTTTGATGATATGCTCAAAGGTGAAATTAACGGTCGCATAGTGGTTACTATTTAATTTAGATTAAGCGTTTATAAAACACAAAAAAGCACGGCTTCTAAATTAGAATACCGTGCTTTTTAAGTATTTAACTAACCTGAGCTCTGGTTAAGATAGATTTATTATCCAGAGTTCAGGTTAACTAGTTAAAGAGTGTAACTAAAACTTAGTTTTGCATTACGCTCTTCCCCTGGCATACCACCTAAAAACATCGCTTTTGAGTAATACTTTTTGTTGAACAAGTTATTTAAGTTTAACTGCATATGCCATTTATCAGTTGTATACGATACCGCTGTATCGTAAATCGTGTAACTTGGTACGTAACCATCAGGAATTGAGAACGAACTTGAATTAGTACTTCTGTTATCTACAAATGTAATACCACCACTTATATTTACAGCTTCAGGTAAGTTAAACATATCTGCGTAATAAGTTACCCACGTGCTTGCTGTTACGTAAGGTACACCTTTTTGGCGTGTGTCGTAACTGCTGCTGTTAGGGTTACTTTTGTCACGTGCATCTTGATAAATACCGTTTACGTTTACTTTCCATTTATCATTTAAGTAAGCGTTTAAATCAAGTTCAATACCTGTTGTTTCTTCTTTACCATCATAATAGCTTTCAGGTACATTTGAGCCTGATGTTAAAGCGTCATAAAGTGGATTTGCGTATTCTAAATTAGTACGAGAGCTTTCGAATATAACAACAGAAGCCAGTAGTTGATCATCAAACGCTTTAAATCTAAAGCCTAAATCGTTACTCATTGATTCAGAATCTTCTCTGTCTGCTTCATTACCCGCAACAGATCCCAATACACTATACGCTGTACGACCTTTTGAATGATTTACAAATACAGATAAATCTTCAGATGGCTGGTACGTTGCACCTAGATTATACGTTAAGCCAGAATCTGATGTACTCGCTTCAGGTGTTGGCTCTGCGCGGCTTGAGCTATAGCGCTCATCTACACCAAAGTGCTCGTAAGTTTGCTCAATTCGGTTATATGCTACACCAATACGCGTTGTAAGCTCTTCAGTAAGATAACCAACATGTTGAATGCCTAAGCCCCATGCTTGTACTTTTTTATTGTAGTCGCTGGTTTTAAGTGGATCGAAGTCATCAAAGCTGCCAGATGGCCAATTTGGTTCTCTTATATCGTAAATATACGGCAAAGAACCTTGGTACGTTACATCACCATCATTGTTTGTGAGTACGTAATCTTGATCCCATATTGAGAATTGTTTAAAACGAATATCTCTATCTTCGTAGTTTGCGTTAATAAGTAATTCGTTATCTACGTCGCCTAACATAAAGTCATAACGTAAATCTAAAAAGTACTGCCACGATTTTTCATCTGCTTCTACCTGGCGGTATTCTTGACGGCGTGCTGCATACGGGTAAAGTACACCATCTTCAACTAAAGGTGCACGAGGGTCGTTATTTATAATTGAATCGCGCGTTGAATAAACGTAGTTATAAGCACCTGTTTGGCGTGCAAAACTTGATGTGTAGTTACGGTACTGTAGTTGCTGGTTTAAAAACAAATCGTCAGTAATGTAATAGTTATGCGTTAATTTAAAACGCAGCTCTTCACCTTCGTTGGCATCAGCCATTGGTGAAATAATACCATTTGTGCCAAAGCTATAAGGTGTTAAGCCATCAGATGCAGATAGCGAATTAGCAAGTTGGTCGCGTTGCGCATCACTTAACTGTACGCCGCTTCCTGTCGGATCGTTTACTAAATCGGCACCGGTTACTTCACCCGCGCTTAAACCGTTTGCAGTTTCTGCGTTGTAAATACGAATAGGGTGACCAATAGAATCAACCGCTATTTCATCTTTTATATAGGCTGCAGAAAGCATGATGTTTTGTCTGTCGTTTAGTACGTATTTAAGCGAGGTATAAATTTCGTCGCGATCTTCTTTTAAATCGCGAAAGCCGTCACTTGACGCTGTTTTAGCCATTACACGATAGGCCAAGTCATCTGTTATAGCGTTAGTGCTATCAAACGATAATGAATAGCTATCCCACTGGCCAAGCTCAGCCGATACTTTGTGTTTTTCTTCAAATTCTGGCTTTTTCTCAATTAGGTTAATTACGCCACCCGCACTACCAATGCCATATAAACCTGTTGCTGGGCCTTTTAAAACCTCAACAGATTCAACATTTGTAAGTGAACGAGTTGGATTAAATGTATTACCCAGGCCTGCACCACCATACATACCATCGTAGGTGTAGTTTGCATCTAAACCACGAATTACTAAGTTATCACCAATACCGTAGTTATTACCTGCTTGTGTTAAACCACTTACGTTTCTAACTAAATCTTGTAGGCTATCTACACCTTGAGATTCAATAAGTTCACGGTCAATAATCACAACCGGTGCAGGTGTTTTCATTAAAGACATGTCTGATTTAGTAGCAAGACCTGAGCTCATCACCACGCGGTTTTGTTTTTCGTATACGCTGATGCGTTCAATATCAGCATCAACTTGTGTATTTTGGGCAAATGCCATATTTGCATTTAAACAAGCAAGAGTAATAAGAGAGTACTTAAACGTTTTCATAGAGTGATAACTATTCGCGTTATTGAATTTGCGCGAATGATAATGGTTATTGTTTTTAAAGTGAATAGAAAGTTCATTTTATTTGATTAAATAAAACTGTTCGGGTAATTAATAAACAAAGTTAAGCCTATAAAAGGTACGTTGTACCTTTTATAGGCTGTTTGAGATGGGTGAGGGGTTTATTAAGGCTAAGTAAGCTCAGCCTTAATAGTGTGTATTTACAATTGGTTTTTATAAACAACACCTGCTTTCATTACAAAGGGTACTGACTCTAAGGTTTTAATGTTTTTAAGCGGGTTTTCTTTCACAGCAATTATATCAGCAGCAAATCCGGTTTTAATTTGCCCTAACTGAGTATCCATTTTTAATAACTTAGCGCTATTAATAGTGGATGCTTGAATGGCTTGTAGTTCTGTCATGCCAAATTCAACCATGCGGCTAAACTGTTTTGCATTATCTCCGTGCGGGTAAATTGCTGCATCCGTTCCAAAGACCATTTTCACACCCGCTTTTACAGCACGGCTAAAGCTATCACGTTGCCTTTTAGAAACTTGGCGTTCTTTATTTAGATTTTCTTCGCCTACGCCGTTTTGCTCGCCATAAGTTAGCGTGTATTCGGTGTTATAAATATCCATAGAAAGCCAAGTTCCATGCTCTTTGGCAAGGGCTATGGCTTCGTCATCTAAAAAGCTGGCGTGCTCTACGCTATCAACACCTGCTTTAATGGCTGTTTTAATCCCGCTTGTACCGTGTGCATGAGCTGCAACAGGTAAATCTCGCATATGGGCTTCATCAACAATGGCTTTCATTTCTTCAAAAGAATACTGCTGTGCACCTACTTTAGTCCCTTTTGAAAATACTCCACCGGTGGCGCAAAACTTAATAGCGTTTGCCCCGTATTTAATGTTTTCGCGTACTTTTATACGCGCAGCCCATGGACCGTCTGCGACGCCACTTGAAGTATATTTAAGCTCAGGAGGTAATCGGTTGTTATCACAGTGCCCGCCGGTAATTCCGAGTGATGGCCCCGCAGCCCAAATACGAGGGCCAACTATGTCACCCGCATTTATGCCGTCACGCACCGCTATAACGCTGTAACCTTCTGCGCCAACATTACGAACTGTTGTAAATCCGGCTTCTAAGGTTCTTTTAGCAAAATGAGCCGCTTTAATTGCCATTCTAGGAACTGACTGGCCTAAACGTTCACTGCGTGGAACGGTCGGATCGCTTGTTAAATGCACATGCATATCCATTAAACCTGGCATAAGGGTTAAATCAAGTAGTTGAATATGTTTATCATCTTTAGTTAGCGTTGGTTTTTTATTTTGTTCAATGTTTGTAATTACGCCATCATCAATAGTAATCAAGGGCGATTTAATGAGTTTGCCATCTTCCACATTAACCATGGCTTTAGCCGATAGGTATGTAACGGCATGGGCATTAAAAGTAGTTAAACACAGTAAGGCAATAGAGGTGCTGAGTAGTTGTTTTTTCATTTTATTTTTCTTTTAAATCATATTTGAATTAATAGAAATGTAACAAGCTCAGATAAAAGTGCAAATTTAATACGATGAACGCAATCTATCGTAATTACTTTATTAAGTAAGGCTTAATGCGCATAATCAAAAAACGATATTAAAAAGGATTATCATGAAATCAATTAAATTAGCATTAGTTGCCAGTGGCGTTATGTTTGCTTTAAGTGGCTGTATGAATACTGAGCTTAGTACACACACTAATAACAGTGCGCAGTTAAACACCGTTAACGCATCGGCAGGTATTGTTTCAGAGCTTTCGGCAGAGCAACAGCTCGATGTACTTGTTGCACAGTATTACGATGAATCGCTTACATATAGCCCCATCAGCGCAACGTATAATGGTCGTAACGAGTTTAACGATCAATTTACGCCTGTGATTTCAAAAGAAAATAGAGCTAAAAAAGCGGCTTTTTATAAAAAATATCAACAGCGTTTAAACTTTATAGATAAAGCACAGTTAACAGGGCAGTCGCTTTTAAGTTTTGAAATATTAGAGCGCGACCTTGCACTTAAATTAGAAGGCATGCAGTTTCCTGATTATTTACTACCAATTAACCAAATGGCGGGTGCGCATAACACCTTTGCAGGTTTTGGTTCAGGCCAAAGTGCTCAGCCGTTTAATACCGTTGAAGATTACACGGCTTTTATCTCGCGTAGCGAAGGTTTTGTAAAGTGGCTTGCCAGTGTAGAGCGTTCAATGGCGCAAGGCATTAAACTAGGTATTACGTTACCAAAACCACTTGCTGAAAAACTGCAGCCACAATTTGCAGCTCATGTAGTTAAAAATGCCGAAGACTCACTATTTTGGGGACCAATTAAAAAATTACCAGACTCGTTTAGCGCACAGCAAAAGCAAAAAATTACAGCGCAGTATCGTGAATTGATTATGCAGCACTTAGTACCGGCTTATAAAAGCATGAGTGACTTTTTAGCTAATCAGTATATTGTAAATAGCCGAGAAAGCGTTGGTTATAGTGACTTACCAAATGGTAAAACATGGTACGAATACCAAATTAAGAAAAACACGACGCTTAGCTTATCTGCAGATGAAATTCATGACATTGGTTTAAGTGAAGTGTCGCGTATTTTAAGCGAAATGAAAAAAGTAAAAGAAACCGTAGGTTTTAAAGGCGAATTGTCTGAATTTTTTGACCACTTACGTAATTCAGACGAGTTTTACTACAATACGCCACAGGAGTTAATTGCGGCATATGAAAACGTTAAGAAAAAAATAGATGCGCGTTTGCCTCTGCTTTTTAACATAGCACCAAAAGCACCTTACGTTGTAAAAGCGGTTGAAGCATACAGAGCGCAGTCTGCAGCTGGTGCGTCGTATGCATCTCCTGCACCTGATGGCTCTCGCCCAGGCATTTTTTATATCAATACCTATAACTTAAAAGCACAGCCGAAATTTTTACTCGAAACCTTATCTATTCATGAAGCAGCGCCAGGTCATCACTTTCAAATAGCCCTGCAACAAGAAATAGACGGCTTACCTGACTTTCGCAAATTTGGTGGTTACACCGTATTTGCAGAAGGTTGGGCACTTTACGCAGAAAGTTTAGGCAAAGAGCTAGGCTTATTTACCGACCCATACATGTGGTACGGGCGTTTATCAGACGAGCAATTACGTGCAATGCGTTTAGTGCTTGATACTGGTTTTCATGCAAAAGGGTGGACGCGTCAGCAGGGTATTGATTACATGCTTGCTAACTCATCTATGGCTAAAAGTGATGTAATTGCTGAAGTTGAGCGTTATATTGCATGGCCAGGCCAAGCGCTTTCTTACAAGTTAGGTCAATTTAAAATTCAAGAACTACGTGATTATTCAAAAAAAGAACTCGGCAATAAATTTGATATTAAAGCGTTCCACACGCAAATATTAATTGATGGCGCATTGCCAATGCCAATCCTTGAGGAAAAAATTAAGCGTTGGGTTAAATCTCAAAGCTAATTTGTAGCGCAAAGCCTGTACTTTGAAAGGGTATTGGCTTTGCGCCATTTACAGCAATACGGTAGAATGCGCGCTCTTTAGGGGGCACGAGTAAACTATGTTTGATCAACAATTAGCAAATACACAATTTTGGCTTAAAAAAAGCTTAAGCGACATGAGTCAAAACGAATGGGAAGCCATTTGTGATGGATGCGGAAAATGTTGTTTAAATACGTTTATTGATAGCGAAGATGAAGACGAATTTACCGCCACCGATCAGTTACGCGAAGGTGAGCAATTAATATTTACTAATATTGTATGTCAGTATCTTGATAACAACACCTGTGGTTGTAGCGAATACGAAAACCGCCAAACGCTTGTTCCTTCTTGTGTAAAACTCACAAAAGAAAACCTTAAAGACATCTTTTTTATGCCACAAAGCTGCAGCTACCGTCGTTTACATGAAGGTCGTGGTTTGGCTTCTTGGCATCCGTTATTAAACAATGGCGATAAAACAAAAATGCACGAATTAGGGATTTCTGTAAAAGACAAAACAGTAAAAGATTGCGATGTAAAGCTAGACGACTTTGATTTGTACATTGCAGAGTGGCCAACAAAGGACGCTGATTAATGAGCAAACAACAAGCGGTAATTGGTTTAATTAATCCTAAAAGCCCGACTAATGTTGGTGGCGTATTGCGTGCTGCAGGGTGTTACGACGCTAAACAGGTTTTCTTTACTGGTAATCGTTATTTAAACGCCAAGAAATTTCATACCGACACAAAAAATGTACTTGAGCGTATCCCGCTTACCGAAACTGATAGTTTAGAAGTAGTAAAGCCACAGGGTGCTACCGTTGTTGTTATTGAACTTATTGAAGGTGCAACACCTTTACCTGAGTTTAAGCATCCTGAAAATGCGTTTTATGTTTTTGGCCCTGAAGATGGCTCTGTGCCAAAAGACGTTTTAAAGTGGTGTGATGAAGTGGTATATATTCCAACTATTGGCTGCATGAACTTAGCGGCTACCTGTAATGTTGTTTTGTATGATCGCTTAGCTAAATTAGGCGGCGTTGAGAGTAGTGACGATACTATTATTAGCTCTCGTGATACGAACAATAAAATGAAATGGCAAAAAGCATCTGATTAATTGAGGTTTATTTGTGCAAAAATGTTAGTTTTGGCTAAACTTAAAAACATTATAAATCATAAATAGATACTAGAATGCGCTTGTTTTATTTTATATTATTACTGACAAGTAGTAATTGTTTTGCTGACACATCAGTTGAGTATTATCAAAATGGTACTCAACATGTTTTAACTGGACATTACCACAAATCAGGAGTGCTCTATGAAGCGAACAACCCCAAACAAACACTCCATTTAGCCACACTCGATTGGCCTCCTTATATTGGTAATAATTTATGTAATAAAGGCTGGGTTTATCAATTTTCAATTGCCTTGTTAAATAGTAAGGGCTACAGCGTATATATTGAATTTTTGCCTTGGGCAAGAGCTGTACGAAATGTAGAACTAGGCAAAGCTGATATATTAATGCCTGAATACTTTATAGAAGATACAGCCCCCTCCGATTATGTTAATGGTAAAACACGTCGAGAATTGCTCGGTTTATCTAATTCATTTAAAGGTGGCGAAATTGCATTTTTAAAAAGGAAAGGCGATACAGACCGTTTCACTGGAAACTTAAAATCGCTTAAAGGGCAAAAGATTGGTGTTGTTCGTGGGTATCAAAATACGCCTGAGTTTGATGCCATGATGGACAATGCTGAGTTTGAAGTTATTACCTCTGTTGATGATTTACAGCTTGTTCAGCTTCTGGTTGCTAAACGTGTTGATTTGATTATAGGCGACCCTCAAGTTCTTAAATTCTCAGTAACTTATTCTTCTTTAACTAAACCTGAAAAACAATCTTTGCTTTCTTCTATTGAGCAAGAAAGCATTCCTCTGCAATACAACCCTTTATATTTTGCTATTAGTAAGCTTACACCTAAATGGCTTTTAGTCTTAGAGGACATAAATGAAGGGCTTTATCAGTTTCATAATAGTGGCGAGATAGACCGTATTATCAATACGACAAATACTCAATGCAAACCATAAAGTTGGAACGTTCCTTTGTTGCGCTGACTAATTTATATATAAACATGTAGAATCGTTTTCAACTTGTTAATGGAGTGAAAACGACGTGAGTGAAATAAATACAAATCAATCATTCGCGGTCAACGAACAGTCAAATAAAAATTATCTGTTTCCACTGACTGCAATGACGACCCTATTTTTTTTATGGGGTTTTATTACTGTTTTAAACGATGTACTAATACCACGCTTAAAAGGCGTATTTGATTTAAGCTTTTTTGAAGCGATGCTAGTACAGTTTTGCTTTTTTGGGGCTTATTTTATTGTTTCTATCCCTGCGGGTATTTTAGTTAAGCAGTTTGGTTATAAAAAAGGGATTTTAACCGGTTTAATTGTGGCTTCAATCGGGTGTATGTTGTTCTACCCTGCAGTAGTGGTACATGAATATTGGCTATTTTTAGGTGCTTTATTTGTACTTGCCGCTGGTGTAACGGTGCTTCAGGTTTCTGCCAATCCTTATGTTGCAGCTCTTGGGAGCGAAAAAACAGCTTCTTCTCGTTTAAATTTGGCACAAGCACTTAATGCGCTTGGTACTACCGTTGGGCCTTATGTAGGTGGTTTATTATTTTTTGGTACAGCAGGTAGCCTAGCTGCTTCTGCAGCAACTGCTGAGTCTGTAAAAGTGCCTTATTTAATGCTCGCTGGTGCCTTATTACTTATCGCTATTATATTTGCCTTTATAAAGCTTCCAGAAATTGAAGCCCATAAAGAGGAAAATAATGCTGCAGTAGAATCTCGTTCATTAACTCAAGCACCTCACTTAACTATGGGTGTACTTGCTATATTTTGTTATGTAGGTGGGGAGGTTGCCATTGGCAGCTTTTTAGTTAACTATTTTGGTGAGGCGCACATAGCAGGACTTGAAGAGCATACTGCGGCTGCACTTATTAGTTATTACTGGGGCGGGGCAATGGTAGGACGTTTTATTGGCTCTGTATTATTACAAAAGATAGCACCTTCTAAAGCTATAGCGTTTAATGCATTTAGTATTATTGCGCTATTGCTGATCACTATTTTTACTCAAGGTGACGTCGCTTTATACTCAGTATTGGCAATTGGTTTATTTAACTCAATTATGTTCCCGACTATATTCTCAGTTGCTATTGAGCGACTAGGATCGTTGACCAGTAAAGGTTCTGGTTGGTTATGCTTAGCTATTGTAGGCGGTGCACTTGTACCATTACTTCAAGGCTTTATAGCCGATACAGTAAATATACAGCAAAGCTTTTTTGTTCCGATGCTCTGTTATGTATTTATTGCATGGTACGGATTAAATGTTGTTCGCTTAGCAAATAAGTGGAAATAACAGACTATACAAGAGTGACTGAATACGTATTCAGTCACTTATAAAGCTACATTTAATAGGAACGTTCCATAAGCAATTAATACGAGTCGCAATTTATTTCAATATTAGTCAGTTACCCCCTACAGCCTTTTGTTTTTTAATCCTTTATCCTTATTTTTATCTAATAACCTAGTCACAAGCCTTATTTATTAGGACATTTAGCTAAATTTTTGCTAAAACTGTATGGATAATAGAGATAAATAATAAAAAGGATGTATATGCTTAACTCGTTGAAATTTACTTCCAAAGTGACTATTGCAGCCTCTTTAATTTTGGTTTTGGTGCTAGGGTTATTTACTTTTAATAACTACATTTCGATGCGCAAGCAAACCGAGCTGCAGTTAAGCCTTGTATTACAACAAAATTCCGAATCTGTTTCACAAAATATAGCGAGTTGGTTAAATGCAAAGTTGGCGATTGTTATATCAATTGCTAAAACCCATAAAGCTAATGATTCTAAAGCACTCACCCTTTCACAATTAAATACTGCAGAGCTTGCCGGAAGCTTTAAAAATACGTATATAGGTAAATCCAGCGGCACGTTTATATTAAACGATCAATCAGTTGTTTTACCTGCTGATTTTGATGCGACCTCTCGCCCTTGGTATAAATTAGTCGAAAACAAATCAAATACCGCTTTTACAACTCCCTATATTGATGTAACAACTAACGAGCTTACAATTTCAGCGGTAGTACCCATGCTACAAAATGGCCAGTTTAGCGGCGTTGCAGGTGCCGATATTGATATGCAAACAGTGACTAAAATTATTAACGATATTGATTTTTTAGGTCTCGGTTATGGTTTTTTACTCGATAACAAAGGTCAAGTGTTAAGCCATCCTAATGCTAAGTTAAACTTAAAAAATACATCAGACATTTTTGGTACTAATACGCCCTTGCAAAGTGAGTTTACCCAATACGAGATAAACGGAGAGTCTAAGCTTATCTCGTTTACAAAAATTAGTGGTATTGAAAACGTAGATTGGTACCTAGGTGTTGTTATAGATAAAGATAAAGCGTATGTCAGCGTTTCTAACTTTGGCCAAACTGCGGCTGTTTTTATGGTGATAGGGATCATTACTATCATTATTATGATGCAGCTTTTATTACGCTATTTAATGCAGCCTATGAACCGTTTAAACGATGCCATTAAAGATATAGCACAAGGCGAAGGCGATTTAACAAGGCGCTTAACCGTTGAAAATGATGATGAGTTTGGCGACTTAAGCCATTCATTTAATATTTTTATCGAAAAAATTCAGCATTCAATAGAGCAAGTAAAAGAGTCCACAGAGCAATTAGATACAGTTATTGAGAGCTTGGTATCACAAACACATTCATCATTGTCTATGTATGATGACCAAAGCAAGCGTACCGATAGCGTGGCAGCGGCTATTAATCAGTTTTCAGCTACATCTATGGATATTTCAAATAATGCAGAGAGTGCATCGCAGCTTGCTAAAAATGCAGATGAGCACTCAACACAAAATCAAGAAGCATTAAGCCACAGCGTTGCAACCATCCATCAGCTTTCGGCTAATATGGAGAAAGCTCAGCAAACTATAAACAGTTTAAATACGCACACAGCCAGTATTGGGCAAGTGCTTGAAGTTATTAAAGGTGTAAGCGAGCAAACTAATCTATTGGCACTCAATGCTGCAATAGAAGCCGCTAGAGCAGGAGAGGCAGGACGCGGTTTTGCTGTTGTAGCAGATGAAGTACGCCAATTAGCACACCGCACTCAACAATCAACGCAAGAAATTGAAGACACGGTGAGCCAGTTACAAAAAGGCTCAAACCTTGCTGTAGAGCTTATGAAAACAAGCCTTCAAGACAGTGAAAAAAGCGTACAACAAGCAGATGCCGTCGGCAATTTAATGAGTCATGTTATACAAGCTATTAAGCAAATTAACGATGCAAATCAGTCTATGGCCAGTGCAACCGATGAGCAAAACCAAGTTGTTAAGTTATTAGATACCGATATTCAAACAATTAGCGCGCTTTCTATACAAGGCAAGGCTAACTTAAATGACACACTTAACGAATGTACCAAACTAAAACAACAGTTTAGTGCCTTAGAAAATATGGTTCAAAAGTTTAAAGTATAAAATTAATGACTAAAAAAAATGTAAATAAACCAAACTGGCTCAGTCTAATAAATATCGACAGTGTTTATAGCTCAGACATGCAACGCAAAGCGTTTTCTTTATTTACCATGATTGGGATATCAATTGTGGTGATTGCTGTATTAGTGTTTTTGAATTATAAGGTTTACTCACCGATACTCACTGCTTCATTAATTATCGTTAACATTACAAATATAAGCTGTTCTATTTACTTTATAAGAACGGGTAATCTTCAAGTAGTGGCATTAATGAGTATGAGCATTGTGTGCATGATGTTTGTTGCACTTGTTTATACCGGTGGTAAAGACAACACCGCGCTATATTGGCTAATGTTTTATCCTGTAGTGACGTTTGCATCTTTAGGGGTCAGATTAGGTGCTTGGTTAGGTTTTACTTTACTGTTTTCTTGTATTGTTATTTTATACGGCCCTGACTTTGGTCAAGTTAGCTATGGCGACGTAGAAAAAACACGATTTATAGCGTCCTTTTCTATGGTGTTTTTATTCTCATTTATTGGTGAGTATTTTAGGCATAAAAGCCACATGGCTATTGCCGATATTACGCTAGAGCAAAAACAAGATGCTTATACCGACCCCCTTACTGGTATAGCAAACAGACGTTTCATTACCTCTCATTTTTTAAAGCTTGCCCAAACACGCCCAGAGCAGTACTTACCTTTTTCAATTTTGTTAATTGATTTAGATAACTTCAAATCTTTAAACGATACGCATGGTCACGATTTTGGTGATACGGTATTGATTGAATTTACCAAGCTCCTTGAATCTCAGTTTTTGGCAACTGCGCTAAAGGCCCGTTATGGCGGTGAGGAGTTTGTTGTTATTTTACCGCAGGTTACTGTTGCTACAGCCACTGTAATAGCAAACAAATTTCGAGAGGCTGTTGCAGGGCACGTTATATTTACTGATGACAAGCAGCGTATTTCAATCACCTGTAGTATTGGTATTTCCCAAGTAAATAAAGTAACTGATTATGATGATTCGTTAAAACAAGCTGATGAAGCTCTTTATAGTGCAAAGGCTGCTGGTCGTAATAGTGTCGTCTCGAACTAGTTGAAGGATTAATATGTCTCAAAGTAAATTAATATATGTTCATGACCCAATGTGTAGCTGGTGTTGGGGTTACTCACCAACCTGGCTTAAGCTAAAATCAGAGCTTGCTGGCAAAGTAGCAATTGAATATAAAGTAGGTGGATTAGCACCTGATAGCCAAGACCCAATGCCACAAAATATGAAAGAGATGCTTGAGGGTACTTGGCATAAAATTTCAGCGCAGTTAGGTACGCAATTTAATTATAACTTTTGGCGTAATTGCCAGCCAAGGCGTTCAACGTATCCCGCATGTAGAGCCGCACTTATAGCGCGTAAAGCGGATAAAGAAGCCCAAATGGTGGCTGCAATTCAAAATGCTTATTACCTAAATGCGCAAAACCCGTCTGATGAAAGTACATTAATTAGTTTGGCTGAAAAGATTGGCTTAGATAAAAATGAGTTTACCGCGCAGCTAACGTCAAGCGAGCTTAATGATGAATTTAAAGCTGAGTTATCCTTTGTTCGTACACTACCAATCCAAGGTTTTCCCTCACTAGTGCTTATTAAAGGTAATAAAGCATACCCAATTGAAATAAATTACACTGATTGGCATTATTCCCTTAATCAAATTAATTCAATTTTAAAATAATTCAGCCTGTTTATAAGGCATTTTGCTAACAAATGCTCTTATCATCTTAAAAACCCCCTCGTAAGTCTTAATTATTACCACTGTCATAAAAGCGACTTTTTTGCGCAACATCCTTGTCATGTTTCATCTATAAACTCCTGCTCATTGAAATTATTAAGTCATAAATTATTTATATAACAAAGTTTATGACCTAAAAAAACAAACTAGCAAATCCGCTAACTAACGAGTAAAGGTGTATGCGATGAAAGGCGTTAAACCATTAATTTTAGCTGGTATTGTGGCCGCAAGTGCAGCAGTACACGCAAACGATTTAGATAAGGTTATTGATAAAAGCAGTGAAATTAATAAATCAGCTGCGCAATCACAAACAAAAATAGACAAGATTGCAGATTCAATGCAAGGACGTTTACAACAATTTAAAACCCTCAATAAAGAAATTGACGGTTTAGCTGTTTACAACGCTCAGCTAACTAAACAGTTAAATAATCAAGTAGAAGAGATGGAATCTTTAAACCTGTCTATGGATCAGGTTTCTATTATTGAACGTCAAATTACGCCGCTAATGCTTAGAATGATTGAAGGCCTTGAGCAGTTTGTATCTTTAGATATTCCATTTTTAGCTGATGAGCGCACTAAGCGTGTTACATCTTTAAATGAAATGATGAATCGTGCAGATATCAATTCAAGTGAAAAATTTCGCCGTGTACTCGAAGCCTATCAAGTAGAAGTAGACTACGGGCGCACTATTGAAGCCTATACCGCACTTTTAAACGTGGATGACAAAGAGCGTGAAGTCGATTTTTTACGCATTGGCCGTTTAGAGCTTATTTACTTAACACGCGATGGTAAAAAAGCAGGTAGTTGGAATGCAGATACAAAATCATTTGAAGCATTACCAGACTCTACAATAAGCCAAATTAATAAAGGCTTACGTATTGCGCGTAAGCAACTTGCCCCAGATATGTTAACTCTGCCAGTACATGCAGCAGAATAAGAGGTTAAAAATGAAATTGTTTACTCAAATGACAAAAATAGCTCTTTTTGCTGCAAGCCTAAGCATTACTGGTGCAAGTATAGCGGCAGAGCCAATGAACCTAGATTCATTACTTAAAACGCTCGAAAATGGTCAATCAGCTCAAAGCGAGCAAAATAAGCAGCGCGAACAAGAGTTTACTGCTCGTCAAAACGAGCAAGTACAAACGCTTAAAAATACGCAAGCAAAGCGTAATCAAATGCTGGTGGAATCTGAGCGCTTAGAAACGCAGTTTGAAGAAAACGAAGTTAAACTTGCTAACTTAACAGACACGCTTTCTAAACGAATGGGTTCCCTTAAAGAATTGTTTGGCGTGTTACAGCAAGTAGCAGGTGATTCTAGTAATAAGTTTGCGACATCAATTATATCTTCCCAGATTGCTGGGCGTAGTACGTTTATGGATGACCTTGCTCAAAAAATGGGTTCAACTTCAAAACTTGCTTCAATAGAAGATATTGAAAAAGTATGGTTTGAACTACAGCGCGAAATGACCGAGCAAGGCAAAGTAAGTCGTTTTAACGCAAGTGTCATTGTTGAAGGCGGTACTAAAGCACAGCAAGAAGTTGTGCGAGTGGGTGCATTTAACCTTATATCAAACGGTAAGTACTTAGAGTTTAATTCCTCGACTAATTCTTTGAGCGAATTAACTCGCCAACCTGTATCGCGCTTTACCGCAACGGCAGACGATCTTCAAAGTACTAAAAGCGGTGTGGTGCAATTCGCACTTGACCCAACAGGCGGCTCTATTCTTGGTTTATTAGTTCAAGCACCCGATACACAAGAACGTGTTCATCAAGGTGGCACTGTTGGTTATGTGATTTTAGGTGTGGGTGTTATTGCACTCCTTATATCACTAGAGCGTTTTTTCTCATTATTGATTATGGGCGGTAAAATTCGTCGTCAGCTTAAAGATACAGTTGCACGTGATGACAATCCGCTTGGACGTGTAATGAAAGTAAAAGATCAATTTCCGAGTGTTTCACACGACACACTTGAGCTTAAATTAAGTGAAGCTATTTTACGTGAAATGCCAAAAGTGACGCGTAATTTAACACTTATCAAAATCATCTCTGTTGTTGCACCGCTGTTAGGTTTATTAGGTACGGTAACAGGCATGATCAATACATTCCAAGCAATCACCTTATTTGGTACTGGGGATCCTAAGCTTATGGCGGGTGGTATTTCTCAAGCACTAGTAACAACGGTACTTGGCTTGGTTGTGGCAATTCCGACGGTATTTTTATACACCTTACTTAATACGCGCGCTAAAAATATCTTGCTAACTATTCAAGAGCAGAGCGCCGGTATTATCGCAGAGCGTAGCGAGAAGGGAGCATAAACCATGGTGCTATTGATTGACTCAATCAATGCTATCCGTGATTTTCTCGACACTGGTGGCCAGGTTCTCTTGGTCATCGGGGTGTTAATCTTCGCGATGTGGTTATTGATACTCGAGCGATTTATTTATTTTTTCAACGGTTTTCGAAGCTATAAACAGGGTGTGAAAACCGATTGGATTAACCGCGCAGAACGTAATAGTTGGAACGCAGAGCAAATCCGCGAAGCAATAATATCGCGAGCAGGGATGCGCTTAAATACAAACCTTTCTTTGATTAACGTAATGGTTGCCTTGTGCCCGTTACTTGGTTTGTTAGGCACCGTAACAGGAATGATAGAAGTATTTGATGTTATGGCAATAACAGGTACAGGCAGTGCGCGCTCAATGGCATCAGGGGTATCTAAAGCAACTATTCCGACAATGGCAGGCATGGTTGGTGCGTTATCTGGGGTATTTGCCTCAACGTATTTACAACGAAAAGCTAAGCGCGAAGTAGAACTACTACAAGACAGCATGGTTTTAGACCATTAAGCAAAATTTTGATAAGCGGCTTATATAAAGTCGCTCATCCTAGGAGAATAAAAATGAGAGCCCCGTTAGGAAACCTATTTCAAGAAGATGAAGCTGAAGAAATAAACATGACTCCAATGCTAGACGTTGTATTTATCATGCTTATTTTCTTTATTGTAACTGCCTCTTTTGTTAAAGAAGCCGGTATTGATGTAAACCGCCCAGAAGCCGCAACAGCGGTTAAAAAAGAGCGAGCAAATATCCTTGTGGCGATTTCAGATACAGGTGAAATTTGGATTAATAAACGTCAAATTGATGTACGCGCAGTACAAGCCAATATCGAGCGTTTAAAAGCAGAAAATCCACAAGGTAGCGTTGTGATTCAAGCGGATAAAAAAGCCACTACCGAAATGTTAATAAAGGTGATGGATGCCTCGCGCGCGGCGGGCGCATTTGATGTATCAATTGCCGCACAAGATGCGTCTTAAGGGCTAGTTATGTTGCGATATTTAGTTGCATTAGTGATAGCTGGTGTAGTGACCTTTATGTTGTTTTTAGGCATGCAGGCACTGATCACTGGCGGTGAAGGCGCTATGACGGATCCGGTAAAGGGTAACGTACTTGATTTTGTTCGCTTGAAAAAAGAAGAAACCGTACAAAAAAAAGAGCGTAAGCCACAAAAGCCACCAACACCAAAAGAGCCGCCACCACCAATGGAATCACCGCAAATGCAAAATAGTGATGCTACAGCTAATGCTAACAACTTTGACTTTGGTGCAAACGTTGATGCGGATGTAAATTTAGCCGGCGGGTTAGCACTTGAAACAAGTGATGGTGAGTATTTACCCATTGTTAAAGTGGCACCTGTTTATCCGCGCCGTGCATTATCGCGAGGTATCGAAGGCTACGTTATTGTTGAATTTATAGTAACTAAACAAGGCACTGTACGCGACCCACAAGTAATAAAAGCAGAGCCTGAGTCACTGTTTGACAGAGCGGCCATGGATGCAGCACTTAAATTTAAATATAAACCACGTGTAGTTAACGGTGATGCCGTTGAAGTAGCGGGTGTTCAGAACAAAATATCTTTCCAAATTAGTGGTTAACTAGTAGCTAACCACAAGTATACGGACAGTAATGCGAGGCGATTATGAAACTATTTATTAAATCAGTTATGAAATTAAACCCTACAACTAAATTTTTAAAAGTCACATTATTTTGTACCGCTGCAGTGAGTACAAGTATTGTTACACCAAGTGCTCTAAGCCTGATACCAGGGCTAAATGTAGCTACGGCACATGCAGAGCAAGAGCAAAAAACAAAACGTGTACCAGCGCTTCGCGAAAAGGTCTACAGCCAGCTTGCACGTGCACAAAAACTGGCTGACGATGGCGATGTTAAAGCAGGCCTTGAAGCGCTTGATAGCATTCAAGAACGTGCATCAAGTATGAACTCGTACGAAATTGCAATGATGCATAACTTTTATGGCTTTATTTATTACAACGAAAACGATTTACCAAAAGCCATTGCCTCGTTTGAAAAGGTCGTAGCAGAGGAAGCCATTCCGGAGTCACTTCGTTTAAGCACTACCTTTAGTTTAGCGCAACTGGCTATGGCTAATAGTGATTACACTAAAGTTATCGCATTTTTAGATGACTGGGACACTATTAACACTAAGCCTAAAACAGAAGCTTATTACTTGTTAAGAGCCCAAACTTATTATCAGTTAAAAGATTATGAGAAAGGACTTGAGTATATATCTCAGGTTATTGCACTGAGCGATAATGAAGGCAAAGCGCCTAAAGAGAATTGGTTAGTGCTACAACGTGCCATGTACTACTCACTTAATCAAACAGGTAAAGTAGTTGCTGTACTTGAGCGCTTAGTAAAGCTTTATAACAAGCCTGAGTATTGGGTGCAGTTATCGGGTATGTATGGTGAAACAGGGCAAGAAAAACAACAGTTAGCCGTAATTGAAGCGGCTTATCAGCAAGGTTTTTTAACCTCAAAGTCTGATTTGCTCCAATTAGCGCAAGTGTATTTATATAACGGCTTAGCATTTAAAGCCGCAGACGTTATGAGCGATGCGATTGAAAAAGGGATTGCAGAGCAAAACGCTAAAAACTATGCCTTTGTAGCTGAGGCGATGATCCAAGCAAAAGAAGACGAAAAATCAATAAAATACTTTGTAAAAGCAGCCGATTTATCACCCAGTGGTAAGTATGATCAACGCTTAGCTGAAGTCTATGTTAATACTGAGCAATATGAAGAAGCGGCCGACGCAGCGCGTAAAGCACTTGATAAAGGCTCACTTGATTTTGAATCAAATGCATTTGTAGCCTTGGGTATGGCTCAGTACAACTTACAAAATTTTGATGCCTCTATTTTAGCGTTCGAACAAGCCGAAAAACATAAAAAATCACAGCGTTTAGCGCAGCAATGGATTAAATATGTAAAGCGCGAAAAAGTGCACGCAGAAACACTCAGAACAGCACTACTGTAAATTTCAATAATTCCTGCACACGTATAAGTAGGAATTATAAAGCCGTTTCATAATCGCAATACCAAACCGCCTCATGGCGGTTTTTTTGTTGCTATAAAAAGTAACCAATTGATTTTATGAAAGTTAACATTGTCATCTTACGGTTATCAAACTGTAACTACTTTGTCATATCACTACAGTATCTTACCTGCATTCGATAACTCAAGTCACCTTAATGCATGAGTATCGTGCTTTAAAGTGACTTAAGTTTTTACTTAATACGCTAACAAAATAATTAAATACTTTAACGGAGTGAACAATGAAATTATCTGATTTATTCAAGGTCAGCCTAGTAGCAACTGCAATGACTCTAGCTGGCTGTGGCGGCGATATCGAAATTACACCCACTGTAAACGATAACAGCTCTACAACAGATAACAGTGTTAATAATTCAAATAATACAGCGGGCTCAACGGCTGATGAAGACGCTGAGTGTGCAAGCTATGAATCAGATGCAGGTACGGTAACGGGTGTCGTTAGCGGAATTGACTGTTTATATAACGACTCATTTGCTAGTAAAACGATCTCTATTACAAATAACATTACGTTTAAAGAATTGCCAGGCGGCGGTGTTCACGTTTTTGATGATGCCCTACAAATTGGCGAAGACGGCAGCACGGTTGATGGTTTTGAAATTCCAGCGAATGGTCCAACGATGACCGTTGAGCCTGGTGCGGTGTTAGCTTTTGGTTCAGGTGAAGCTATTTTACGCGTTGCACGCGGTGCAAAAATTCAAGCTGTAGGTACGCAAGACAAGCCTGTTGTATTTACATCAGCGAATGCGTTTGACCGCTTTGATACCGCTGGCGAAGGTGCACGTTACGCTGACTGGGGCGGTATTATTATTAATGGTAACGGCATTACTGACCAATGTACCGATGCAGAACGCGGTGGCGCTACATGTAACGTCGCTTCAGAAGGTATTACAAGTTACTTTGGTGGTAACAATAATGCAGATTCTAGTGGCAATATTAAATGGGCTAAAATTTGGTATGCGGGTTCGGGTCCACGTGTTGGTGGTGAAGGCGACGATTTAAACTCTTTAACACTTAATGCTGTAGGTTCTGGTTCTGAGTTTGATTATTTACATATTCACCAAGGTTTTGATGATGGTATCGAAATTTTTGGTGGTGCTACAACGCTTAAACATGTTGCAGTAACAGATACGCAAGATGATTCATTTGACTTTGATGCTGGTTGGCAGGGTAAAGCTCAATACTTATTTATCCAGCACGGTACTGTAACGTTAAACGACGGCACAGTTGTAAACATGGGTAACAATGGCTTTGAATCTGATGGCGTTAAAGGTGCATCTTCTGAGCAAGTTTCTCCTTCTAACCCAACTGTTGCAAACGTCACTGTAATTACGACTGATGGCAACTCTGTACGCGATGATGACCCTTCACAAGCATACAAGTTTGATGATCAGTTCAATTCAAGTATTTACAACGCTGTTATTATTAAGAAAAACGCGACAAATACACAGTGTATTCAATTCTCTGGTGACGGCGAAAAGCAAGCTGACAAAATTTCATTTACAAGTTCTGTAATGGCGTGCTCTGCAAACTTTACTGATACAGATACCTTTGCAAGTGGACCATTAGAAGGTCAAACCAAAACAGCATGGTTCGAAAATAGCGGTGCTAATCAAATTCTAACGGATGACGTAGTGCTTCTTGCTGATAATGGTTTTGCAACTAACACAGCAGCTAGCGAAGTAACGGTTACGGCCACTGATTTAAGTGCAACAGATTCATTCTTTGAAAACGTTAACTACATTGGTGCAGTATCGGATCAGGATACAGATTCTAGCTGGTATAAATGGGTTCAAGCAGCTGTTACAGCAGCCAATGCTGACTAACTAAGTACTGCATTTATAACCTCTAATTAAAGGCGCCTTGTGGCTTGTATATTAAGCGTAAGGCGCCTCTTTTGTATAACCTGATTAGGATTTTCTCATGTCTAAAAAACATAGACTCAATCAAATTACTTGGGCAATTGGCTTAGGCTTAGCTGCACAGTCTACAAGCCTTATTGCCGCCCAATCGGATGAACAGTTTACTAATTCACAAGAAATAGAAGAAGTTGTTGCTGTAGGTACGCGCTTACAAGGCAGCGCAGCCGCTGTTGTTGAAGAGCGTAAAAACCAAGCGTTTGTTGCCGATATTTTAGGTTCTGAACAATTAGCGCGTACTGGTGATAGTGATGCTGCATCTGCACTTAGGCGAGTAACAGGCTTGACGTTAGTAGATGGTAAGTTTATTTACGTACGCGGTTTAGGCGAGCGTTATTCAAGTGCTCGATTAAATGGGGCTTATATTCCAAGCCCTGATTTAACACGTAATGTAATCCCACTAGATATATTTCCTGCCAGTATTATTGAGAGTATGGCTGTTCAAAAAGCGTATTCGCCAGATATGCCCGCTGCGTTTGGTGGCGGTAATATTGATATAAGAACTAAAACAGCGCCAAGTGAATTTACAGCAGGATTTGAAGTAGGCGTAGGATACGATACAGCATCAGGCGATGGATTTACGTATAATCGTAATGAAGAGGGCATTCCAGAGGCTTTAAACAATGCGATATCACAATACCGTGGTAACTTTGGTATTGGCAATATAGTAAGTCGTGAAGGTTTTGTTGATGGTGAGCAAACCCGCGCTGAGCAAGCAACAGCGATTAACAATGCATTGTTAAAGTCACTGCCACGTGGGTATGAGCTAAAAGATGAGTCGTTAGACCCTCGTTATAATGTTAAAGCGCATTATGGCGATAGCTTTGAAGAGTCTTACTTTGGCGGCAAATTTGGCTTTTTACTGGCTGGTGCATATAAAAATGAGTGGGATTTTGAAGAGCGTTTTAGCTCTGTAATCACTCAAGATCTTGAAAACCAGGATGGTTCAATTGATTGTACAACATCGCTTGCCACCGCAGATGATGTATCTAACTCGTGCTACAACACAGTCAAAAATTCACAGGTAACTACTGAGACCGAAAGTTATAACGGATCGCTTAGCCTTTCTTATTCGCTTGGCACACATAGTATTTCAGCTCAACAGCTTTATATTATAGATAATGAAGACGAGTCAGAAATTGCTATTTCGCAAAGCCCTGCCGGTAGCTCTACGTTTAGTATTGCAGGCGATGGCGTTGCAAATCGTAACCACGCGTTTAATTACGAAGAGCGCCAGTTAAATATTACTCAATTTATTGGTCAACATACCTTTTTAGATTACATGGGAATAGGTGCTGATTGGCAATACACTGAAGCTAAAGCAACGACAGATATTCCTACCAGTGCGGATTTTGAATTTCGTGATAGTTATAATAACGATGGCAGCTATGCGGGTTCTACTATAACCGGCGATGATAACCGCGTAATTATGTCGTACACAAATATGCAAGAGCGCGTTAAGTCCTACGGCGGTAATCTTACATTGCCACTGTCTTTTGACGCGATGGAAGTTGAGTTTAAGTTTGGTTACGATTTTTCTGATAGGGCGCGACTATTTAATACCTCAAGTTTTGCTATTAATAACAGTGGTGGCTCGGGTATTTCAATTAATGATGGAAGTGCTGATCCACTTAATAACAGTGGCTTTTTAACTGACGACTTCATTAATAATAACGCCATTTTAGTTGATTTTAATGAGCCTACAGCGCCTGATGCCGACGATTACATTGCCGCTCAAAAAGTTGATGCCGGTTATGCGTCATTTGATGTTTTTTACGATCAATGGATAAGAGTCAGTGGTGGTATTCGTTATGAAGAATTTAAGCAAACATCCATTGGTACATCGAGCCTTATTTTTGATCAGCAAGATTTAAATACTTTTTACGATCCTGAAAAAATTGAAGCGGGTTCTATTGTCACAGATGATTGGTATCCTGCATTGTCAGTTACTTACGTAGGCAGTGACGATTATCAAATTCGTTTAGGTTATGGCGAAACGGTTGTTCGACCTGACTTTCGTGAAGTTGTACCGGTAACTTATTATGACCCGTTAACTGATATCAGAACATTTGGCCGTACAGGTATAAAAAGTAGTCCCATTAAAAACTATGACTTACGTTATGAGTATTACGGGCAAGCGGGTAATTCATTTAGTGTAGCTGCCTTTTATAAAGACATAACAGCGCCTATCGAAACTGTACTAAATATTGGTGATGAAGATTACTCTGCGTCATTTATTAATGGTGAAACTGCTGAGGTTTACGGTATTGAGGCTGAATGGCTTCAGGACCTAACGTTTGCTGCAGAAGGTTTATTTACCAGTGGTAACATTACAATAAGTGATTCTGAGGCGTCTATTGACCCTGCGCTTGCTGGCACGTTAACTAACCCTAAAAAGCGTATGACAGGTCACTCTCAATATGTAGTTAACTTACAACTTAATTACGATTCACTTGATGGTATGCACAGTAGCTCACTTGTTTATAACGTATTTGGTGAGCGTATATTAGCAGCTGGTGTGGCTAATCGTGATGATGCCTACGAGCAGCCATTTCATTCACTTGATTTAGTTTACACGTACTACCCTGATTTTAATTCTAAAGTTAAATTTAAAGTTAAAAACTTACTCGATGAAGATCAAGAAGTAACCCAATCAGATATTATTGTTCGCTCTAAAGAGCAGGGCATTACCTTTGACTTAAGTTACAGCTACGAGTTTTAAGCGTTTATTTTATTGTTATCCCCCTCGTAAGGGGGTGAATAAATCCACCGCTAACCCTGTATTTAATACAGGGTTTTTTTATGACTATGAAAAAAATTTGAGTTCTACTTTATTCACTAGTTTTAGCGCGCTGGTGGTGTTATTTTGACGTTAATAAAAATTAAATCTCACGCAATGAATTTTAATTTTTAATGTATTAAGGCATCTTTTATGAATCAAACAGTGGAACAAACAATGAAAAAAGTAGGATTAGTCGGTTGGCGAGGCATGGTTGGCTCAGTGTTATTAGAACGTATGCAGCAGCAAAGTGATTTTGCCCATATCGACACCACCTTTTTCACCACCTCACAAGCGGGTCAACTAGGCCCAGATATAGTAGGCGACGCAAAACCATTACTAGATGCAAGTGACATTAGCGAACTTGCTAAAATGGATATTATTGTTACTTGCCAAGGCGGTGACTACACCAATGCGGTATATCCAAAACTTCGAGAGTCGGGTTGGGATGGTTACTGGATTGATGCAGCTTCAGCACTGCGTATGAGTGAGGACAGCATTATAGTGCTTGATCCCGTAAACAAAGATGTTATTGAACAAGGCTTAGAGCAAGGCGTTAAAACCTTTGTGGGCGGTAACTGTACTGTATCGCTGATGTTACTTGCATTAGGTGGTTTATTTGAGCAAGACCTAATTGAATGGGTAAGCCCAATGACTTACCAAGCGGCGTCGGGCGCTGGTGCACGAAATATGAAAGAGCTTATTGCACAAATGGGTGCTATTCATGCAAGTGTTGCAGATAAACTAGATAACCCAAGCTCTGCTATTTTAGAAATTGATAAAATAGTAAGCGAAACGATGGCGTCGAGTGATTTACCACAAGACCAATTTGGTGTGCCACTTGCCGGTAGCTTGATCCCATGGATTGACGTGCCTATGCCAAGCGGTCAGTCTAAAGAAGAATGGAAAGCGCAAGTAGAAGCCAATAAAATTTTAGGTTCTTCAAAGCAACCAGTACCTATTGACGGTTTATGTGTGCGTATTGGCGCTATGCGTTGCCATTCACAAGCGATGACCATTAAATTACGTGAAGATATAAGCGTAGAAAAAATTGAAGAAATTTTAGCGTCTCATAACGAGTGGGTTAAAGTAATTCCGAACGAGCGCGAAATTAGTTCTACAGATTTAACACCCGTTAAAGTAACAGGCACTTTAAGCATTCCTGTTGGCCGTATTCGTAAATTAGCGATGGGGCCAAAGTACATTAGTGCATTTACAGTAGGCGATCAGCTTTTATGGGGAGCGGCAGAGCCACTTCGTCGTATGTTACGCATAATTGTTGATGGTGAGTAATACCAATTCGCAATAATACTTGATCAATTTGAGGGGTTAAATCTGACGCTAACTACGTTAAAAATTTCTGATATAGAACAACTAAATAATGAAATTTTTGCCTTGTTATCGACACGATTTTCTTCCCTCAAAATAGATCACTTAATTAAGCGAGTTGGTATAATATATAATCAGTATTAACAAAAAGGGTTGGCAAATTGCTAACCCTTTTTGGTTTTATGAGTAATGAAGACTTAAACAATACTTATTTATGAATGTTTACTGTTGTTTATTATTGAACTTAAGTAAACTGTTTACACTGTGCAACAGCCTGTTCAAGTAACATTAATGACTTCTCACATAAATAATTTTGCCAATAAGCGGTTAGCATTTGTTAGCTCTTATTTTATCTCTGCAATCGCTATAAATACGGTTGTTTCTTGTTTTCTTATTTTTAGCAGTATTAATCACAGTGCCTCTCAAGAAAAACTTTACTGGTTTTTTACGCTAACGCTTATTTCGTTACTTCGAATAGTTAGTCATGTATTTGTTAACAAAGCTCACCCTTTTAAATATCATCTGTATTTTATAGGTTTATTATTAACAGCTTTAACGTGGGCTGCTTTTCCTATTTTGTTTTATGAAAACATGGGAATACAAGAGAAATTTGTCTCTCTGGTTGTTTTTAGCTCCCTAGCTGGTGGCGGTGTTAATGTTTTAGCCTCTGATATTCGCTCATCACTGTCGTACATAACCTGCTTGTTGGTTCCATTTAGTATTTTATTACTTTTGCAGCCAATAGAAGATGAAAATGTATTGGGTGTTTTAGGACTCGTTTTATGGTTTATATTATGTTTTGTAACGGCTATACGCAGTGCAAAAGATGTAAAGTCATCTATTAATAATGAACTTAAGTTAGATCAATTCATTGAAAACTTAGAAAATGAAGTGCAAGTTCGTACTGAACAAATAATCCTTTTAGAGCAAAAAGACAATCTAACTAAATTGTTTAACAGGGGAAGTTTTGTTTCTAATGTTGAACTTGATTTAGCCAATCAAAGTGATGATATTAAAGCTGTTTTATTTTTAGATATGGATGACTTTAAAATCATCAACGATAAATACGGTCACGATTTTGGTGACTTTGTATTAGCCCAAACAGGTAAACGATTAGTTGAAACACAAACCCAAGGCGACTTTATTGCGTGTAGGTGGGGAGGGGATGAGTTTATTTTTTATTCTCGTAGTAACACCGAAGACGAGCTTTTTGACTGTGTTTTTAGATTAGTTAAAACTTTAACGAAAACAGTGAGTATGGATAGCTATCAAGTAAATCCCTCTTTTAAGGTTGGGCTGTATTTTACGCGCGAAAATTTTGTTCTTGAAGACGCGATTAAATATGCTGATGTGGCTATGTATGAAGGTAAGAAAAGCCGTAACGAAATATCGGTATTTGACGAGCGGATGCACGAATCGCTTAAAAGAGAAGAAGTACTTCGTAGCTCTATTAAAGAATGCGTAGATAAAGGTGACTTTCATCTGTGTTATCAACCTATTGTTGATATAACTACAAATGAAATAACAACGTTTGAAGTACTACTTCGTTGGCAATTTAATGATGAATTTATTCCGCCTTCAGAATTTATAGATATTGCTGAGCGATATGGAAAAATTAATATATTAGGTGAGTTTGTACTTGAGCAAGCTATTGCGAGCCTAAGTAAGTTAAATGCGGTAAATAGTAATATTGGACTGTCTATTAATGTGTCGGTGTTGCAACTAGAAAACCATAACTTTTTAGAATTTTTGGTTGGGCTTTTAAATAGATACGCAGTTAAACCATACAATGTCCATTTAGAAATAACAGAAACAGTGATGATTAAAAATTTACCGTATTTGTCAAAAGTGATTACGGCCATAAAAAATACCGGTGTACGTATCTCTATTGATGATTTTGGTACTGGTTTTTCTTCTATATCAGTTTTAAAAGAGCTATCAGTTGATTATATTAAAATAGATAAATCTTACATTGATAATATTTGTGAATGCTCAAAAGATAAAAGTATTGTATCTGCGGTAACTAACATGTCGCACATGATTGGTTGCCAAGTAATAGCGGAGGGCGTAGAAAACACAGCTCAGTTAACGTTATTACAAAGTTTACAAATTGATAAATACCAAGGCTTTATATTCAGTAAACCAGTTAGATTTGCCGATGCGCTTAAACTTATTAGTTAGAGCGCTGACTTTTTAGACTCAAAGTTTGTTTTATCTAGGTTCGATTTAAGCGTGCCGTGTGTTTCTTGCTCGCTGCGAGCGGTAACTTCTTTTGTGTTATTCTATTAGCTTACATTCATATGAAAATAACTTAAAACGGAGCAATACGCCTCGTTTTTTTAATGCTATTTGCCTAAAGATGCTGCCGAAAATTCAACCTAAAAAGATAGGTAGGCCTTAGTAATAATGAACTTTTATTGACTTAATTCGCTTATATGAACTACCTGATTACGCCCTCCACTTTTAGCATGATAGAGTGCTTTATCTGCCTCATTTATTGCGCTTTCAATTGCGGTTTTATTACATTTAATATTTATTACGCCAAAACTTGCCGTAACATTAATTACTTTATCATTAAAATGAATCGGATTACTGGCGAGTGCGTTTCTTAGTTTTTCGGGGAATGCTTTAGCTGTAAGCTCGTCGTTACGTGCTATTAATAAGGTAAATTCTTCGCCACCAATTCGGCCAAACAAATCATCTGGATTTATGCAGTCTTGCATTATTTTCGCCGCTTCTACTAACACCACATCACCTCCTGCATGTCCAAACTCATCGTTTATTTTTTTAAATTTATCTATATCCCAATAAATTAAGCTTACGTACTTATAATTATTAAGTTTATCTTTTAGTTGCTCTTGGCTTTTATTATAAAACCCACGCCTATTTAAGCAGCCCGTAAGTACATCAGTCATTGCAAGGTGGTTCATTTTTTCGGCTAAATCAGACGCCATTATGAATATTATAAATACGGCCATGCCTACATGAGCAGCAGGGACTGTCATAAAATTAATTAACGTATACAGCGCTATATATTCTTCATTTACTTGGCTACCTTGTAGTAACGCTATGCTTGCTGCAACAAATAAAAGTAATCCACATAGCGTATAAGTAATACTAGCGCCTATTTCAGCAGGGAGTGATTTTTGCTTATGCCTGAAAATAATAACCGCACTTAGTATCAGTAAGATCACATCGTAATACACATACAACGACATAAATAAGCCAACATGCACATTTATGGCTGTAAAATAATAAACAGCAGCAAGAGTTACTATTGCCGAGATGATTAAATAGCGAATTTTTATACTCGAATTTACCCTAATACAATGCCCCCATGTACCAAGTAGCACAGAGCCTACTGAGAAGCTGCTTCCTAACATCCAATATAGTGTATGAGAGTCAAATAATGGTTCTGCTAATATTGTTGCCCATTGGCATGCAGAGAGTGCGAATGCGATTGTCCAAAGCATGGCATATTGCTTTTTACCTAACGTAAACCACGACATTAAAAATATGACAGACCAAATAACACTGGTTAAAAATAGGGTAACTAATATATAAAAAACAGGGTTCATGTATTTTTATTCTTGTTTGCGTTAATTTTACTTTAGTAGATGAAAGCAGTTTATTCGAATCAATGCAGGTTATTAGTTGGCAAAAGTATAGATAGATAAGGATGGGAATCATTTCATTAAGCGGTGTATTTGAATAGTGGTATATCCCTTGCTGTAGTGACTGTAGTTTAGAGTTTAAGCTTATATGGCTTTGCTCTATTTGTAATTTTATACCTAACAGGTACTTAAGTTACAAATATTAGTAATTTTTACACGTTTATTTATGTACTTAATTAAAAAGTTTAACTAATTAGAGCCTGTTTATCTTTCGAGGTTAAATGTGCAGCCGTACGTTTGGTTTTTAGGTATGGTTGAGTTTATGTTGTGTGGTTGTTCTTCATAAATAGGCGATAACGCAGCATAAATGCCAAACATACGTTGCCCTACATAGAACAGAGTTTAATCCTTAAAGGTCAATAGGCCCTGGTTTTTAGCAAAGGAAATTACAATGCATTTTTCATCTACAACATTTCACACCAAATATTTTAAAGGTGTAATAGCGCTGATTGTATTGCTTATACTAATGCGAATAGCCGCGCCTTATGTAGTTCAATACTACGTAAATTATCAGTTAAAACATACGCAAGGTGTTACGGGGCATGTTGGTGATGTAGATTTGTTTTTATATCGCGGTGCCTACGCAATTGACGACGTTGAAATTTACGCTGTTGATGCAACTTCAGCTCCGAAGCCTTTACTGAGTATTCAAACTCTTGATTTTTCACTCGCGTGGTCAGCCCTTTTAAAGGGTAATTTAGTAACAAACATGGCCTTTACGCGTCCTGAAATAGTTATTTACGATAAAGACCCCAATGCTTCTGAGCAAAATAAACAAGTAAAAGACGAAACTACCTGGGTAGGGCTCGCCAATAACTTAGTACTGTTTTCTATTGATACCTTAACAATTGAGCAAGGAAAGTTAACCTTAGTTAATTCAACTAACAGCGGTGAAAATCCTACTTTTATATCAAGTATTAACGCCAAAATTGAAAATATAACGAATGCGCAAAACCTATCAAAAACACTTGTGACTACTCTAAACGTAGAGGGAGCATTAATGGGGGAGGCAGCATTAAAGCTTAATGGCAAATTAGACCCTTTTAGCAAGCAAGCTAATTTTGACTTTAACGCAGAGGTACAACGTTTTTCAGTTAAAAATTTAGACACTGTATTTAAAGTGTATACACCATTTGATATTGAAGCGGGAGGCATTGATGGCGCTATGGAACTTGTGGCTAAAGATAATAACTTAAATGGTTATGTTAAAGCGGGCGTTCAAAACTTGCGTGTTTTTTCGTGGCGCGAAGATATTGAAAAAGATGACGACGGCATATTTACAGCCATATTTGAAGGAAGTGTTGATTTACTAGGCTCTATCCTCGAAAACGATGAGTCTAAACTTGTTGCTGCACGCATTCCTATAGAAGGGCAATTAGACAATGCAGATGTATCGACTTTCCAAGCAGTTACTTCGGTTTTAAAAAATGCTTTTTTTGATGCCTTTAAAATGAAAGTCGATAACGTTATTTCTTTTGAAGATACGGATAACAAACCTGATAACGAGGGGAATTAAAGCACTTTGGTAACGCATGTTTCAGTTGAATGCCCAATCTGCACCCACTTTTTAAACTTTAAGTGGGTGCTTTAGTACTCTTATCAGATTAGTTTTTGCGGTTACTCAATAGCTCTTTAAGCTCAGCAATTTGGGATTGTAGTTCGTTTACTTGCCCTTGCGTTGCAGGTAATGAGCTATCATCTGCGAGCTCTTCTCGCGCTTTGCGGTGCTCCTCACTCATAACTTCTAAAATGGCACCTACCATCATATTCAAAAAGACAAATGCGGTTAGAAATATAAACGTAAGGTAATAAATCCAGCTTAGTTCGTACACTGCCATTGTTTCGTACATTATGTCGGTCCAATCTTCAAACGTTGCCACCCTAAATAGGGTTAGCATAGAGATTGAAACGTCTTGCCAAAGTACGGGGTTTATTTCGGCAAACATCATGCTGCCCATTGCAGCGTATATATAAAAGATAACAAACATTAATAGGGCTATATAACCCATTTGTGGGATGGCTTTAAGCAATGAGTTAACTAATAAGCGCAGCTCTGGGATCATCGATACCAATCGCAGCACTCTAAATATGCGCAGTAAACGAGCAATTAACATAGTAGAGCCGGCAGCAGGATATAAACTGCCCAAAACTATGATGGTGTCGAATATGTTCCATCCTTTAGAAAAAAAGTGTTTTATGCCTTTACTTGCAATAAAGCGGATTACTAGTTCAATTAAAAAGAATGCGGTAATGCCAACATCCATCCAATTTAGAGCAAGCTCTACGGTAGGATGTAGTGAGTAAGTGTGTGCACCTACTGTCAGGGCAGAAACAATAATTACAGCTATAACAAATGATTGAAATATCTTGCTTTTGTCTATACGCTGAAACAACTTTTGTAACTGCGACATCATAGAAATAGATCCTTTGGAGATTAAGGTTTTATGGCGCTAATATACAATAATATTGTAATAATTTAACGCTTTTTCGATATAGAAAGTGTAAGGAAATTTAATGTTTGTCAATAAACTAAAAAGTAGCGCATTACTTATTGTTGGATTATGTGTTTTAGCTGGTTGCAGCTCTGACGCGCGTTTTCATGAAGTTCAATCGGCGCGCCTTGATGAATGTAACTATAAAGCCGACAAAGAATATTACGAATGCCTAGATAAACAAGACTCTAACTACGAAGAGTTTAAAAAACAGCAACAAGCCCAAACTAAGTAAGTAAACTTTATATTTATGACTAAAACTCAAAAGCAGCGCGATAAGCACATTCGACTAGCACTTACTAATGCATGCGAGGCAATAAAAGAAAGCGTAATTGGTTTTGATTATCTAACGCATACCATCGATTTAAATAACGAGGCCAATACGTTAAAAGTACAGTGCTATTTTAACGATGATATAGCCCTTGAAAGTGCAAAACCGCAACTTAACGAATTAACAAATATAATACTCAAAGAGCTTACGAGTATTAAGTTGAACGCAAAACCAGCACATATTTCATTTTCCGCCAATTAACAGAGCTTTTGTTGGTTTGATAGCACATGGACGTTATAATTAGATAAATTATTTTTAGGGTTTAAATTATGGCTGTTCCTACGCGTTCGCAAATTTCACCAGGTACCACAGTAAATATTGTATTAAAAGAAGATCAACGCAGCGGCACATTAACCGAAGGTGTTGTTGAGCGTCTTTTAACAAAATCACCTAATCACCCACACGGCATTAAAGTACGTTTAGAAGATGGTCAAGTTGGCCGAGTAAAAGAGATTTTATAATGGCAGCGTTAACAGAACAGGCTTTTTGGGAATTAGTAACAACGCCTGATTTAGGGCTCGATCCGCAAAGTGTGAGCGATAACCTAAAAACTAAACTTAATGATTTAAGCGATCAACACCTTATTGATTTTGATAAGCATTTTGGCATACATATGCGCAAGTGTTTTACCTGGGATTTATTTGGTGCCGCTTTTGTGATGGCTGGATGTAACGACGATTACGGCTTTAGCGAATTTAGATGTTGGTTAATTTCGCGCGGTAAAACAGTATTCGAAAACGCCTTAGAAAATGCTGATTCGATAGCGCAGTGTACACCCGTTTATTACTTAAACGAGCAGCCTTATCCGTACATTGATGAGTATGACTTAATAGCCGGTTTATTATTTGAAGAACGCAGTGAAGACGAATTGCCGTTTATCCCATCTGGCAGTGATGAACCCAAAGGTAAACGTTTTAAAGACAAACCTAAGTTTTTAAAGCAAAGCTACCCTTTATTATTTGCAAAGTACTGGCAATAAAATAAATACCAATTCGTATAACTAGTTAAACAATCTAATGAGTTCAATTGACCCTTACAATTAAGCGCATTGGTATAAATCGTTTTGTTGTTTAAGTACGTATTAAATAAAGTGCTTAACAACAAAATGGTTTGTAATGAGTATCTAGGGCATGTTTACCTTTGGTGGTTGAATTTGTTCAATCCAAGAAGGATTTAATCGCGGCGCGAAATTTGTAAACTAGTGGGCTCGACAACTGCTCCTGGGTTATTCTAGTAAGAATAAGTAAAAACCGAGCAAAGCTTCCGCGTCCTACTCACGCGCTCGCTCCTGTAATACGACTTCTCTCCTTTTATAGTAAATCTCTGTTATAGTTGTTAAAAGTTATAAAAGCTAAGTGATTAGGCATTTTGCTATTATTTAACACGCTGACTCACGAGGATACACCCACGAAATGAAATATTTAACACTCGCTTTATTAACTGTCGCTTTTACAAGTGCAAATGCTTTTTCTGAGCCGAGTAATAAAACACGATTTATACCGTTTTTAAAGTCAAAACTGGGGGCATACGAAGTTGTGTCGACCAATTCAGGGTTATGCGTTAATAGCGATTTGAGTTTGACAGACGAAAGTGATTTAAGTGCAGGTTTTAAACTTGGAGAACAAATTGTATTTGGATCGCTCCACAATGGTACTCGCACTATTAAAAAACCAAACTTTTGTTTTATAACCAGTACGCTTAAATATAAAAGTGATGGCCTTGAAAACGGTTTAAGAATGAGCCGTTGTGAAAACCCTGCAAACGAAAAAACAATCAGTCAAAGTATCAAATTCTTAGCTGATAACACACTAAAATACACATTAAGCGAACCTAGTGTAGAGTGCACATTTAAAAAAGCAGACGAGAGCAAATAAAGCATCTAGTAAGTAGTAAATCATTCGCAGTATATTTTAGGGATATCGCGCCAACGCGTAGTGTACTGCGGCGATAAAAAATCACGGTTCATGTGCCATCGGTCATTTAATTTACTGCTTGCAAGGCTGAGCATCCCTTTTCCGTATCGATTGTTAATTGTGTCTAGGCATTGCATAAGCTTTGGATTATCAGGGCTCTTATTAAATAAGTCATTTTGCTGAAACTGTTCTGATATTAGCTCTACCGCGCCCACACCACACTTATAAAACCGAACTCCCGGTTGGTAAATATTATTAAATACCTCAGATACAGCATTAGCCATCACGCAGGTGTCGTTAGTGGGTGAGGGGAACTTATATACAAACGACTTTTTATAATATCTGTTTTCGTGCGCGCCACTGGCTGCAAAAATATAAAGCTGGTAGGTGAGCGAACGTTGCGCTCTTAGTTTATTAGCCACTGTGGTTACATGGTTAATTAGCGCCGTTTTAAGGGCTGTTGGCTCGCATATGCGCTCTCCAAAACTACGGGTCGAATAAATCTCTCGCTTGTCTTGTCGTACATCATCCCAGTTTAAACATGTTATCCCGTTAAGTTCGCTTACTGTACGTTCAACAACCACACTAAATGCACGGCGCATTGCTTTAGGGTTTTGCTGAGCAAGGTCCCAAGCGGTGTGTATATTCATTATTTTAAGCTTTTTAGCTAGTCGCCGGCCTATTCCCCACACATCTTCGCAGCTCATTCTTTGTAAAATAGCTTGGCGAGTTTGCTCGCTATTTATTACTGCAACACCATTAAAGCCACTGAGCTTTTTAGCGGCATGGTTAGCGGCTTTTGCTAAAGTAGGGGTCGGGCCAAAACCAACACCTACAGGAAGCTTTGTTTCGCGCCATACTGTGCGCCTTATTGTATGGCCGTATTCATGCCAGTCTTTAATTAATGATGTGTAGCCATTAAAGTGCAAAAACGATTCATCAATACTGTATATGTGCTGTGTATCGCAAAAGCGGCCAATAATATTCATCATTTTGTCGCTTAAATCAGCGTAAAGCTCGTAATTACTAGAGCGAATAACAACGTTATTTTGCTCAAGTAAATGCTTAACTTTAAAGTACGGGCCAAATTTAGGAATATTTAAGCGCCGAGCAATAGGACAAATAGCGCATACACAGCCATCGTTATTGGTAAGTACAACCACGGGTTTGGAGCGAATAGCAGGGTCGAATACTTTTTCGGCACTGGCATAAAATGACACAGCATCAACTAAGGCATACATTTTAGTAACTCTGGGCTTTGCCTGTGCATTCTTATTGATAGCGTTACTACGCCTTCTAGCTGAAATTCGTCTGAAGAGGTTAGTTGTACAGGCTTATGTAAAGAAGAAGCCGAAAGCAGCCTCGCATTGGTTTTATCAAGTAGTTTGCATACAAAAAGACCATTTAAGTTAGCAACAATAACGTCACCATTTTCTGCAGGCTCTGCACGGTCGATAACTAATAAGTCCCCTTCAAAAATTCCGACTTCTTGCATAGAGCACCCCGATGCAATACCAATAAACGTAGCATCTGGATGCTTTATTAAAAGCTCATCAAGGGTTACACCTAGCTCGGTGTACTGCGCTGCGGGGGATTCAAAACCACACACGCCTGCTTCTATATAAATGGGAATGACAAACATAACACAACCTAAAACGCATATACTGTATAAGTGTACAGTATATGCGTTTTGTGTAAGTTATGCCAAGAAATGTATGGCTGATCAATCCATGTTTTTGATCATTTGTTGTGCGGTATCTAAAAAGTCTTTGATTTGTTGAGGGTTTAAGTTTTTACACATTTGATTATTTATTTTTTTCTCTGAGGCTAATAACTTATCAAAAAGAACTTTACCTTGCTCTGTGAGCGACAAAATAAAGCAGCGTTTATCGTGCTCACTCGCCTGTTTATTAATTAAATTTAAGCCAATAAGATCTTTAATTAAACGTGCTATTTGCGCTTTGTCGCGCTGCGTTTTAGTAACTATATCGTTAGCCGTACAGTTATTTACGTTCGCGATAATATGTATGCAGCGTACGTGCATAGCATTAATACCAAGTTCGCCTGCGTTAATTGCTTCACGAATTGTGACACGGTAATTTTGCATTAGTTCAAACAGCGTATTTGATAAAGGTGTATTCATAGAACTCTCAATATGGTTGACAAAGTCAATTAAATTGTTATAGTTGATTTTATCAACCAATGGGGCGTTGTGCAATGACTGCTTTTATAGCAGTTAATTATTTAAACCTAAGTTTTGTAAACGAGGTGATTTAAAATGGGTAAACAAGTTCGCAAAGCAACAGTATTAAGCACTGAGCAAATTACACCGCACTTACAGCGCATTGTTGTAGGCTCAGACGATTTTGCAGATATAACCTCCGCGCACATTGGTAATTATGTAAAAGTACTGTTCCCAAAAAATGGTGAAGTAGATTTTAACTTAAAAACAGCGTGTATGCGATCATACACAATAAGGCATGTGGATGCGCAAACCGGCGCACTAACGCTTGATTTTGTTATAAATATGCACCAAGGCCCCGCGACTAACTGGGCTAAAATTGCAAAAGTAGGCGACGCGCTAGGTATAGCTGGACCAGGCCCTAAAAAATTAGATAATTACGCGCACCCTCATTATATATTATTGGGCGATTTAACCTCAGTAAATGCTATAAAAGGCTATGTGCAGCAGTTACCTGAAGCTGCAAAAATTGATGCATTTGTACATGCCCCTACTGAGCAAGACATTATCGATTTAGAAACAAATCGCGATATAAACTGGTTAATTACCAATAATGCCGATACAGCAATGCTAAGTGCACTTAAAAATTTGCACATTACAGAGCAGCCACCTATTGTGTTTATGGCACTGGAGGCAGGCCTTGTACGTACAGTAAAAACACTGCTAACTGAGCAACTTAATATACCGCGCGGTAATATTGTATCCTCTGGTTATTGGAAAAAAGGCGTAGACTCAGAAGGCTATAAAAAGCAGCGCCAACGTGATGCACAGCTTGCCTGAATACCTTAGAGCAAAATAACATATACCTATTTTGCTCTAATACCTCTGCGTAACTTGAATTGACCTAATAGCAGACCCATTTAAGTGTTTTATGCTAATGATGTAATCCATTATTAGTATGCATTTTTAGGAGCTGCTATTTTGTTAACTTCCATTCCTTTTTCGTTACTCGAACTTGCCCCCATGATCAAAGGGGACAGTGTTGCCAACACTCTTCATAAAAGTACTAAATACGCACAGCGAGCAGACGAGCTTGGCTTTAATCGCTTTTGGCTTGCTGAGCATCATAATATGCCAGGTATAATTTGCGCTGCCACTTCTATTTTGGTTGGTCACATTGCAGGTAATACCAAAAAGATACGCGTTGGATCGGGCGGTATTATGCTGCCAAACCACTCCCCATTAGTTGTTGCTGAACAATTTGGTACGTTAGAGAGCTTATATCCTGGGCGAATAGATTTAGGATTAGGGCGTGCCCCCGGCAGCGACCAAGTAACTAGTCGTGCATTAAATAGCGATATGAGCCGTGCTGAAAACTTCCCGGGTGAAGTAACTGAGCTGCAAACGTTATTAGGTCCATACAACGGTACGCACCCAATACGCGCTATACCGGGTGAGAACACAAACGTTCCTATTTGGTTATTAGGCTCGAGTTTATTTAGCGCGCAACTAGCGGCGCAAAAAGGGTTACCGTATGTATTTGCAGGACATTTTGCACCGCGCTTTGTGCACGATGCAATAGCGTTGTATAAGCGCGAATTTAAAGCATCAAGCGACCTTGATAAGCCATACGTAATGCTTGCACTGCCTTTAGTGGCAGCAGACACCGACGATGAAGCGCAATACTTGTCGACTACTTCTAAGCAACGTGTGCTCGAACTGATACGCGGTAACGAGCTGTGGCTAAAACCACCTGTTGAAAGCATGGACGGGTTATGGAGCGAACAAGAACGCGCTCATGTAGAGAACTTTTTAAGTCTAAGCGTAGTAGGCGGACATGTAAGTATTAAACACAAGTTAGAGATGATAGCGAAACAGCTAGAAGTTGATGAGTTTATATTTACCAATGATGTATTCGATAGTGAAAAACGCCACCGTGCACTCGAAATTTTAATGGAAATAAAGCACTAAAATATAGTTAGTTAAGCAAGCGTACACTCTGGGCTTGTTAACATACAGACATCATCAAAAGTTAAACTTTTTTAACTCATTTTATTAACTTTAAGTGATGTCTGTATTTGTTATTTAAATATTCAAAGTAAATTTGATTGCTATTTTTAGTATATATTTTGCTTTACATACCGTTCTGTTTTTTCAATCGAACTGATTTAAATAATCAATTTTAAGATATCACTTTTATTTTTTATAATGTATGTATTAAACCAAACATCATTAAATAAAGGTAGGTTCACCGTGAAGTCTCTAAATTGCGCAACAGCTAATTCAGTTAACAAAACAGCGCAACCAAAAGTTGCACTGATTGCTGAAGGTGGCGGGCAGCGAGGGATCTTCACAGCTGGCGTACTTGATGCGTGGTTAGAGCAAGAATATGACCCATTCGATTTATTCATTGGCACCTCTGCAGGTTCGCAAAACTTAACTAGTTACTTAGCGCGTCAAAAAGGCTATGCCAAACGCCTAATTAGAGGGCTTTCGCGTAACAAACGTTTTTTTCAGCTTGGTCGCGGATTAGTGGGTAAACACATAGTTGATTTAGATTGGTACTTTGACAAAACCACTGAGGTAAAAAGAGCCATAGATTTTAAAACAGCTAAAACGAGTTTGGGCGCGCGTGAGCTACTTATAACAGCCACTAATGCACGAGACAGAAAAGCATATTACTTATCGCCAACAGGTGAGAGTGGCCAATGGCGTGATTTGTTAAAGGCTTCTAGCGCACTCCCGTTTTTATACAAACAAGGTGTAAAGTTAACACCTTGGTTAAACGCAAAAGCAGCTAACGAAATACACCTTGCTGAAGAGCAAGTACAGAGCGATTTTTATCTAGACGGCGGTTTAGCAGCTCCATTACCAGTACGTGAAGCTTACAACCGAGGCGCTCGTAAGATTGTAGTAATAAGAACGGTTGACGCTAATTTTCAAGCGCAATCTGCATGGGTACAAAAGCTAAGAGCATTTGCTATAGCATCAGGCTATTGTCCAAAAACATTGGACTACTTGATACAGCATGAGAAAGCGTATTTAGATGAGCTTGAGTTTATTGCAAATCCACCAAGTGATGTTGAAATAATACAAATTTTTGCAGACGAAAAACTGCATAGCAAATTATTAGGTAGTTCAAATAACGATTTACGTTTTGATCATAAATTAGGCTTAGATGCCGGTCGCTCATACTTAGCAATGCAAAATTTACAGATTAACAGCAACAACCATTACAGTGCACCTACACAATACAGCTATAACTAATTAAATATAATTACAAAAAAGCGCATAACTTTATGCGCTATTTTTTTGCCATTCTTAATCCTCATTACGCCTCATATAAACCTTACTGCATCAAAATAAAAACTATTGCATCCCGCACCTATGCGCAAAATAAAATACTGAATCTTAAAAAGATATTATTGATTTTTTAACTAATCAATATAAAGTGTAGGTGTGATTTATTATTCACATTTATAGAAATAAAATTCAATGTTAAATGTGCTTACTTACAGATTATTAAACACCAATACACACTTCACTATCGGGTAAAGCCAAACTTAAACACTATTATGTTTAACGCATAATGAGCTGCCGGAGTTTTAAAGTTGAGTAGCGCTACATGCAGAGTTTAAAGTCGGTGCTAACATAAAGTAAAAGTATAAAATAAAAAAGGATTAGTAATGTTCGATACCGTCGTCAAAAGTGTAAACAACCTTTTGTGGGGAGAGGGTCAGGTACTTATTTATATACTTTTGTTTACAGGTATATGGTTTTCGGTACGACTAAAAGCAATTCAAATACTTAAATTTAAACATATGTTTAGCCTTTTAAAAGGCAGCAGTAAATGTAAAAAAGACGACATTTCATCATTCCAAGCGTTGTGTACAGGGCTTTGCGCACGAGTAGGGACAGGTAATTTAGCCGGTGTGGCAGTGGCAATTTCACTTGGCGGCAGCGGCGCTATATTTTGGATGTGGGTAATCGCCATATTGGGCATGGCAACAGGCTTTGCCGAAAGCGTACTTGGGCAAGTATATAAAGTGCGCGATAGTGGCGGCGAGTTTAGAGGCGGCCCTGCGTATTATATTCAACAAGGTTTGGGTAGCCGGGCGTTTGCAATTGTGTTTGCCGCGTGTTTGTTTTTAGGTTACGGCTTTACGTTTAGCGCAATGCAAACTAACACAATTACCGACGCGCTTAATTACGCGTTTGAAGTTCCTACATTTTATTCAGGTCTGGTTATTACCGTACTCGCAGGCTCAATTATACTAGGTGGCTTTAAAGCAATTGCCCGTTTTGCAGAGCGTGTTGTGCCAATAATGGGCATTGTGTTTGTACTTGCTGCCGTAATTATTACTATTATAAATTTCACGCAAGTACCTGCCATGCTTAAAGATATATTTTTATCAGCATTTGGTTTACAAGAAGCCGGAGCGGGTGCAATGGGCGCAGCAATTAAAAACGGTATTCAACGTGGTTTATATTCTAATGAGGCGGGCGCGGGTAGTGTGCCTCATGCATCAGCAAGTGCCAGCCCTATTCCTAATCACCCTGTAACGCAAGGTTACATACAAATGCTAGGTGTATTTTTCGATACAATAGTACTGTGTAGCTGTACCGCCGTTATTATTTTATTAGCCGATATAGACATTAGCGGCGAAATGGAAGGCATTCGCTTAACACAAAGCGCGATGACAGCTCACTTAGCACAAGGTGGTGTTTACTTTGTAGCAGCTGCAATTACCTTATTTGCGTTTACATCGGTGGTTGCAAATTACGCCTATGCAGAGAGTAACTTACACCTCTTTAAGCTCGACAACAAAGTAGGGCGCGGTATTTACACTTTGCTTTATTTATCAATGATGTTGTGGGGCGCATCAGCCACGTTAAAAGAAGTCTGGGATTTAGCCGATATTGCCTTAGGGTTAATGACAGTGGTTAATGTTATCGCTATTATACTGTTAACGCCGACTATTTTGTCTGTTACCAGCGATTACCACGCACAAAGAGACAAAGGTTTAGAGCCAGAATTTAAAATAAAAAATGTAAAAGTACAGGGTAAATGCGAAGATGGCATTTGGGACTGATTAACATATTTTAAGCACTTTTAACGATAAAAAGCGGTTTTATGGCAACATGAAATCGCTTTTTGATTTGAATAATTATTCACTTTCAGTTTTAAATAAACAACTAAAATAATCAATAATAAAGGCACAGTTTTTTAGATGATCGAGATCCACGCAGGTAAAACCGCAGCAAAAATAATAAACGAACAAGGCTTTAAACCAGAACTTTTCACCTCATTTTTAGGCGCAAGTGGCGGCCCAAAATGGTTTACCTTATTTGGTTTAGATAAATATATTTTTGGTGAATTTTTTAAAAACCGTACCCAACCACTTAATTTAATCGGCTCATCTGCAGGCGCTTTTCGCTCTGCGTGTTTTGCACAAAACGATCCTGTTGCTGCCATTGAGCGATTAGCAAAATCGTATTCGCAAACTAGGTACTCAAGTAATAAACCAACACCAAATGAAATAACAATAAAAGCGCGCGCATTACTTGAAGATGTTTTTGGCGATAACGGCGTCACCGAAATTATAAATAACCCCATATTTAAAGCGCACTTTATAGTAGCAAAATCGAATGGCTTTATTGCCAGCGAAAATAAATTAATACAGTTAATGGGTTTATCAAAAAGTTATATGTTAAACCGCGTTAACCGAAAATTATTAGGCTCGCAATATGAGCGTTTTATATTTTGCCCAGCAACAAGTGACTTATCAATTACCGACAGCTACAATTTTAAAACGCAAAACATAGCGCTTACTCAAAATAATTTAAAAGACGCGTTACTTGCATCGGGTTCAATACCACTTGTTATGCAAGGCATAAAAAATATTGCAGGCTCGCCGCAAGGAATATATCGCGATGGCGGAATAATTGATTACCACTTTGATTTAAAAATTAATAATCCAGGCTTAATTTTATATCCGCATTTTAATAGCGAACCAAAAGCAGGGTGGTTCGATAAAAATTTAAAACGTAAAGTATCACCACTTAATTACGATAACGTGGTAATGATTACTCCATCAAAAGAATTTGTAGCCGGCTTACTTTACGGCAAAATCCCAGACAGAAACGACTTTACCGATCTTGATGCAGATACACGCATTAAATATTGGAATACCGTGTTTAGTGAAACTGAAAAGTTAGCTGAGGCGCTTGATAAAAAGCTAAATAGTTAAAATTATTATAATTGTCGAATAAAAAATTACTGGATATAGAAATGATTTTCACTGTAGTCATAAAAATTTTTATTTGATACATTAATTTTTAAAATTGAATCAATATTATTATCTATATATTCATCAACAAATAGAACAAATCTAAATTCATCTTGAAGGATAAATGGTTCAACAGGACGTTTTCTAAGGAGGTTCTGATCATAAATTGATAAGTGCTCTTTTTCATTTAATTTATAAGAACCACCTAAATTACTTGAGGATATAAATACAGGGGAATACTGATAAATTACTTTCCCGAAAATATAACTTTTTATATCAAACTGCTTTTTTGCTTCATTTAGAATGTTATTTATAAATTTTTCAATATTATAAATACCAAATGTTTTAGGCCCAAAACCTCTTTTTGTTTTTTGCTCAATTGAAATACCATGAAAGGATATAATATAGGCTTTTTCAGGAGTTTCACCGATAAAACCTTCACCTTCAATTGAAGTAATATTAGAACGACTTGATTCAAAAGTAAGAGGTAAGCTAATTTTAGATGAACTCAAACCCTCTAATTTATCTTCACGAGCTATATCATCTTCAATATTTTGATAATAATGAGAAGTCCTAAGCCATAAAGATCCTGTATTCATTACAAAATCATATACTTCTTTTTCACATGTCCTAAATACTAATAATTGATCAGTATCAGTTTTTATAAACATTTAGCTTCCTTTCTATTATTAATTTCGTTACTTATATAATTGTATAATACAGATTAAAGACCGATATTAAACTAAATAAAATATACTGTATAGGGTTTAGATATAGTATCAAAATCAAAACAACCCATAAATTACGTTATGTTAAATTGGTTGAGTTTTAATAAAGCGAGCGTGATTATACAAACCAGCTCTCTTTTAGGAGAGTAATTTGGTGGTTAATTAAGCTCTGAATCAACCCAAAACTTAGTTCCCTTTAATACAGCTTGTAGTGCAAGGCCATTTTCGGTTACAGAATATACAGTAACTTGATCTGCAATCGCTTCGGCAACTAGTGCACCGCCTTTATCTTCATATTTTGCTGCTGCATCAGCGTTTCCGCCAAATGCCCAACCATGTTCAATAAATCTATTTAGTGCAGCTTGGTTATGAAAAACCATTACAACGTTAAAATCTTTAACGCCTAAACCAAGTCCTAAACCGGCTTCGCCCATATTCATGTAAGTCGATTTACCTGTGAGATTATTTCTAACAACACCGTAACCACCGCCAAAGCTAGCAAGCACTACATTTACATTTGCGTTATCGAATACAGCATAACCAGCAGAGTTAGCAATTTGTTTTTTAACATCAGGTTTTTCAGCGTATAATTTATCTAATGTGTTTGCTTTCATACTTTGTACAAGTGAACGTTTTTCGCTTGGCGATGCACTACCTGTAGTAGCACACCCAGTTAACGCAACAGTTAAAGCAAGTACACTTAGTATAATTAGTTTTTTCATAATGTTTTCCTTAATAAGATATAGCAACCAACAACCATAGAATAATCACGGTATTAAAATAATTAGAACTTTACTATGTCCAATACTAGACAGTATCGGACTTTGACGTTATTCTGTAAGTCTATTATTTAATTGAATATTTATACATTATGCTTGTTGCTTTGGTTGATACGTTAAAACAATTAAGATATCAAATTGCCCATCTAGATGACGGTACTCTCAATTCAGAATACCCAGAACTTGCATCCTTTATACAGGAAATTGGCTTGACTGTAACTGAATCAAAAGCCGATCTGACATTCTTGTATCAGTTTTTATATGTTTATGGCCGAAAGTCAGAAGCGACTTATAGTCGTTTTCGAAATGAGCTTGAACGCTTTTATTTATGGTCATGGTTAATAGCAGAAAAATCAGTATTCGATTTAAAACGTGAAGATATTGAAGCTTACGTTGATTTTATGGTCGAACCCGATAAAGCATGGGCTGCAACTTCAGTGCAATGGCGTTATAAAGATGAACAAGGAATTCGTCGATTAAACCAAAACTGGCGCCCTTTTATGCTTAAAGAATCCATTGCTAGTCAGCAAACTTTATCGTCTATGTTTACAGCATTAAATGTGTTTTATAAGTTTGCCTTACTAGAAGAAAAAACATTTGCTAACTTTGTCCCTGTTGTTAAAAAAAATAGTCCGTACTTAGTTGTTCAATCACAAATTCAAATTCCAGACACATTAAGCGATATTCAATGGGAATACGTTTTTGGTGTAACGCGTGATTTATGCGAACATAACCCTGATTTAGAGCGAAACTTATTTACGCTTGCATGTTTAAAAGGTCTTTATCTACGAATCTCAGAATTATCTGAGCGCCCACAATGGTCGCCGGTGATGTCCCATTTTTGGCAAGATAATGATGGTTTTTGGTTTTTACGTATTATGGGCAAAGGTAATAAATTACGAGATGTAACCTTAAGCGATGATTTTGTTGAATATTTAAAACGTTATAGACTATACAGAGGTTTACCTGCCCTTCCCCGTGTTGATGAATCAGATCCCTTGGTTCATAAAATTCGCGGGCAAGGTGGTATGACCGTAAGGCAAATTAGGCGTTTAGTTCAACAAAGTTTTGATTATGCACAGCAATCATTACTTGATGATGGTTTTAAAGATGATGCTGAACAACTTGGCGCTGCAACTGCACATTGGCTTCGTCATACTGGTGCCACACATGATGCGCAAACCAGACCGCTTAAACATTTATCAGAAGATTTAGGTCATTCTAAAATTGCGACTACCGATCAAATTTATATTCAAACAAATATTAAAGAGCGAGCAAAGTCAGGACTTAAAAGGAAAATTTAATGGAGTATTTAGTAATAGCATTTATAGGCGGATTATTTTTAATTTATTCTTTAACACTTCGCCAGTTAGAAAAAACAGAAGTAACAGGCCCAATGTTTTTTGTTGTTGGCGGAATATGTTTAGCTTTAGTGCTACCCAACGAAGGGCATAAAATAAAAGAAGGCGTTGATCTTTTATTACCATTTATAGAGCTTACGCTAAGTATTTTTTTATTTTCTGATGCAGCTAAATCAAAGTTGAGTGTATTAAGGCATAGTTTTCAGTATCCTAGTTTACTGTTGTTTGTTGCCCTACCCTTAACTTTGTTACTTGGTATTGCTGTTGCTTTATTTTTCTTTGCTGAGCTTTCACTTATTCAAGCAGCGTTGCTCGCTATTATTTTAACACCTACCGATGCGGCATTAAGTAAAGGGTTACTAGCAAGTACACAAGTGCCTGAAAAAATACGCGAAGGAATAAATACTGAAAGTGGTTTGAACGATGGATTATGCGTACCCATATTTTTAATATTTATATTACTCGCTAAAAATCCTGATTCAGCTATTACCGCAACACAAACATTAAGTGTGTTTGGACGAGAGCTTGGCTTGGCTTTATTAATAGCTATTACAAGTATTGCTGTTTTTATACCGAGTTTAAACTTTGCAATGAAACGTCATTACTTTGCACAAAATACCAGTCCGTTTTTATTACTCGGTTTTGCTATGGCTGTGTTTTCTGTCACTCAGTATTTTCATGGCAGTGGATTTATTGCGGTGTTTATTGCAGGCTTATTATTTGATAAATTTTCGACCGAAGAAGTTAGAACAGAATTAATTGAAGACTCAGAGCATATCGCAGATTTCACATCGTTAATGATTTGGTGCTTGTTCGGGTTTGTTTGTGCTTACTTAGTTATTCCTAAATTAAATACTGAAATTATAATTTACGCTTTGTTAAGTACAACATTGATTAGAATAATTCCAGTTATGCTGTCTCTGCAGTTTACGGCACTGAGTATCAAAGAGCGTTTTACATTTGCGTGGTTTGGACCAAGAGGGTTAGCATCAATTGTTTTTACATTGATGGTGATAGATACGCAAATAGAAAACAAATATCAAATAGCGACAATAGCAATGACGACTATTTTGTTTAGTGTATTTATACATGGTATTAGCACTAGACCTATTGCCGATAGTTTTGTTAAAAAATAATTATTTAAACTAGATAAATTAAGAATACGTATTAAAAAAGGCGTAACGGTTATTTTCATCACTGATGAAGTTAATCGTTGCGCCTTTTTGTATTTTATAAATAATTTACTAAATAGTTATTTAGATAAAACTATTTAAGTACTCTTATATAAGTGTTCTTATTTAAGCACTCTTATTTTATAAAGTTATTTAAGAACCTGTGCTAGTAATTCAATTGGGTGTTTTGGTTTAAATTGTTCAAAACGTTTAACTTGGCTACGACAAGAAAATCCCGTAGATAAAAGTTGCTCAGGTTTATTTTTATCTACAATTGGTTTCCAGCTCATTTCGTAAAGCGCACGTGAGTTATCTTGATTTTGTGCTTCGTGGCCATAAGTTCCCGCCATTCCACAACAACCTGTATTTGTTGTTTTTAATGTTAAACCAATATCATTGAAAATTGTTTGCCATACATTTGCTGCTTTTGGCAGCGCAGTTGTTTCAGTACAATGACTCAGTAATGTAAATTCGGTATCTGTATTTTGTTTTGCGCTTAGTGATTTAAACGATTGTGTTTCGAGCCATTCATGGGCAAGTTGCACATTAAATTCACCACGGTTATTTTCTAAAATTGTATTATATTCATCGCGGTAACACATAACGAGTGACGCGTCTAAACCGACTAACGGTGCATTAATATCATTTAATTTATTTAAAAACTCGGCTGCATTTTTAGCTGTAACTTTAAATTCATGTAAAAAACCTTTTACGTGTTGCGGTTTACCATTTGGTTTAAAAGGTAATAGCATTGGTTTTTTGCCAAGTTGGGTTATTAAAGTAATAAAACTTTCTACTAATTCCGCTTCGTAAAAGCTCGTAAATGGGTCTTGTACTATTAATACATATTCACTTTGTTGCTCTGCATTTAATTTATTTAGTAAATCAAAATCGAATTTTTGTGTTTTAGTAACACGCTTTGAAAGTGCAGGAATACTTAACTGTGGTGTATCAACATAGCCAACCGTTTTTTTAATAACATTACTAACTAATGATGTTTTAACAATTGGATTTATGACTTTAGCGAACTTTGCCATTAATGGCGCGCTGTTTTCTATGTTACCAACAAGGTAATCTTTTAGCGGGCGTGCATAATAACTATGATAATAATTTAAAAAGCGCGAACGAAAAGTGGGTACATCTACTTTAATTGGACATGCTGTTGTACATGCCTTACATGCTAAACACTCATCCATTGACGCTTTTACTTCGTGAGAAAAGTCGTAAATACCTTTTCGTTTTTCGCGGCTATGAACAAAACGTTCCCACCAGGTAATGACTTCACCTTTGTTAAGTTGCTTTTCTACTTCGAGTAAATCTACATTTTTTGACTCTTGTAGACGAAGCCATTCGCGCATTAAACTTGCGCGTCCTTTTGGTGAATTACGGCGATCGCCAGTTACTTTATACGATGGACACATAGGTGAATTTTCATCGTAATTAAAGCATATGCCATTACCATTACAGGTCATTGCATTGTTAAAACTGGTTTTAACTTCTATTGATATTTGCTTATCGAAGTGCGATCTCTTTTGTCCATCTACACTAACTAGTGAGTCTTCACTATCGATAGGAGTACATATTTTACCGGGGTTAATGCGATTGTTAGGATCGAAAGCTGTTTTTATTTTTCGAAGTTGCGTATATAAATGCTCACCAAAAAACTCAGGGCTATATTCACTACGGTAACCTTTACCGTGCTCGCCCCACATTAAACCGCCGTACTTAGCGGTTAGTTTTACGACCTGATCTGAAATAGTTCTAAGTAGTTTTTCTTGTTCTGGGTCACACATATCAAGTGCTGGGCGTACGTGTAAAACGCCCGCATCAACATGGCCAAACATACCATACTGTAAATTATGACTGTCGAGTAATGCTCTAAATTCGACAATATAATCTGCTAAATTTTCAGGCGGTACAGCGGTGTCTTCTGCAAAGGCGAGAGGTTTTTGGCTGCCTTTTACATTACCTAATAAACCCACTGACTTTTTACGCATTGCGTAAATTTTTAGTATATCGCTTTTATCACTGGTTAACTGATAACCAATAACGCCATTAGTTTGATTTATTACGCATTCGTCTAGAAGCTTACAAAGCGTGTCTACTTTGTCTTTTATATCATCGTTTGATACTGCATTAAACTCGACCATGTTAAGGCCTTGCATATCTTTATTTGGTACGTCAGTTATTAAGTCCGATACTAAATTCCAAATGATATCTTCACGCGCTAAGTTTAAAACTTTGCTATCAACGGTTTCTACCGATGTTGCGCGTGCATCGACTAAAAATGGTGAATGGCGAAGTGCTGAGTCAAAACTATCGTACTTAATATTAATAAGCGTTTTAAATTCGGCAATAGGCGTTAGGTTTAATTTAGCTTCAGTTACTATGCCTAATGAGCCTTCTGAACCCGTTATTAGTCGGCTCATGTCAAAGGTAAGTAAGTCATCACTTAGTACATGCTCTAGGTCGTAGCCGGTTAAAAAACGATTTAACCGTGGAAACTTAGCTAAAATAGCAGCGCGTTCATTAACTGATATATCTAAAACTGTTTTATATAAACTACCAATTAGTGAGTCTTGATTAGCTATAATTTGTGCTTTGTCGATGTCTATTGGGGAGGTACACATAGGTGTGCCATCAACTAAATAAGTTGTTAGCCCTAAAACATGATCGCTCGTTTTACCGTAAACTAACGAGCCTTGCCCCGATGCGTCAGTACTTATCATGCCACCAATAGTTGCCCTGTTACTGGTAGATAAATCGGGTGAGAAGAAAAAACCATAAGGCTTTAAAAAGTCATTAAGTTGATCTTTTATTACGCCGGTTTGAACGCGTACCCAGCCTTCTTCTACATTTATTTCGAGGATTTCGCGCATATAGCGAGACAAATCTACAACAATACCAGGTGTTAACGATTGTCCGTTAGTGCCTGTTCCACCGCCACGAGGACCAAAAGTTAATGATAAAAACGGGTCGCGAGATGCTGTTTGCAATGCGAGCTGAATATCTTTTTCACTTTTTGGAAAAATAACACCTTGCGGTATTTGCTGATACACACTGTTATCGGTTGAAGCGGTAATACGCGTTGCATAACTTGCGTCGGTATCTCCACTAAAACCTTGGTTTGCAATGGTATCTAGGTAGTTTGCGACAAGTTCTGTCGCGGCATCTTGCTGTGTAATTGTTGCTATCATGACGGCGATATTTTAGGGCATTTGACTAATTATATCATGGTGATGGCGAATAGAAATTGAAGATTTTACAGTTTGTAACACTCTTTTAGTCGATTTTAATGCAGCTTAAATTATACTCATACTAACAAGTAATGAGGTGTGTTATATGAAAAAATTACTATTACAGATCAGTGGCGTGTTATTTATTTTGCTAGGATTATTTTTTGCGATTGTAGCTAAGGCGTGTTGACCTTTGGTTGTTGAATTTGCAGCAGTATGTTTGGTTTTTAGGCAAGGCAGAGCCTATGTAGTGTGGTTGCTCCCCATAAATAGGCGGATAACGCAGCATAAATACCAAACATGCGCTGCCCAATGGGTTCTTTCTAGGGACGATTAACTCTTTGTTGCCTACATGGATGTAGGTAAGGGGCGTGAGCAGGACGCGGAAGCTTTGCTCGGTTTTTACTTAGCCCACTAGGTTACAAACCTCGCGCCGCGATTAAATCGCCCCTAGATTGAACAAATTTCAATCCACAAAGATCAACACGCCCTTAGCCTTCACTTATATTTTTTATGGCGGGTTTATTGTGTTTTTCGTTTTACTATCCTAAAGCGCGACATTACTTATCATTTTGTCAAAAGGCGTTAACTAAATCATGTGCCTATTTAGATAAAAAATTAGCCCGTTAATTTACTTTTAATTGAGTATAAAAAAATGCCAGCAATTTATTGCTGGCATTTTTATAGCTTACCTATTTATAGTTTACATATTTATTACTTTGCTAATTTTTTAGCTAGGTATAACCATGTTTCTATTACTGTATCTGGATTTAGTGAAACAGAGTCAATACCCTGCTCTACTAACCATGCAGCAAAGTCTTCGTGATCTGAAGGACCTTGGCCACAAATACCTACGTACTTTCCTTTTGCTTTAGCTGTTTTAATTGCCATAGAAAGTAGCTTTTTAATTGCAGGGTCACGCTCATCAAATAAATGTGCGATTAAACCAGAATCACGGTCAAGACCAAGCGTTAACTGTGTTAAATCGTTAGAGCCGATAGAAAAACCATCAAACATTTCTAAAAATTCATCTGCAAGTAATGCATTTGAAGGTAGCTCACACATCATGATTACTTTAAGACCATTTTCGCCACGTTTAAGGCCATGCTCTTCTAGTAGTTCAATTACGCGTTTGCCTTCTTCAAGGGTACGTACGAATGGGATCATGATTTCAATATTCGCCATATCCATGTCGTTTCTTACACGTTTTATTGCTTCACACTCTAGTGCAAAACAATCGCGGAAGTCTTCAGAGATATAACGTGCGGCACCACGAAAACCAATCATTGGGTTTTCTTCTTCTGGCTCGTATTGCTGGCCACCAACTAGGTTTGCGTATTCGTTTGATTTAAAATCAGACATACGAACAATTACACGCTCTGGTGCAAATGCACACCCTAGAGTAGAAATACCTTCAACCAGTTTTGTTATGTAAAATTCTACTGGTGATTCGTAACCGGCAATCATGTCAGTAATTTCTGCTTTTAATGCATCTGTTTGAGCATCAAAATTTAATAACGCTTTAGGATGAACGCCAATCATACGGTTGATAATAAATTCAACTCGCGCAAGGCCAACACCTGCATGCGGTAAGCGTGCAAAGTCAAATGCACGATCGGGGTTACCCACGTTCATCATAACTTTCATTGGAAGTTCTGGCATTTTATCAACGCGTGACGTTAGTATTTCAAAATCTAAAATACCTTCGTAAATAAAGCCGGTATCGCCTTCGGCGCACGATACAGTGACTTCTTGTCCCGCTTTAATTAAATCAGTTGCGTTACCACACCCTACAACTGCTGGAATACCAAGTTCGCGTGCAATTATTGCCGCGTGACACGTACGTCCACCACGATTTGTAACAATCGCTGCAGCACGTTTCATGATTGGTTCCCAATCAGGGTCGGTCATATCGGTTACTAAAATGTCGCCTACTTGTACCTGATCCATTTCTTTAATTGAATCAAGAACACGAACAACACCGCTACCAATTTTATGACCAATTGCACGGCCTTCAACAATAACGTTGCTTGTACCATTTAATTGAAAGCGTTCCATTACGTTAGAGTCTTCGTTTGAGCGAACAGTTTCTGGACGTGCTTGAACTATATATAGTTTGCCGTCGTTACCGTCTTTTGCCCATTCGATGTCCATAGGACGACCGTAATGTTTTTCGATGATTACAGCTTGCTTGGCAAGTTCTTGCACTTCTTCATCTGTAATCGAAAATTTATTTGAAAGCTCAGGGGCAACATCAACGATGTCTACTTGCTTACCGTGTGCTTTATCTTCTGAGTAAATCATTTGAATGGCTTTAGAACCAATGTTACGACGTACTACTGAAGGTTTATTTTTAAGGAGTGTTGGTTTATGAACATAAAACTCATCAGGGTTAACTGCGCCCTGTACAACCATTTCACCTAAGCCGTAGCTTGATGTAATAAATACAACGTCTTCAAAACCAGACTCTGTATCAATGCTAAACATTACGCCAGATGCTGACTTATCTGAACGTACCATGCGCTGAATACCCGCTGATAGGGCCACACCACGGTGATCGTAACCTTGGTGAACTCGATATGAGATTGCACGGTCGTTAAATAATGAAGCAAATACGTGTTTAATAGCGACCATGACTGAATCGATACCAACAACGTTAAGGAAAGTTTCTTGTTGCCCTGCGAATGATGCATCTGGCATATCTTCAGCGGTAGCTGATGAACGTACTGCGAATGATACATCTGCTGCAGTATCGCCATGGAGTTGGCTATATGCGTCGCGAATGGCTTGATCTAGGTTTGGTTGGAATGGTGTGTCGATTATCCATTGGCGGATGTCGGCACCGACTTTAGCGAGTGTATTTACATCATCAACATCGAGTGTATCTAGAATGTTGTGAATTTTTGCTGTGAGTCCTGATTGATCTAAAAACTCATTAAAAGCATCTGCGGTAGTTGCGAAACCACCCGGTACTTGTACACCAGCGTTTGCTAGGTTTGAAATCATTTCACCAAGTGAAGCGTTTTTACCGCCAACTCGAGGAACATCTTGCATACCAAGCTCTTGATACCAGAGAACGTATTCTTGCACGGATCTTTCTCCAAAAAAAACAAATTGTAGGTCTAACTGTGAGAGTTAAGAAAGAAAACCTTTTATAAAGGTCATCATCATTCTACACTGGCAATAGTCCTCACGTAAACCGTGAGAAACCCATTTTAGGGATTTAAACGCAATAAAAAGGTTAATTATGAGAACTGCTTTTTATATATCAGATGGAACCGCTATTACTTCAGAGGTATTTGGGCATGCGACTTTGTCGTTGTTTCCTATCGATTTTAATCATAAAACAATTCCATTTGTAGAAACTGAAGAGAAAGCGCACGAAATTAAAGCATTAATTAATGCAACCGCTGCAAAAACAGGCGAAAAGCCATTTGTTTTTTTTACTTTTGTTAACCACAATTTAAGTGAAATTATAAAATCGGCTGATGCAGTCACGTATGACTTTTTAACTACATATAGCGAAAAAATAGAAAAAGAACTCAATGTAGCCCCAGTTCCTAAAATGCATCGTACGCATTCTATCCACGAAAAAAGTTATGATTTTAGAATTGATGCGGTTAACTATGCACTTATGAATGATGATGGCGGAAATATTAAAAACTTTTCTGAAGCAGACATCATTTTAATTGGTGTTAGCAGAAGTGGTAAAACACCCACAAGCTTATACTTAGCACTGCAGTACGGCATCAAAGCGGCTAACTACCCTATTACAGAAGAAGATTTAGATAATGAAGGTTTGCCTAAATGTTTAGTCCCTTACAAACATAAGTTATTTGGACTGACGATTGACCCTGAGAGACTTGCGGCTATTAGGCATCGACGTATGGCGAACTCTAAGTATGCTTCAATTAAACAGTGTCGTATTGAGGTTCGCGAAGTGGAAATGTTGTATAAGCGTCATAAAATTGCTTACTTTAATTCTACGCATCATTCTGTTGAAGAAATATCTGCAAAAATATTGATAGAAACAGACTTGGAGCGACGTAAGTACTAACTTACTAATAAAATTAAAAACAAAAAAACCGCAACTAAGCGGTTTTTTTAGTATCAATAAATATTATTTACGTGCGTCTTTTAGTAAATCAGCTACTAAAAAGCCTAACTCTAATACTTGGTCGGCATTAAGGCGTGGATCACACTGCGTTTTGTAACGCTGTGCTAGGTCATCGTCAGATAAACCGTAAGCACCGCCAGTACACTCTGTAACGTGCTGGCCTGTCATTTCTAGGTGAACACCACCTGCGTATGAACCTTCAGCTTTGTGTACAGCGAAGAATTGACTAATCTCGCGCATAATATTGTCGAAGTTACGTGTTTTGTAACCTGATGTCGCTTTTTCAGTGTTACCGTGCATTGGATCTGAGCTCCAAATTACTTTACGGCCTTCTTGTTGAACTCTTCTTACTAGTGCTGGAAGTTTTTCAGGAAGTATATCTGCACCCATACGCGTAATTAGCGTTAAACGACCAGGAATGTTATCTGGGTTTAATGCATCAATTAAACGAATTAGGTCATCTGGGTCCATACCTGGGCCAACTTTAACACCAATTGGGTTTTTAATGCCTTTAAAAAATTCAATATGTGCATGGTCTAGTTGACGAGTACGTTCACCAATCCAAACAAAGTGAGCAGAACAATCGTACCAATCACCAGATAAGTGGTCGCGACGAGTAAGCGCCTCTTCGTAACCAAGTAGTAACGCTTCGTGAGAAGTGTATAAATCGGTTTCTTTTAAGCTTGGCGCAATTGTAGAGTTAATTCCGCACACTTCCATAAACTCTAGTGCGTCTTGAATTTTATCAGCAAGTTGTTGGTATTTTTCTTTAAGTGGATTTGCAGCAACAAAGCCCATGTTCCAACGATTTACCTGGTGAAGATCGGCAAGGCCACCTTGTGCAAAAGCACGTAATAAGTTTAACGTAGCGGCACTATGATGGTATGCAGTCATTAAGCGTTGTGGATCGGGTATACGTGCTTCTTCTGTAAACTCGATATTATTAATAATGTCGCCACGGTAAGATGGTAAAGACACGCCATTAATTGTTTCTAAGTCTGCTGAACGAGGTTTAGCGTATTGACCAGCCATGCGCGCTATTTTAACTACAGGGCATTTACCGCCGTAAGTTAATACAACAGCCATCTGTAAGATTGTTTTGAATGTATCGCGAATGTTAGCAGCATTAAAGTCACTAAATGATTCTGCACAGTCACCACCTTGAAGTAAAAATGCACGACCTTCGCACACGTCTTCAAGTTGTTTAAATAAGCTTCTTGTTTCTTCAGCAAAAACCAAAGGCGGAGCCGTCTTTAATTGGCCTTCAACTGATTTAAGTATTTCTTGATCCGGGTACTGTGGCTGCTGCAGTATTGGCAGCTCTCTCCAGCTATTTGGGTTCCACGATTGCATAATTTTTCCTCATTCCTACATTACCTGATAAGAAGAAATTAACGTATGCAGGCCCCTATGTTCAAGGACTAAATTCACTATTTTCCAATTATTTAGTTATGAGTTAAGTATAAAAGTAATCTTACTTAACCTAGGTGGTTATATAACATACACTTTAGTTTTATTTCGAAGAAACTAAAGTGTTTAAATACATGCGTTTAGAGCTAACTATTTACAATTTTAACGCATTGAGAATAAATAGTACATAAGGGTATGTTATACGTAATTTTACTGGGAACACATCATACTAAAATGGCGGCTTCTGTAATCTTAACTTTACGCGGGTAATTAATTAATAGCTATCAAGTGCTATGTGCAGACCTTAATATATGATATGAGCATTTGCAGTAATCATTTATCTGCGCTTTAAATCCTAGACGCATAGTCTTGTATAGCACTCGTATGCAGGACTATATTCACAAGTGCCACAACTTAAAGGTGTGGTAGGCCATTAAGTTTTCTCTTCAAAGTGATAGTGCTAATTTACAATTCATCATGATTAAAGCCCCTCCTGCTAGAAGTATCTTTAAAGAGGAACTGATATCAAAAAGCATTTGTAGTCATTGTAACCTTTAGCCTGATCACCGTACTGCCAACATGGTGTAATATGAGTCAGTAATAAATCCGCTTAACTCATTTTTCTAAACTTAGTTTTATCACCTACTACGTAGATAATCTAGTACTTGGCGTATTAGCCTTTTTATATACGACAAAGTAAATACTCCAATGTCATATGAATTAGTAAGGAGTTTCAATCTTTCTTCATTTATATATTCACACCTTAGAGAACACATCATACTTAATTTAATTGCTATGTACTACAAACCCCGAGTACTATTTGTTATTTATTTAGACAAAGCAAAGTGCATGTAATAATATAAAACTAGTAAGATGTGTTCTTTGAGGTGTGTAATGGTAACTAAGGTACAAATTAGAAGTCAGTTTGATTTAATGAATGAATTAACTTTGAGGTTGATTGAAGAACTAAAAGAGTGTGAATTCTCCAAAGCGGAATATTATCAATTACCAGATGTGAGTAGTTTCGATGAGAGTAAAGTTCCAGAATCTATACTTGTTTCTAAAATCACTGGAGTACCTGCTCAAAAAGCAATCCTAAACTCTTTTTCAGACATGTATAAAAAATCAGGATTAAGCAGTCGTGTTTTAAAAAGACACCCTGGTTTGCTCGTCATTAAAAATGCAGATAAACAAGCTTTAAATAATCGTATAGCTCAAGTAAATAAAGCTAAAACTACGTTTAAAGAATGTATTTTAGCTATTGATAGCAACGATGCTCGATTTGAAGCAGTTCACAATGCTATACCAAATTTAATAACGCTTGCTGCATATCGTAAAATTCATAGTGAAAGCGAATCGCCATTTTCGGTTAGGTTTACTTGGATGCACAAACACGCAACTAAAACGCTGACTAAAAAAATGGCTCTCGAAATGCTCGACAAATCGGCCAGTTATCGAAATCCAAGAATGATAGATCAACAAAAATGGCAATCACTTGTAGCTCAAGAACAATTACGGGTTGCTAGTTTAGGCGAAAAGGAAAAACTTAGAATTCGCCGCCCTACTAGAGTGAGTCCACAGGTTAATGTGAGATACACAGCGCAAAATCGCTATCATGTGAGTGCTGCATTACCCTTTATTCTGATTAATCCAGAACCAGACGTAAAATTAGGTATATTACCTGATTATCAAAAACCAGATACTCACCCTCGTAAGCGCGAGTATGATTTTTTGGTTGATAGGTTATATTTAGAACAGGTTGAGCGGTAGTCATTATGTTAAAAAGGCCACATAGTGTGGCCTTTTTAGTTATGCGTACAGTATTTAAAATGACGGTTATTATTTTTCTACTATTTCTTCAATTTTATCTTCATCAATCAGCACGGCATTTTCAACAATGCGTTTACCGCCTTGGATTTCAATGCGTTTATTGTGTTTGTTCAATGTAAGTATTTCATCGCAAAACTGATCAGACGGGTGCATTTCGTATGTGTAATCGATAATGTTACCGGTTTTGTCATCTTTAACGTTTGTAATGCTGTATTCTGATATTGCACCTTTTTCAATCAAATCTTTCATTGTGGTGGTCATATCACGACGAAGTGCTTTTAATTTATTTTCGGTAATATCATCAGTTGAATAAATAGATCCGTATTTTTCCATAATAGAAAGTAATCTAAAATGGTACGTTTTACCTGGTGCTGCATAACGCCAAAGGTGATACAAACGAAGCATCATCCAACGCGATAATCCACGTTTTAATTCTTGTGCGCTATTAAAGTAATACCCTTTGTATTCAAGGTTATCAATCATGTTATGAACAAATGCATTTAAACAGGCGACGCATTTTACATTGCCACCCTGACCTTTTTTGCCACTAAAATGCAGTGACGATAAAAAGTTCATGTTTGACTCGTAAAACGAATCATCTATATCAGAATTTTTAGTATCTGTTGCCGAATATTTAAATGAAAGTTTAGAACCTTGCAATGCTTCAAGTGACTCTTTTATTGCAGGATATGGCATTGACTGCCCTACCGCTTTGAGTTCTTGTGCTAATTCGTTCATAGAAAAAACAACCGCGTATTGAATACCGGATTTAAAATTAATTTTAACTATTTTGCCTTTAGAAGCTAAACGAATAAGTGCTCGCTCTACTTTTTCTTCTCTATCTGATGGCCAAACAAGGTATTCAACATCTTCGCCATCTTTGCGTGTACTTACAACAGCTGGCGTTATTTTTATTTCGCCATCGTACAAAATACCATCTACTTTTTCAGATATTTTACGCGTAATAATTGTTTTTTTAGGCGCTTCTTCAAGTGGCAATTTTTTATAGCCCGAGCGAACAAAGCGTCCCCACAAATCATAGTGATTAAACGTGTTTGAATATGCACGTAATCCATGTGCTGCATTTTCAATAGAAATTCGCACGTCTTTGTTGTCTGTAAATAGTGCTAAACTTTCGTTATCTATTGCACTTTCCACCCCGTGGATTTGGCCCCTAAGTGTATCGGGCAAGTTATCTACCGAGATGTTGACCTTTCGGCTCATTGTTCTTATTTCCATTTTTATTGCGACAGCTAATAACAACACATTAAGCAACAAAAGTTAAATGTTTAAGTTAGTATAAAAGTGATCTGACTTTAAATAAAACGTTTGGATCACTATTATACTAAGTGATGTACATTACTTACGATTTCAGATCATATTTATACTAACTGGACTATCACAAATCTAATTTTTACTAACTCAGCTGTTATTTTGTCCATTACAATGGCTTAATTTTAAAATTAAGCACGACAAATACACCAAAAAATATATTCCCCTGTGGATAAAGCCTTATCGAGTTAGAATAGATCTGATCTGTACCAAGTACAGATCAGATCTATACTAATTAAAAGCGTATTTTTATGTTGCGACTAGTGTATAACTTTATAATTTACTTAGTAAAAAACTGATCTGCAGGGCTCTTTTTGTTCATAACTTCATGCGTAACCTGTGTATAACTCTATATTTAAAATAGACCTTAGTAAAAAGCTGATCCGCAGGTAGATAAAGATCTGATCTTAACCAAGTATAAACCTGATCTGCTTTTTTAAACATTATTCATATAAATCATAATGTTATGTGCTAATTTTACACCCTTAACCTTTATTACCTTATATATTTAACCACCTTTAAACTTCTTTATTTATACTAAGCAATATTAAAGGTGTAAAAATATTTTTAGATGTCTTGTTTTTAAAATGCATGTCGTCTTAAATAGTTGTTTACAGCTATTTGAATGGACATTATACTAACTGCCTAACTTTGAGGAAGAAAGTATGTCTATCAACAATAACGCATTAAGTACCTATCGGCTTTTGAAAGCCACAGCTGAAGTTGCTGAAAAATCATTAGAAGGACGTATTCAGCACTACCGTGCCCATCTTAAATCAGAAGAAAAAGAATTAAGAACGTATACACAAAAAGCAGCTGCTGATTTATTAGGTTGTAATAATCGTACTTTAAAAAGACGTCATGATAATGGCGACTTCGATGATTTAAACATAAAACGCGGTGCTAACGGTCACTATGCTTACACATTAGTAAATATTTTTGCTATGGCCGATATAATGGACATTAAACCAGATCATCGTACTGGTGATGACAAACTGCAAGTTATTGTAATTAATTCTCTCAAAGGCGGCTGCGGTAAAACTACCAGTATGGTTAATATAGCGGCAGCGCTTGCAACTACAAATATTAAACGCTATCGCATTGGTATTATAGATTTAGACCCACAAGGCTCTTCTTCAAGCTTTTTTCCTTCAAGTGAGCACGACCCGATTACTGTTGGTGATTTAATGCGTGATTGCATAGATTTAGACGAGGGTGAAACATGGCCTGAATTTGTGTCTAACTCATTTTTACCAACGCATATCCCAAATATTCGTGTATTACCATCGGGTATGGATGACTTTTACTTTGAGCACGAAACGGCAACATTGCTCAAAGATACCTCAAATTATGAGCAAACTCGCCATTACCACAAGTTACTTGAGAAAGTAATTGATCCTGTTAAAGACGAGTTTGATATTATCTTAATTGACACAGCACCTACCCTTAACTTTATGTTTTATAATGCATTAATGGCCTCTACTGCGATGCTTATTCCTGTTCATCCGGAAGCTGTAGATTTTGATGCTAATAACAAATATTTAAAACGACTAGGTGAGATTTACCATACAGTTGCAGCACTTGGCCATGAGGGCTGGGACTTTATGCAATTTTTAGTGACCAACTATGTGAAAGGTAATCATTCACAGCGCGATATCGTTAAAGATGTTCGTAGTGCATTTGGTCGTCAAGTAATGAGCTACCCAATCAATCACAGCTCCGCGATTACCGCTAGTTCATCGTCTTTCAACACTATTTTTGATCAAAAAGCATCAGACAGCTTAGCAAGTCGTGAGTCATTAATGCGCGCTCAAGAAAATATTAAAGATGTGGTCGATGAGCTAGAAATGCTTATTCGTTCAAATTGGCAGTCAACTCAATCAACACTCAATACCCCTAAGTAAGGATGTTAAATAAAAATGGCTAAAAAACGTAAAAATGACACCCGCTTAGATCCATTTGCAACTGCTGTAGGCAGCAGTAGTCTTGATGCATTACTAGAACAAGCCAATGCTGGCGATGTAATTAGAATGCCTGCACCGAGTGACCCTGCTCGTCAAATTACGCTTGTTTGTAAAGTGATCGCACATGCTGATATTGAATCTACCACTGGTGTATATGGCAAAAATCGTCGTGTACAGGCACTTCTAAGCGAAAAGTCAGTATCAGACATTCTTCCTGCAATTCGTGAGGATGGTCGAAATCAACATCCTGCCCTACTTTGGGATCAAGGTGACAAAAGTTTAGTTCTGGCAGGTTCACGTCGTCGTATGGCCTGTATTTTAGGTAACGCAGATTATTTAGTACTTAGTTCAAGCGATTTTACTGATCAAGATGCAAAAATTTTAGCGGTGTCTTCAGATCAATACATTGCTCCTAGTTTATGGGAGCTTGGCCAAGCATACCAACAAACTAAAAATGAGCTTATTGAGCAAGGTAAAAAAGGATCTTACAGAGAGATTGCCGCGATAGAAGGTGTATCGCATACTGCAATTGCAGATGCAATTAAAGCTTATGAGCAAATTCCTGCTGATGTTATTGGGCTTTACCCTACTGCTAATCACGTAGGTCGCGAAGTCGCTAAAAAGCTTGTTAGCGCAAAGGAGCGAGACGAAGAGGCGTTTAATCAACTTGTTAGTGCCCTTACTAGTGATGAAGAGTTAAATGCGATTACAAGCGACGACAAGCGTGCAATGGCGATCACTAAATGCCTAACTTCAGAGCCACAAGTAGCTGTTAAGCGCGAAGCTGTACTAGAAAATAACTTTATATCGGTACAACGCAATTTAAAAAGCGGTGATGTCTCTATCAAAATTGATAATAAAGTAATGACAGACAAGCGCTTAGAGCAATTAACTAAGTTATTAAGTGCCTTTAATTAGTTAGTTAAATAATGATCTGTCAGGTATGTTTACTTAGTTAAATAGTGATCTGGCAGATTGTTTTGTTAGTAAAATTCTGATCTTTACTAGCCTATTTCCTCTTTAAATAATCATATTCCTCCTTCAAGATCACTTTTTTACTAACTAATCTCCTCTTTTTAGCTACATTCCTCCATTTATTATTATTGTTAGTAAAATCGTGATCTGTAATGCCTACTTTTATGTTTCTAACTATATGTAACTTCTACCATTGCAGTTGTTTTAAATATTATTTTGTAAAATTTGATGCTTATTTTTACTTACAAACCGATTTTTTACTAAGTTATCAGCTCCAACCAGTTTATATCTTGTTAATAGTGCTTTAGCTCAGAGCACATAAGGCATATACTGGCAGGATTATTTTTAAAATTTAATGCTTAGAGTGACATGTCTGCTAACTTATCAAAAAATGATTTAATGGCTATTTTTGAAGAAATTAAAAATGAGCAGGCTACCCAGTTTCCTCTGTCTGAACGCTTTATCAAAAAACTTTTCCGTGAAAATGTTTTAGATAAAGGCAAAGAATATTACAAGAAAGGTCAAATCACTTGGCTAGAACACACCCCTAATTTTTCTGTAGTCGACTCTACTGTACAAGTGGATAATGGATCATCGTTTAACCAACGTATTGAGATCAGTAAAGTACCAACTGGCTATTCTGTTGATACGCATTGTACGTGTAATGCAAAAACTAAATGCCGACACTTAGCTGCTATTTTATTTAAGCTCAAAATAGAGCACTCTGGTGAATATGGCGAAGATTATTTTATTAATGACTGGTTTAGCGAATTAAGCGCACTTAAAAGTGGTGATCAAAACACGCCATCGCAAGTATTATTATTTGTATTAGATATTGAAAATAACAAAGTATTCTTAACACCTAAAATAGCGAATGTTGAGACTAAAAAGAATTACACGCTAGGTCGAAACCTGACCGAGCAGCAGTTAAATAGTTTTGTAACGCCGAGTGACTTACTCGAAAGTGATTTTAGATTATTTAGTTGGATACGCTCACAAAATGCAGTGGGAAGTATTGAGCTAAAAGGCCAGTGGGGTTTTAGTGCCTTACAACAGTTGATAGCTACAGAACGCCTGTTTTTCCAGCGTTCTCGAGTGCCAATTAAGGCGCAATCGGGCCAAGCATTAAGTTTTAGTTGGGAGCAAGATAAAGATCTCTCACAATTAGTTATTAAGCTTGAGCAAACACAAAACTGGGCCTTATTAAAAACAACACCACCTACTTATCTCGATTTAGATCATTTAAAAGCGGGCCGTCTTCGCACCCCATTGAGTGCAGATGAAATAGCACATTTACAAACTATGCCTGCTTTGCATGACGCTAACTTTGATAGAATATATAAGCAGCTTGCCGATAACTTTGGTGCAGGTGTAATACCCCACCCTACTAATTTACAGCCAACATTGCCTAAAATCTCTAGTAATGCTGTTTTAAAAGTAACTATGGGCGATCAAGGTTTATCTCTTTCGTTGTTATTTAAGTATAAAAATAAAAACTATTTAGCAGGTGCTGCACCTGCAAGTACGATTAATAGTGCATTTGAAAATACTGTAACTAACGAACTAATTAACTTAGGATTTGAATTTTGTAAAGGGGGTTTACAAAGTGAACTGGTATTTACAAAGCAGTCTTCAATCCATTTGCATTGGCTAATATACGAAGTATTCCCTGGCTTTAAGCAACGCGGTTGGCAAGTAAGTGTAAGTAAAGTAACGAGTCCTAATCCGCAGTGTGAAGTTAGTTTACATGTACACCGCGCAGCAGGGCATCAAATGCACTGCAAAGTATTGCTATGTGATGCTAAAGCATCGCTGTTGTTTACTAATACTGACCCGCTATATCAGTCATTAAATCGCCAAAGTGAACTATTTTACTACTATCCGCTTGGTCGTGAGTTTGGGGTTATTAATAAGTCAGCAATTAACTTATTAAATGAATTTAAAGAGCGTTTTGAATTTGTAAAAACACGAGACGAATTTAATATTCCGCTTTCGTATTTACCTGAATTAGTAAAGCACACTGCTATAAACGTAGAGCTTCACGACGACTCATTAGAGCTATACTTACAAGAGCTAAATAGTCCCGATAAAGCAATTACTAAGGTTTCATTACATGGCTTAAATGACTCAGTAACACTTCGTGAGTACCAACAGCAAGGTGTTGACTGGCTTAGCTTTTTAAAACGTCACCAATTAGGTGGTATTTTAGCTGATGACATGGGCCTGGGTAAAACCTTGCAAGTTATTGCATTTTTAGCCAGTACATTTAACCGCCCGCAAGCAGGCCCTACACTTATAGTGTGTCCAACTAGTTTGGTGAGTAACTGGAAAAACGAAATTATTAAGTTTGCTAAAAGCTTAAAAGTCACCACTATTTTTGGTTCAAATCGTAACGATCCTTTACAGCACTTAGCGCAAGCGCAGTGTATACTTACTACATATCCACTTTTAAAGCGTGATATTGCATATTATTCGCCATTATATTTTGAAAATATAATCCTCGACGAAGCACAATACATTAAAAACGATACCGCACAGGTTTCGCGATTAGTTAAACGCTTAAATGCCGACTTTAAACTTTGTTTAAGTGGTACTCCAATCGAGAATAATTTACTTGAGCTTAAATCGTTACTCGATTTTGCTATGCCATCGTTACTTGGGTCTCAAGCCCACTTTAAGCAGCACTTTCAAACGCCTATTGAGCGTGAAGCTGATATGGAGAGAGCTGAGCAGTTAAAAGCGTTAATTATGCCTTTTATAATGCGCCGCACTAAAGCACAAGTAGCGCAAGAGCTGCCTGAAAAAACAGAGCTAACTAAAGAGTTTGAGTTTGAGCCTAAGCAAAAAGAAATGTATCAAGGTATTACACGTTCATTAGAAGAGAAGCTAATATACTTATTTGCCGAACAAGGCGCACAAAAAAGTAAACTTGCATTTTTAGAGGCACTTTTAAAGTTAAGGCAAATTTGTTGCCACCCTAAATTAATAGATCCAGACACTCAAGCAGGCTCTGCTAAGCTTGAATGGTTAACAACACACTTACCGCTTATGTTAAGTCTCGGTCGTAAAATTATTATATTTAGTCAGTTCACATCGGCACTTGATTTAATAGCCCAACGCCTCGAAGAAATAAACATTAACTTTAGTATGCTTACAGGCCAAACGCGCCACCGCGATAAAGTAATCGACGAGTTTACCAGTGGTAAAACATCAGTGTTTTTAATTAGCTTAAAAGCTGGCGGTACAGGCCTTAACCTTACACAAGCCGATACAGTTATTCACTTTGATCCATGGTGGAACCCTGCTGTAGAAAAACAAGCGACTGATAGAGCTTACCGTATTGGCCAAACTAACCCTGTATTTGTGTATAAGCTCATAATGAGTAATTCAATAGAGCAAAAAGTATTTAAAATGCAACAAGACAAACAGGCCCTTGTAGATGCGTTATTTACTGATAAATCAATGAGCTTTACAAAGTTTGATGAACAACAAATGTTATCGCTAATTAAAAACTAAATTGATTTAAAAAGTTTTGATCTTTTTATGAACTTAATTAAAAAGCGGACGTCTACTATTATGCTTGTTGGTTAATTGCAGTTAGCACAAGCATCATGTTGATTCCCCATTTAGTTACTAATTTTAGTAATGATTAAGCCAGCCCATTTTGAGTTGGCTTTTTTTATGCCTAAAATTTAGCGTTCGGCACTTATTTTAAAAGTTTTTACTTTTTTATGAACTTAATTAAAAAACGGACGTCTACTATTATGCTTGTTGATTAATTGCAGTTAATACAAGTTTTCATGTTGATTCCCCCCATTTAGTTACTAATTTTAGTAATGATTGAGCCAGCCCATTTTGAGTTGGCTTTTTTTATGCCTAAATTTAGCATTCAATTTTATTTTAAAAGTTTTGATCTTTTTATGAACTTAATTCAAAGAGCGGCGTCTACTATTATGCTTGTTGATTAATTGCAGTTAATACAGGTTTTATGTTGATTTCCCCCTATTTGATTACTAATTTTAGTAATGATTAAGCCAGTTCATTTTGAACTGGCTTTTTTTATGCGCATAATTTGATTTGTTTAAATCAATCCGAATAAAAATAAATGATCTTTCGTAAATTAATTTGAATTAATTATTTTGTTTTCCGGTCTACTCTAATGCCTGTTGTTATATAGCCTCACCCAGTAATATTAGTTATTTTGATGATTATGTATTTAAGTTGCAGCTTACTCGGGCACATGTTGATTTTCCCTTTGATTACTTAATTTAGTAATATTTGACCAGCTTATTTTGAGCTGGTTTTTTTATGTCTGTAATTTCTTTGCTCCCCTACTTCTATTGCGTGTTATTGGTTATGATGGCATGTCTCTAAATTTTATAAGTTTATTTTATGCTCACTCAAGTACTCACTAATATTGATTGGCTAAGCGCCGGTGCTGGTGTTGCGTTAGGCGTTGTATTTTACGGCGTTGTATCAACACAGCTTCGCAAAAAGCTACATCTACAAATAAGCGAACAGCAGCAACAGCTTTCCCTATTACAAAATCAATTTGATAATAAAGAGCTGCAATATAGTGCCTTGCAAGAAGATCACGAACTGCTAGAACATACTCACCAAGAACAGCGCGATGAAGCCCAGCATTTTAAAACGCGTTTTAGCGAACAAGAAAAACAAAGCATTCAATACAATCACTTTTGGCGTAAAGCCGAAGGCGAGCTTGCAGCGCTTCGTGAGCAATATAATCAACGCGATGTTGAATATAATAATATGCGCACTACCCTCGAGCAAAAACAACAAAGCTTTACCGAGCAACTCGCGCAAATTGAGCAAAGTAAAAATATGCTCAAAAAAGAATTTGAAAACCTAGCCAATAAGATTCTAGAAGAAAAATCACAAAGCTTTAAAACCTTAAATCAAGAAAGCATTGAACAATTATTAAAACCGGTTCAAGGCGAGTTAAAAGGCTTTAGAGAAAAAATGGAATCAATACATGTTGAAGACATAAAACAACGAACCGCGCTTAAAACCGAGCTATTGCATTTGCAAGCTAAAAGCCAAGCTATAACAGATCAAGCCGACAAGCTCAGCAACGCGTTACAAGGGCAAAAGAAAACCCAAGGTAATTGGGGCGAACTCATGCTCGAAAACGTCTTAGATAGCGCTGGCTTACGTGCTGGCGTTGATTATAAGCGCGAAGTGTCGTTTAACACTGAAGATGGCCGCTTACGCCCTGATGTAGTTGTTTACTTACCACAAGGCCGCCACTTAGTCATTGATGCTAAAACATCATTAAATGCTTATACACGCTATGTGAACGCTGAAAATGAGCTAGATGCTAATCAAGCAATTAAAGAGCATGTAAACGCCGTTACAGCACGTATTAATGAGCTTGCGAGTAAATCGTACGACCGTTTACCAGGGCTTAATTCGCCTGAAGTTGTGGTTATGTTTGTACCAATAGAATCAGCTTTTGTAGAAGCACTTAAATATCAAAGTGATATTTACCAACAAGCAATCGAAAAAAATATACTGGTAGCTACACCTACTACCCTGCTTACTAGTTTAAATATTGTTAAACAGCTTTGGCGTTTTGAAGAGCAAACCAAATACTCAAAAGAGCTGGCAAATCGGGCTGAGCGTTTTTATAACAAGCTCAATGGTTTTTTATTAAGTATGGAAGGCGTTGGTAAGCAGCTTGATAAAGCGAAAGAAAGTTACGACAAAGCGTTCTCGCAATTATACCGCGGTAAAGGTAATTTAATTAAACAAGCATCAGAGTTTAAAGAGCTTGGTGTATCGGTACAAAAAGAGTTACCTAGTGAGAGCGTTGAACGTGCGCAGCTAGAGCTTGATTAGATTTATTAAGTGTTTTCAATTAAGTATGTTAAATAATGTACGTTAGAAACCAGAGGTGTTTATGAATAATAAGATTATAGGTATTGTTTTAATAGTTATAGGTATCGCTTTAATTATGTGGGGATATGACGTTTATGATGCGGCGGCTTCGCAGTTAAGCCGCGCATTTAGTGGTGATACACCAATAGAAGCATGGGCGGGTATTATTGGCGGTGCCATCTGTGTGTTAATTGGCATTAAAAAGCTTAAGTAACATAAATAAAATACAGCTTACTGGGGCTTGTTGACCTTTCAGGATAAAATGTGTTCAATCTAGGGGCTATTTAATCGCGGCGCGAGGTTTGTAATTTAGTGGGCTCGATAACTGCTCCTGCGTTATTCTAATGGCTTACATCCATGTAATAATAAGTAAAAACCGAGCTACAAAGAGTAAATTGCCCCTAGGCAGAACCCTTAGGGCAGCGCATGTTTGGCATTTATACTACGTTATCGTCTGTTTATGGGGAATAACCACACTACATAGACTCTGCCTTGCCTAAATACCAAACAGTCTGCTGCAAATTTAACCTCAAAAGATAAACAGGCCCTGAATAAGCTGTATTAGTTTATTTGTAATCCATCACTTCTAGTAATTCATTTAATTTACTTTCTGGCAGGCATTCGCCTTTATCCCAATAAGAGTTTAGTAACGCAGTTAAACTGCCAATACGCTGTGACTTTTTCTGCATTTTCTCAATCAAAATGTCAGCTTCTTTTTGTTTTTTTTCTAAACGTTCGATTATTACTGTGTGGTTTAGCTCGCCGTTTTCGTTACGTAATAAAGGTATTTCGTTGAGTGAAAAACCCAAGCTTTGTGAAAATTTAATTAATTGCAGTTTTTCTAAGTTTTGTTGGGTGTACAGCCTATAACCATTAGCACTGCGAGTGGTTGGTGTTAATAACCCTTTGCTTTCGTAAAAACGAATAGTGCTGGCAGGTATGTTGGTAAGTTTTGCAAGTTCGCCTATTTTCATAACTAATAATAACTCCACTTTACATAAACTTAGTAGGTTGACCTTCAAGCTAACTTTAAGGTTATAGTTGTTTTAATGTCAATTTAATTAGCCAATAATTATGCGCAACCCTGTGTTTACCTCCTTTACCTTGCCAAGTGGTTTAGTATTAAAAAATCGTATTGCCAAAGCCGCTATGGAAGAAAACCTAGCACAAGAGGACCAAACACCCTCCCAAGCACTTAAAAACGTTTATAGCGCATGGGCTAAAGGCGGTACAGGGCTAATTATTACTGGCAATGTAATGGTTGATCATTTAGCGATGACAGGCCCTGGTGGCCTTGTGCTTGAGCAAAGTACCGATATTACTGCCTTTGCCGAGCTTGCTCGTTTATCAAAGCAAAATAATTGCAAAGTGGTGATGCAAATTAATCACCCTGGTAGGCAAGTATTTAAAAAAATGGGTGGAAAGGCTCTATCAGCGTCAAGTATTGCACTTAATATGGGTAAGCACTCGCACTTATTTGGCGTACCAAAGGCAATGACGCAAACCGACATTGACGATGTTATTACCCGCTTTACACAAACTGCACTACAAGCCGAAAAAGCCGGTTTTAATGGCGTACAAATACATGCAGCGCATGGCTATTTACTTGCCCAGTTTTTATCGCCACTTACCAATAAGCGCGACGATAAATGGGGGGGAAGTTTACAAAATAGAGCCCGTTTACTTCTCGAAATAACCCGCAGTATTAAAGCGGTTTGTTCCCCGACCTTTTCGGTTTCAGTAAAGTTAAACTCTGCAGATTTTCAACGTGGTGGGTTCGAACCCAGTGACGCGCAAGTTGTAGTGGATTTATTGAATGAACTCAATGTTGATTTTGTAGAGCTTTCGGGTGGTAGCTACGAAGCCCCTGCCATGCAAGGTAAAACAGGTGACGAACGCACACTTGCCCGCGAAGCATACTTTTTAGAGTTTGCAAAAGCGATTAGCCACCGCTCATCAATCCCAATAATGACCACCGGCGGCATTAGTCGCTTATCTATTGCCAACAACGTGATTGAAAGTGGAGTGGCCCTCGTGGGTATTGCCACTGCGCTTGCATACCAACCAAATTTACCAAACAAATGGCAAAATGAGCCACTGCAACTAGCCGTATTACCCAGTGTTACTTGGCAAGATAAAACCCTTGCAGGGCTTGCCACTATGGCACTGGTAAAAAGGCAAATACGCCGTTTAGGCCAAGGCAAACCTGTAAAAACAAACGCTTCACCAATATTTACTTTAATTAGCGACCAGCTACGTTCGGTTAAATTAACTAAGCGTTACCGCAATCGCTTTGCTAGAGAGATTAACTAAGCTTTGGTATTTACTCTTTTTATGTATTCCGGTTTTGTTTACTAATTTTTACACTTGAATAAATGTAACCATTTTTATGTTGTGTAAATGAGTATTAAGGCGTGCACCAATTTGGAAGTTTGCTTTTTTATCAAGCTATTAAAGTGCACTATTTTGTGCATATTAAAGTACTGTACGAGTAAAGAAAATAATCATTCTAAAATGTTAATTTAAGTGCGCGTTCAGCGTTTGTTAATTTAACCATCTTATTGAATTAATTGGTATTTATTGCTTTCCTCTCGCTTGAGTTTGGTTGGTATTTATACTAGTTTATAGCGTAGATATTTAACCTTACTTAAGGAGAATAGTTACATGGTATCTCGCAGAAATTTTATTAAAGCAGACGCTGCTTTAAGTTTAGGCTCTATTTTTAGTGCTTCAGCTTTGGCTGAACAATTAAAAGTAAAAATGTCTAACGGCAGTGTTATGCAAACTAAAGGATCAATAGATAAAAGCGCTGCTCTGCCCACAAACGATGTTACTAACGCTAAGAATTACCGGCCTGAATCAAGAATGGGCTTAGGCGGTCTTGCCGCTGGGAATGGCTTTAATACTATATCAAGCGATGCAGAAATTTTAACAATGCTAAATGCAGCATGAGATTCTGGTATTCGTCATTTTGATACGTCACCTTTTTACGGCTTGAGTTTAAGTGAAAGGCGCTTCGGTGATTTACTTCGAAACAAAAAGCGTGAAGATTATGTTTTATCCTCAAAAGTAGGTCGCCTTCTTACCCCTTCAGCAGAGCCTCTAGAAAATAGTTGGCATTGGGCTGATCACTCACCTTTTCATTATAAATATGATTACTCTGCATCAGGTACGCGTCGTTCAATAGAAGACACGTTACATCGTATTGGTGTCGCCTCACTTGATATTGTTTATATTCACGATTTATCACCGCAAAATAGTGATATGGGAGATGATTGGCTTAAGTATTTTGATCAGGCTGTAAAAGGGGCTATTCCTGAGTTAACTAAAATGCGTGATGAAGGAATAATTAAAGGCTGGGGTTTTGGAGTAAATACACCTCATGCTATTTATAAAGCGCTTGATATGTCAGACCCTGATATTTGCTTACTAGCGCTGCAATATTCAATTTTAGATCATAAGCAGGCACTTGATAAAACCTTTCCTATGCTTGATAAACGAGGTGTTTCAGCAGTCATTGGTGCTCCGCTTAATGGTGGTTTTTTAGCCGGTCGTAACCGCTTTAATTATTCACCTAAAATTCCTGGGCCTATGCAGCAAAAGTTTAATGCAATAAGCGACATTGCATCTAAACATGGGATTGATATTAAAACAGCTGCACTGCAATTCGCAGAGGCACCTTCAACGGTATCCTCAATTATTCCTGGCGCACGCACGGCAGAGCAAATTAAAGCTAATGTAGCCTCAATGAAAGTTACCATACCAAGCGAATTTTGGAGTGAATTGAAATCTAAACAGCTTATTGCAGAAAACGCCCCCATACCCACATAACAAAATAGGTGTGCCATTTGCTTGGCACACCTAGTTATAGTCAGTGTGGTTTATTTTTAAGCAACGCTTAGTAGTAAGTACATTGATTGTTGGGCATTTGTATAAGCGCAGCTTGCTGGCGTTTAAAAACGAAGTTTTTAAACTTAGCTTTTAAAATTAGTTATTAGGTGTTAGAAGCTCGGTTTCTCGCGTGAGCAAGCTCTACATGCTGTGTCTCGATAAATAATAGACACAAGGCGCAGAGCTAATAGGTAGGAAAAATCTACCGATTACACTACCTCAAGCAGTAAAATATTTTATATAACAGCTCGTAACCTTATAAACCAAATGAACATCTCAGTGAGTATGTTAAAAGAGGATTGTTTAGTTGTGGTTGGCCAAAAGCATCATTGCGTGCCTATTACATATTACGCGTATCGGTATCATGCTGCGTTTCACCCTGGCGGCGAGAGCGTCTGGAATAAATTAAAAGAGCTAAATGTATAACGCAAAAAGTTACTGTAAACCCCCATTACAGTTAGCCGGTAAATTGTAAAAGAGTAAATTAGCCCTACTTAATAAATTAAGTAGGGCTAATTAGTTTGGTTTAATTAAAAACCAAATTTACCGTTGCTGTTCTGCCATTGTGCTTTTGCAGGAATAGTTTCAATAGTGTCCCAGTGTTCTACAATTTTGCCATTTTCTACACGGAATAAATCATAAAACGATACATGCTTATTCATAAATGTACCTTCGTTTACTGCTAAAACAAAGTTACCTTGGCCTAAAGTAATATGGTTTTTGCTTACTATCATTGGCATGTTTAACTTAGCGAGTTCACCAAGCGCTTTACCTAAGCCGCTTAAATCGTCTGCAATTGCAGAGTTGTGCTGAATATACGCGCCTTTTTCACTGCTAATAAAGTCATTGATTTTAGCCATGTTGCCGTTAATTAAAATGGTATTTACAAAGCCTTTAACTAGCGCTTTATTGGCTTTTGTTTTACTCAAATCGGTAATCGCTGTTGCGCCATCTAACTGCGTACGGCCACTTGGATTTACAGGTGTAATGGCTTGTAAGTTATCCCAGTGTTCTATAATTTTACCGTTTTCAAACTTAAAAATATCAAAGCCAACTTTCGGACCAAAAAAGTTATATTCAGTATGTGTAACTGTGTAGTTACCATCAGAGAAAGCGCGTTTCACTTGCGCTTTTGCGCTGCCTTTAGGTAATTGCTGGAGTACTTCACCAAAACCTGCAAGGCCATCTTTAACGGCTAAATTATGCTGTGTGTATTGAGTTGGGTTTATATAGCTAATGGCTTTGGCATCGCCTGTTTCTATGCTTGAAATAACTGCAACCGCTTTATCTGTATTACTAAGTGTAGTTTGATCAGATGTGGTTTTTTGTACACTTGCACATGCAGTTAAGCTAATAACTGCAGTCGCTAACACACTGCGAGTAAGTAGTGATAATGGTTTCATTGTAATGCCCTTATTTATTGGTATGCAGGCATTTTATGTAATATTTATAATGTGCAGTAGAGTGTAAGTTGGCGCTAAAATGGTAAAAATCGAACCCTACCAGTCTAAGCTAAGTCGGCTATAAAGTAGTGGCACTATGGCGTACTTGAAACTGACTCGGTGTAGCTCCTGTTTGTTTTTTAAAATATTTTACAAAGTTGCTAGCATCTTCAAAACCAAAATCGTAAGCGAGTTTTTGTGTTGTTACATTGCTTATTATTAAGCGGCGTTTTATTTCTATTAAGGCAAACGCGTCAATCATTTGCTTTGCTGTAAGGCCGGTACTTAATTTACAAATACTATTAAGGGTTTTGTAGGTTGTATGCAGCTTGTTTGCATACCAGTTAGCATCGCGAATAGTTAAAAAATGGCTCTGTAGCAACTTATAAAAAGTACCCAATTTAATGCTTTGCTCTGGGTTGATATTATCATGACGCAGTTCTGGGCGTAGCCTATGCAATCCTAAAGCCAGCGCGCTAAATAAATACATAACAATGAGTGGGTCTGATTGCGGGTGTGCAATTTCTATTTCCATTTCGTTTATGGCATTTATTACCCGCGCTTGGCTATGTTTATTTAGCTTAAGTAATGGCGTATGTTGTTGGTTTAAATGGGTTGGTGTGTAATTTGGTAAGCGCATATTGGTATGCACGCGGTCTAAAAATGTTTGCGTAAACAATACAACATACCCTGTTGGTTGCTTACTAAAGTCGAACGCGTGCACTTGGTCGGGTTGCAAAAAAATAAGTGTGTTTGGCACAAATGAATATTGTGTAAAATCAACCATGTGCTTTCCCCAGCCCTGTTCTATATAAATAATCATATAAAACGAGACTCGATGCGGCATTTGCGGGTCGTGAGAAATTATATCTCGCTCATACAAATTACTAAGAGGCAATATTTCAAGCTCAGCTTGCGCTGACTTATCATGGTTAAAACCAATGTTAGGAATATCCATTCGGGCTTATTTTTTATGTGTTTTATAAAGTGTATGTGAGTTAGCTTTAGCTTATCAAGCACATTGCGATTTATTAACCCACTTTTTGTATGGCTGATGCTTATCGTACAGTACATTAAATATATACGTGTAAATGAGTATAAATACTAAAAAGCCTGCTTCTAATGCTGCAGCAGCCAGCCATGTAATATTTAAATACCAAGCGAGCATTGGCAGCGTTATTACAACCATACCCAGCTCAAAGCCACATGCATGAGTAACACGGGTTAGTAAGCTGCGATCTTTTCGGTTATGCCCTGCTATTTTATCAAACACTATGTTGTAAATGTAGTTCCACAACATGGCAAAAATTGATAAACCAATACCTACAATTGCCATTTTTCCTGTTGCAAACCCACCAAAATAAACAGATGCAGGAACAATAATAAATAATGCAATCATCTCAAATATTAGGGCCTGAAAAATACGTTCTAATGTGTTCATATATAAATAAGTTCTTTAGTGAATGACGAGACGGTTATTTTCATTCATTATTAAGATACATGTTAGTTAGCTAGTATCGGTAAAAGCGATATGTTTAGTATTGAACAACTTCAGGCATTTGTAGCTACCGTTGAGGCTGGATCGTTTTCGGCCGCAGCGCGTAGTTTAAGTAAAGCGCAGTCGGTAGTAAGTCAGCATATTATTAATTTAGAAATAGACTGTAATGCGACATTATTTGAGCGCACAGGGCGCTATCCACAATTAACCGAAGCCGGTAAACAGTTACTACCCCAGGCTAAGGCCGTGCTTAATCAACACCAGCGATTAACAAACTCTGCATTAGCACTAAACGAAAAAACACCAACCGAAATCACTATCGCACTTGACGAAGGGATCCCGTTTAAAACTATCGCGAGTATTATTAGCAAGCTGCAAAGTAAGTATCCTTACGTATCGCTTGAGTTTTTAAGTGCATCCAGCCATGACATAATTGACATGCTAAACAGCGAAAAGCCTATGACGGGTATTATTTTTAGTGAATTAAATATACCGAGTTACTTAGACTATGAATGTATTGGAACGGTAAAATTTGATTTATATGTTGCTAAGTCGCACCCTTTAGCGGGGATCAGATGTGAGAATATGGATGGTCTTCGGCTACATAGACAACTTCTTCTTCGTTCGCGCAATACACAAACAAGCAGCTTTCAGCTAAAAATTAGCCCAGAGATTTGGTATGCCGATAATTACTTTGTATTACTCGAGCTAGCAATACAAGGTAACGGGTGGTGCTTATTACCAAACCATGTAGCTCTAGATGCAGTACAAAGTGGTGAGCTGGTTAAACTTCCTCTTGAGTTTGAAGAAATGGGTTGGTTGGCTAATGTTGATGTATTACAGCATCAGCGGCATAGTAATCAAAAAGCGTTTAAAGCGCTTCGAAGTGTATTACGAGGGCTGTTATAAAATTTCTATTGTGGAATATTATTTCCATAATGATTGGGTTTTTTACCTCTTTTTTAACTGTGTCAATAAAGCCAAAATAGCGTCATTAACACAGCGTATTAAACGACGAGAGGCAAAACACATGAAAGCAATTGGATATCAACAAAACTTACCTGTTTCAAACGAGCTATCACTTCAAGACATCGAACTTGAAATGCCAACAGCACACGGCCACGATATTTTAGTGGAAGTAAAAGCAGTATCTGTTAATCCGGCTGATTTTAAAATTCGTGAATCAATGCCAGCGCCAGAAGGCGAATACAAAGTACTTGGCTTTGATGCTACAGGCGTTGTTAAATCTGTTGGCGAAAATGTGTCTTTATTTAAACCTGGCGACAAAGTTTGGTATGCCGGCGATGTAACGCGTTCAGGTAGTAATGCACAGTTTCAATTAGTTGATGAGCGTATTGTAGGTAAAATGCCAACGACGTTATCTAACTTTGAAGCCGCAGCGCTTCCTCTTACTAGCCTTACCGCATGGGAGTTGTTGTTTGATAGATTAAACGTAGCTGAAAATGATGATTCTAAAAGTATTTTAGTGATTGGTGCTGCCGGCGGTGTAGGCTCAATTATGGTGCAATTGTTAAAGCAGCGCACTAAGCTTAAAATTATTGCTACAGCGTCTCGCGCCGAAACCACGTCGTGGTTAGAGGATTTAGGTGCCGATACTATTATTAATCACCGTAATTTATTAAGTGAAGAGTTTGCAGCTAAAAATTTAGGTGAAGTAGATTATGTCGTTAGTTTAAATAACACTGCTCAACACTTGCCTGAAATAGTTAAAGTGATTAAGCCACAAGGTAAGTTTGCACTGATTGACGACCCTGAAACACTTGATATTGTGCCATTCAAAACCAAATGTGTGTCGGTACATTGGGAGCTTATGTTTACTCGTTCATTATTTAAAACAGACGATATGCAAGAGCAACACGTTATTTTAAATAACGTAGCGACGATGATTGACGAAGGCCTGATTAAAACAACATTTGGTGAGCATTTAGGCACTATTAACGCCGTTAATTTACGTAAAGCGCATCAGCATCTTGAAACGCAAACGGCTAAAGGTAAAGTTGTTTTAGAGGGCTTTTAAATAACCACTTTATAAGTATATTTTGAGTACACAAAAAAGCCCCTAACGGGGCTTTTTTATATCTGCTATTTGTATAACTGTTTGTAATTAGGCATATGTTCAACCCAAAATGGCGGTGTACCAATATACTCTTGCACGGTTTTAATAAACTCACTTACCAATGGGGTTTGTTTACGATGAGGGTAAAGCGCGTAAATACCTGTGCCCATAGTTGATAGTTTATAATTAGTTAAAAGCGGCACAAGGCCCATTTTATCAATAGGTTCTTCTAGATTAAATAAATCGAGCATTACATACCCAAGCCCTGCTTTTACTGCATCGACCATAGCGCGTACATCACTCACTTTGTAATTGCCTTTCATTTTATGTATTTTTTGCTCATCACCATGAGGCTCAGTGCTTAACTTAACTTGGTCGAGACTTACATCGCCATTGCCATAAATAATAGCGGGTAAAGCTAATAAATCTTCTGGCGTGCTTGGCATTCCGTGCTTTTTTATAAAATCATGTGATGCAACAAGCGCAAAGTGCATATTAGCAATTTTTCTAGCCATTAAATTAGAGTCGTTTAGTTTGCCTATTCTAAAGGCTAAATCGTAATGATCGGCAATAATATCGTTACGCTTATCGTCAAGCATCAAGGTTATTTTTACCTCAGGATACTTTTGCATAAATATATTAATAGCGGGCTGAATATACTGCTGACCAAAAAACATACCGGAGGTAATGCGCAAAATACCTTTTGGCTTTGCCTGATACGAGTCGGCTATGCTATGGATATCAGAAAGTGTATCGATAAGAATATGCGCTTGCGTTAAAATTTCCTCTCCTGCTGAGGTGAGCGAAAACGAGCGCGTAGAACGATTTAACAATTGCACACCTAAACTGGTTTCGAGTTTTTTAATTTGTTTAGACAGCGACGAATTATCCATATCATGCAGTGCTGCGGCTTTGGCAAATGAGCCTTTTTGCACTACATCTACAAATAACGTTAATTGATTAGTTATCGACATATCACTCTCCTAAATCCCAGTAAGGTGTATCGCCATAATAGCCACTTGCAAAATCAACAAACGCACGTACTTTACTGGGTAAAAACTGTCTGTTTGCATACACCATGTAAAGCCCCATTGGCTCGGGTTCATAGTCTTTTAAAATGCGCACTACTTTACCTTGAGCCAGTGCTTCCCCTGCTATAAATGTTGGCTGCATAGCAATACCACCACCCGCAATGGCTGTATTTAGTAGCAAATCACCATTGTTAGCCACAAAGTTACTTTCAAGCTTTAGCTCGCTTTTTAGCTCATTAACCCCAAATAATCGCTTTGTGGGCTCGCTGTGGGAATAGCGTAAATAATTATGTGACTGTAAACCTAAAAGCGTTTGTGGCGTGCCATGGCGTTTTAAATAGTCGGGTGACGCAAACACCGCTAGGTGTATAGGTGCAATTTTTTTAGCTATCAACGTTGAGTTTTTTAATACGCCAATGCGCAGAGCAATATCAATACCCTGCTCTACTATGTCTACATATTGGTCGGTGAGCCGTAAATCTAACTTTAAATTTGGATACTGCTTTTGAAAATCAACTAGCAAGCCTGCTAAATGCTTTGTACCAAACGACATAGGCGCACTAATACTAAGCACACCCGATACATTTTCGCTTAAGTTATTGAGGGAGTTTTCCATGTCTTCAATATCAATAACCACCTGCTGACAACGCTGATAATACTGATTTCCAGCCTCTGTAACACTTACTTTTCGCGTTGTACGGTGTAATAAACGTGTGCGTAGATTATCTTCCAGCGCAGAAATATATTTGCTGACTAACTGCGGCGAAATATCGAGTTTATCGGCCGCTTTTGAAAATGATCCTTCTTGCACAACGGCTAAAAAGGTCTTCATGGTGGTGAGCTTATCCATTTTTTAACAATGCCTTGTTGATAATGTATAAATAAGTATCATATTTATCGTCAAATTAGAAACTTATATAGTGTTTATAACACGTTTATTTGTTTAAGGTTTTAGTATGACTCAGCCAGCTTTATTTATATCTCACGGCTCGCCAATGATGGCTGTTCAGCAATCGGCTACGTCAGATTTTCTTGCATCATTAGGTCAAACGCTTAGTAAACCACGTGCTATTGTGGTTTTTTCTGCCCACTTTGATGAAGCGCACGATATAGTTATTACATCAGGAGATACGCCGCATACTATTCACGACTTTTATAACTTCCCCAAGCCCCTATATGAAATTCAATACCCAGCACCAGGAGACCCTAAGCTTGCTAATACTATTAGTGAGCACTTTTACAAAGCGGGTATTAAAACGGTGCAAAGTGCAGATCAAGGGTGGGATCATGGTGTGTGGATCCCGCTGCGCTTAATGTACCCAGCAGCTAATATTCCCATTGTTCAGGTGTCTATTAACACGCGTTTAGGCGCTCAGGCGATGTATAAATACGGACAGTTACTTGCACCACTGCGCAGCGATAACGTATTAATTATTGGCTCAGGCGGTATTAGTCACAATCTACGTGAAATATTTAAAAGCCCTGCTACACCTAATCGTGTTCAAATGGTTAATGAGTTTACTTATTGGGTTGAGCAAAAATTAATAGCGCAAAACACCCAGGCGTTACTTAGCTATTTAAATGAAGCACCCCATGCTTTATTTAATCACCCTACCCAGGAGCACTTTTTACCTCTTTTTGCAGCGCTTGGAAGTAGTGACGGTAAAGCCAAAAAAATACATGAAGATATAGAAATGGATATTTTAGCACTCGATGCTTATAAGTTTTATTAATTTGAGCGTTCGTTCAAATTAAGTTAAGCTGTAAGCAAGTACTCTAAAACCAACTTCATTTATTTTATTGCGGAGCAAACATGGCAACTACACTTGCATTTGACGTATACGGTACGCTAATAAACACTCACGGCGTACTGTCCTTACTCGACGACATGATTGGCGATAACGCCCAAGCATTTTCAAATACATGGCGCGAAAAGCAATTAGAGTATTCATTTAGACGTGGATTAATGCAAAATTATATTCCTTTCTCGCTATGTACAAAACACGCACTCGATTACGCCTGCTTAGCGCACAAAACCGAGCTAAGTGAAGATCAAAAGGGGCAACTGCTAGAGCTTTATAAAACGCTTCCTGCGTTCGATGATGTAAAAGCAGGCCTTGAGCAATTAAAAGCGAAAGATTACCGTTTGTTTGCATTTTCAAACGGCGCTGCCGACGCAGTTCATACCTTATTAGAAACCGCTGGCATTAGTGAGCTTTTTGAAGGGGTAGTAAGTGCCGACGACGTTAAAACCTTTAAACCAAACCCAGGGGTTTATAGCCACTTTTTACGCGAAACCAATTCAACAGGCGCAAACACGTGGCTTGTATCAAGTAACCCGTTTGATGTAACCGGTGCCATATCGCACGGTATGCGAGCGGCGTGGATTCAACGATCTAAAGATTCAATTTTTGATCCGTGGGAAATACAGCCAAATACTATTGCAACCGATTTACTCGATTTAAAAGCAAAATTAGAAAGCGTTAACTAATTTTCTATTCCCCCTTTTGCTTATGGTATTAAGTGCCGTGGGTGTAAAGGGGGTTTACGTTTTAACTATTTACTCCCGCCTTTATTAGCTCAATCACTGTATTCATACGTTTTGCCAACGGCCTATTTCGGTGATGGCACACATAAATAGATTCACTAACCGGACATTTTAAATGATGTGTTTTTATAAGTAGTGGTTTATTGAATGCGCCAACAGCATGAGCAGGTAATACCGTAAAACCCAGCCCTAAGCTTACAGGTTCTAGTATCAAACTAATTTGGTTAGAAAATCCCGTACGTCTTATTTGGTCAATATGCTCAAACTCACTGTAGTTTTCGCTTAGTAGTAGCTGCGCATGATGGCTTGCATCGGGGTGAGCAATAAACCCTAGCTCACACAGGGTTTGCCAATTAGGCATGTTTATACCTGCAGGCGTTACAAGTAGTAGTGGCTCTTGGCTTATTTTATGGCTGGTTAGTTCGCTAAATGTTGGAGCTTGAGTTAAAAACCCAATGTCGGCACTGTGGTTTGCTACAGCTTGTTCAACACTTACATTGGGCGCAAAGCGGTAATCAATAATTAGTTCTTTATGCTCAGATTGCAGTGCTAATAATTGATTATAAAACTTTAAACCACAACTGCCCGGAGATTGAATCTTTACCGCTCCGCTGTACGGCGAATCATCTTTTAATTGTTGTTCTAAAAATTGCCAATCTTTAAGAAGTAGGCTGCCCTGCTGATATAAGTTTTGGCCCTGAGGAGTAAGAGAAAACTGCTTACCATGGCGCTCAAGTAAAGCGCAGTTAACTTGCTGCTCTAGCTTTTTAATATGCTGACTTACGCCAGACTGGGTCATATAAAGGCGCTCAGCTGTTTGGGTAAAGTGATTTACTTCAACCAAAGTGCAAAAGGTGTTTAGCCATGTTGGATTTATCATTACAAAATGTACTCAAAATGATGATTAATGATAATTTTACTTAATATGTAGCGGTTCGTAAACTAACTCCATCAACTAGTCGTAAGACAAAATAAGTCACACGTTAAAGAGGAAGCATTATGAGTCATACATATCCACGTAGTTTTTCGCACATTGGTATTTCAGTACCCGACGTTGAAAAAGCCGTTGAGTTTTATACAAAGGTTATGGGTTGGTACACTATTATGGAACCTACTTTGATAACCGAAGATAAAAGCCCAATTGGTGAAATGTGTACAGAAGTGTTTGGTGAAAAATGGGAAAAATTCAAAATAGCACACCTATCTACAGGCGATCGTATTGGTGTCGAAATTTTTGAATTTAAAAACCAAGAAAACCCTAAAGACAACTTTGAATACTGGAAAACTGGTATTTTCCATTTTTGCGTTCAAGACCCTGATGTAGAAGGTTTAGCCGAGCGTATTGTGGAAGCTGGCGGTAAAAAACGTATGGAAGCCCCACGTTATTACTACCCAGGTGAAAAACCATACCGCATGATCTACATGGAAGACCCGTTTGGTAACATACTTGAGATTTACAGCCACAGCTACGAGCTAATTTACAGCGCAGGCGCTTACTAAATAGCACTTAGCTAAAAACAAAGACCGCAGTATTTATTACTGCGGTCTTTTTGTTTCAGTTATAGAGTTTTTAAATACACTTCACCGTCTTCTTATTCTCTATAACTTGTTTTTGCTTAGCTTGTGCAGCATGTTTTGCCCTGAGTTGAAAATATTATCAACCTCCAGAAAAACACTACCAATCGAACTGTGTCCTAGTGAATTTATGAACGACATAATGTATTTGTTAGGAACTTTTGCTCTTATCCACAAACAGGCTACATGTCAGTACCGCTGAGATTAAAAAACAAAACATTACGCTTAATGTAAATAATATAAAGTTTTCATTTTTTGATATAGCTGCTCCTTTAAGGAGTATTTCACCGCTATTAAGTGCATCTACTCCTACATAGATCATCAACGGAATTACAAAAAATGCATTGCTGAGCTTAATAAGTAAGTCCTTTGATGAAAGACTTACTAATTGAGAAGCATTATGCTCTTCCTCGTCTCTATTTAATAGTTCGGCTTTTAATAGCTCAAAGCGTTCAGGGTACAAAGCCCTATCAATAGACGTGATAGCTTCTTGCAATTCAGTAATAGAATATTCTGAATAATTTGGTTCCATCTATTAAACCTTCTCCAGTGCCTAACGCTTACATAAGCGGAAAAATATAGTTGACCAAAATGGTTTTAGGAACAAAAAACAGCCAGCTATAATTTTTTCATTTGATATTTACGTTAGGTTTTTTAGTTAACTGTATATAAAACAAGTATATATAGCTAATGGGCCAAAGTAAGAATATGGAAGCTACTAGTTTAAAGTGTCCATTTTTATATGAATGTGCTTGTGCTGAAAACCAACTTAATAAAGCTCCAATTACACATAAAATCTTAAGAATGTTACCAAACCAGTGTTCATTAAGGAAACTCATAAAACTGGTGTTTTGACTTGCAAATATAAATAACAAAAGAGCTGAGGTACCAAATAAGAGACAGCTTCTTGATTCTGAACATTTTAGTAAGAATAGGCTAAAACCATCTTCCATGTTTTCACTAAAAAGTGGATGCTTCATAGAACTCCATTTAACATCTAACAATTTTATAGGCCGCGAATCGAGCATACTTCTGCCGATGTCACGCTCATGTTTCTACTTTATACAGTTTTAACAAATTACCTAAGGCATTGCTATCAAAAGCTATTTAATATTTACAAGCAAAGTTAAGGCATATAAATGCGCGTTTCGCTCATTTCCTTGATTATGTAAGTAAGCAGCAGTTTGGCTGGCTTAATAGGTATTACAAGTATATGATATTGATAATTATTTGCATTAAAGTGTTTTAAAGGTGTGTATGAAAAAGTCTATGTTAACTCTGGCGTTAGTTACGGGTTTGAGTGGTTGTAGTACAACAGCTACGGAGCCTGATAAAAGCTCATCGCTTTATTACTCAGCACTTTATAATGCACAGGCAAAGCCTGTTAGCTCTGTATTATTAGAGCCCAAGTTATTAAATGCCGATGTGGTTTTAGTGGGTGAATTGCATACACATCCGGGCGTGCATTTATTTCAGACTGAGTTATTTGAGCAATTAAGCAAAAGTAATAAACGCACTGCGCTGTCGCTTGAGCAATTTAGCCGCGCGGATCAGCCTATTTTAAACCAGTATGTTAAAGGTGAAATTGGTGAGCAATACTTAATTGATAACACCCAAGCGTGGCCAAATTACAAAAGTGATTACCGTGCGCTGGTAGAGCTGGCAAAAACGAACAATAGCGATGTAATAGCTGCAAATGCCCCTAAAAATATAGTCACCTGTATTGGCAGGCAAGGCATAAGTTACCTAAGTAAACTTGATGAAACACAGCAGAGCTATATTGCAGCCACTATTGATACATCCCCCAGTGATTATAAACAACGTTTTATGACCTCAATGCACCATGGCACGCCAAGTCAAAACGAAAATTATTATGCTGCGCAAGTTACCTGGGATGAAACCATGGGGGAGTCTATCGTTAACTATTTAAATAATCATAAAGATGCGCAGGTAATGCATATAGCGGGCGATTTTCATGTGAAAAATGGCGAAGGTATAGCGCGCGTTATTAAGCGTTTAGCGCCAGAGCTTAAGGTTGTGTGGATATCGCCGGTTACAAGTGTGCAAGCTAACCAAACAGGGTATCAGTTGCAAGTTAACCCTTTGCCACCCCGTTATGTACAAAAAGAACATCAGCAAGCCGCTTTTAAAGCTTTAGCTAAACGAGGCGATCAAACAGTTTGCTTATAAAATGACGACATAGTTGGTGAATTTCTTAACCAGAGCTCAGGTTAACTATGTCGTCATGTATTTAGTTTAGTTATTGCGTGCTTGATTGGTTAGCGCAACCAGCGCTTTACGAACCTCTAACGGGCTGTTGCACTGGGTATTAAAATTAATAAAGTAATTACGCTTTTGGCTTTGTATATAAAAACCAGTGGGTAATAGGCCGCTCATTATTGGGGTGTTATCGGCTACGCCGTAGTGCTGCATTAATATGAGCGACATAGCATCTTGATGGTCGTCGTTCATGTGGCTTATCATGCTTTGCTGCTGGTTTTCATCCCAGTTTTTTGCCTCATCCTGCCATTCGTTTTGCTCAAGCCAAAATATTTTGCCAAAGCCACCAATGTAACGCACACGAATTACGTCTAATTGCCATAATTGAAAGTCGTGCGCATTGCGATAGCTAGCGGCTTCGGGGTATAGGGCAATATAGTTATCAAGTAAGGTGTGTGCTTGCTTACTTGGCACAATAGAGCCATCGCCTACAAGCGTTACTCGCCCGTGCTCGTTTTGATCGCCACTGTCGGCGGCATCAAACACAGTTAGGCTCATACGAGAGTCGTGCTTTAGATTTTTAGTGTGCTGGGCTATATCGCTAATAAAAAAGTAAACACGGCCTTGTTCGTCGTACATATAGGGGGTTACTGAGCCAAACGGGTAGCCGCGTAAATTATTAGAAATAGTCGACATGACACCGGCATTGGTTTTGTAAACCAAGGTGCGTGCATCGTTTAATGCTTGCTCTCTCATAAAAACTCCTGACGTTGAGAAAAAACCATGGGTGCATCGTTATAAGGATGAGGATTTACGTGCAGTTTCATGGCGTACATTTGTTGTAAGTTTTGTTCAGTTAATACGGTGTTTATAGGCCCACTTTGCAGCACTTTTTTGTTGTGCAGTAAAATAGCGTCGGTTGCATAAAGGCTGGCTAAATTTAGATCGTGTATTGCAATAATGGCGCTGTTACCCTGCCCTACAAACGCTTTAACGCAGCTGAGCAGTGCATGTTGGTGGCGCATATCAAGTGCTGATGTAGGCTCGTCGAGTAGCATTAGTTTTGGCTCGGCCGATTGTGTAAAGGCATCGAGCTGCGCTAAAGTACGCGCCATATGCACTCGTTGTTGCTCTCCGCCCGAAAGCGCACTTACGCGGCGAGTTAAATACTGGTTTAAATCCATAATAGCGGCGTATTTATGTACTTTTTCGCTTTGCATTTTTAATGACTCTACATACGGATAGCGACCCATTGCAATAAGCTCAAATACATTAAAATCAAACCCTACGTGGTTAGCTTGCATCATGACTGCGCGCTGTGTTGCAAGGCGTCTTTTAGCGTGAGAGGCCAGCGGCTTAGCATTAAAAAGTACACTGCCTGTAAAGGAGTGCATACCTGCTAAGGTATGCAGCAAGGTAGATTTACCTGCGCCATTTTCACCAAGTAGTGCTACAAGTTGCCCTTGTTTAGCGCTGCCATCAATAGCGTTTAAAACGCTATGATTATCAAAGCCAACGCTTAGGTTGTTAAACGTGATCATGACCAACCTCGCTTATTTTTCACTATTAAATAAATAAACAATGGCGCACCCAATAGCGCGGTAATAATGCCAATGGGTAGCTCTGATGGCATGATCACAATGCGTGCTAGCCAGTCAGAAAGTAGCAATACCACTACGCCAATTAGCATACAAAGCGGCAGCATATTACGTAAATGCGGCCCCACCATTAAGCGGGCAATATGCGGGACTACCAAGCCAACAAACCCTATTAAACCGGTAAGCGCTACAACCGCACCTACCCCTAATGCAACGAGTATAATGACATACAATTTAAGCTTATTAGTGTCTACTCCTAGGTACTGAGCTTGTGACTCGCCAATAAGGAGTAAGTTCATGGGGTTTTTTAACCGCCACAGGCCAATTAGGCTGATAAACAGTAACGGCGCAGCTTGAATAATCGTGCTCCAGCTTGCTCCGCCTAATGAGCCCATGGTCCAATAATTTATTAATCGTAGTGCGCTATCGTCGGCAAAAAAACTCAGTAGCCCAATAACAGCGAATGCTAACGCGTTAATAGCGACTCCTACCAATATAAGTGTGGTGATATTAATTTGCCCCTGCTGCTTGGCAATAAAATATACCAGCGAGGTAACACCAAGCGCCCCTAAAAACGACGCATAAGGTAAATACAACTGAGCGTTAAAATTAAACTGCGCGCTAAGTGCAATAAACGCCACTGCAACCATTGCCGCACCTGCACTAATGCCAATAATAGATGGGTCTGCCAGCGGGTTACGGCAAAGCGCTTGGGTTGCCGCCCCTGTTTGGGCAAGTACCAACCCTACTAATACAGCAAGCACAAAACGCGGCAAACGTATTTGCATTACGACATTTATTTGCAGCGCATCAAACTGATTAAAGTACTCGGGTGCAAGCCAGGCAATAGCTAAACGCCAATCCCATCCTGCAGGGCCGTACCCAATGCTTAGTAGCGCCAAAGCAAAAATACAAACAGAGGCTAATAGCATCCACTTATGAGTTTGGCTAAGTGTTATGGGCACAAAGCGGCTCAATGTTAGGGTGTTCATAAGCGGGTTTTATACTCGTTAAGCTCATTAATTGCTGTGGTAATACGTGGCGACATGCCAAGCGAAAGCAGGCTATCCATAACAAGTAAGTTACAGCTTTGCGCAGCTTTTAATAAGCGTAGGTTCGGTTGCTTACAAAAAGCCTGCTTGCCGCCAATGCTTTGTACAACATGCTTTGGCGCAACTAAAAAGTCAGGCTGATTTACAGCAAGTACTTCGGTATTAATTACTTTAAAGCCTGAATGTGTAGCGCCTATATTAGTAATGCCCGCATAGCTAAATAATAAATTAGGGACGGTTTCTTGCCCTGCGGCAACAAGCCCGCGCTCATTAGCTGAGAGTAAAAATAGCGCGCTGCGTGTCTGCACTTTTGCTTTTACAGGTAATGAGTTTGTAATGTGCGTAATAAGTGATTGCGCTTTTTGCTTGGCGTTTAAGTCGGTACCAAGGCGTTTAATTAGCTCAAGTAGCTCATTAACTGAGGTCGGCTTTTTATAATGAATTAGCTTAACCCCTGTTGCCTCAATTTGTTTAAGTGCTTGGCTTCGCCCTGCGCCTTCAAGCGCTAACAAGGTGGTTGGGCGCATAGAAAGCACGCCTTCTGCCGCTAAATCGCGGTAATAACCCACTTGTGGTAATTGCGTAGCTTGCTGTGGGTACATACTAGATTGATCAACCGCTACAAGGGTATTTTGTTTGCCCAGTGCATAAATTATTTCTGTAAGGGTGCCGCCAGCACTAATAACGCGCTCCTGTGCAATTGCAGGTTGAGCGACTAAAGCAAACAATATAAATAGGTATTTCATTACAAACTCCGGCTTTTATTTTTCGGCTATTATAACTAGTTAAATCTAAATGAAAATGATTATCATAATTAATTGATCTTAATTTGACTTAGTTGTAACATCCTCGCCATAAATAATAACTATTATCATTTGGAGTTAAAGTGAACCCCTCTACATTTAAATTTACTGCTATAGCAACCTTATTACTCGGATCTGGCACTGTATTTGCCGAAAACATAATTGACGAACATATTGTTGTGAGTGGCTCGCGCTTTGAACAAAAGCTTAAAGATGTAACAGGCTCAGTTACTGTTATTACCGAGCAAGACATAGAGCGTCAGCTAGCTGTAGATTTACAAACCATGTTTAAATACGATTCAAGTATTGCAACCACTGGCAGTGGTGCAGGCGCGCAAACACTCACCGTACGTGGTGTTGGTGGTAACCGTGTTGTATTTATAAAAGATGGCCGACGTACCAACGATGGCTATGCAGGCGGAGGGGGTTATTTAGTTGGTCGTAATTACTTTGATGTAGCAGGCGTAAAACAAGTAGAAGTAGCCAAAGGTGCTGCATCGTCTTTATATGGCTCTGATGCACTCGGTGGCATTGTGGTTATAACCACTAAAGATCCAAGCGATTACTTAAAAGATAACAGCAGCTTTGTAAAAATGGCGCTGGGGTATCAAGGTCAAAGCAACCAAATTGCCGCTGATATTACCGCTGCAAAAGACTTAGGCGACTTTGCTGTAAGCGCCGTTTATAGCCACCGCGACAGCGAGGAAGTACAAAACTACGACGAAAACTTACCCGGTTATGATGCAAAGTCGGATGCTTTATTAGTTAAATTTGAGCAACAGCTTGATGAAAAACGCACACTTAAATACACCCTTGATTACTTTAATCAAACAATTGAGCAAGTAATAACTTCCGCCATTCAAGAAACTGAAGAAGACGACACTAGTTGGTCATTGGCGCTAGATTACCATTCAGAGGTAGCAACAGCGGCATTTGATAAATGGTATGGGCAAGTGTCTTACAGTAGTTACGAGCAGCAAAGCGATCAAATTAGTGGCGCAAGTACCTACACCGATTATAACGACTATCGCTTTGAGCAAAATATTTTAGGTTTAAAAGCAGTATTTAATAAAGGGCTTAAAGGAGAAACCACCGATCATGAAGTGGTATATGGAGTTGATATCGACTTATACGACACCACCCGCCCTCGTTTTAAAACACGTATTTTAGCCGATGGCACCGTTGATTTTACCGATCAAAAACAAAAAGCATTTCCCGGAGCTGATACCTCTTTAATTGGCGCTTATGTGCAAGACAGTATTTCGTTTAATAACAGCGCGTGGTCGGTTATTGCAGGTGTGCGATACGATTACTACACCCTAGAGGCTAAAAGTGATGAGTTATACGCCGATGCACAGCTTGATGATATTACCGAATCTGCCTTTTCGCCTAAGCTAGGTGTTATATACCAAGTGGATGATAACTTATCGTTGTACGGGCAATACGTACGAGGCTTTAAAATACCACCACACGACCAAGCCTATCAAAGCCACGGCGTTGAGCCGTTTTATCAAATATTACCAAACGCCGATTTAGACCCTGAAAGCAGTGATTCGTTTGAGCTTGGGCTAAGATACGCCAGCAGCGATATTAGCGTAAACTTAAGTGCTTTTTATGCAGCATTCGATGATTTTATTGAAACCGCCGTAGTGGGTGTTGAGCCAACGTATATTCCTGGCGTAAACAAAACTTTGTATCAATATCAAAATATTAGCGAAACACAAATAAGCGGTGTAGAAGCCGGAATTGCCATGTATGTCGCTGAAAATATACTACTTGAGGCAAACGTGGCCTACGTTGATGGTGAAAACAAAGAAACCGATCAGCCACTTACCAGCATTAGCCCGTTAAATGGATCAATATTGTTAAGTACAGAGCTGGGTAATATTAACTGGACCGCTGCGTTGCGTTTAGCTAAATCGCAATCGGATGTAGTACTTGATGCAAACGATGATAAAACTACGCAAGGGCATAGCTACGGCGTTGTTGATTTATACGCAAACTACGAATGGCAAGCGTGGCGGCTAAATGTAGGTGTACTTAACTTGCTCGATAAAGAATATGTACCTTTTGAGTTGATTGCAGGTCAATCGCAAAGTGCTGATTTTAGCCAATACACCCAACCTGGGCGTAACTTTTCAGCAAGGGTAAGCTATCAGTTTTAATTAGGGCTAAACAAATGGCAATAAACGCTGCATGGGTATGCAGCGTTTATTGCACATATTTACTCAAGTCAAATTACTTAATGGTGAGTATACTCAGGTACACTTCTACATACTTAATGCCCATTAACACTTTATATAAACAGCACTTTTAAAGCCAAAATCGCCGTTATTTATAAATTAATTAATCGCAAAGTCTTGGTTTTCTAAATAGCTGGGGCGTTTTTAAAACATGCTGTTAGCTTACTTGCAAGCGTTGTATTTATTGCGCTGTCGCATTCTAATTCCCCGTTATACTCCCCCTTAGTAAGCGGCACTAATCTTAACGAGTCATAGCTTGGTTTACTTTGTATTTTATGAATTACCAAGCCTTGTTGCTGCGTTAGTTTTACTAATGAAAATGCATTTTTGTGTTTTATTAGTCGTGATTTTTCAACATATAACGGGTTTTAAAAAGTTAGTTTGGTAGTAAAACTGCTTTGGCATTAGCGTATTTACCAAATTTTTTGATTGATGACTTAGCGCTTACAAAAATAACTGTAAAGGGGGTTAACAGTCACTATAGCAAAGGCATAGTAATGATTTACAAGCCATCAAAAGCAGATGGCTGGCTTAATAAACTCTCTGTAAAGTATTTATCAATTTAAAGTAATACAGTGTATTACTTAACTAAGCTGCGCTTAGCTAATATCGGCCACTACGCATCGGTTACGACCATGCTCTTTAGCATGGTATAGCGCCTTATCGGCACATTTATATACTTGGGCAATATCAGTACTATGCTCAGGCCAGGTCGCAATACCTATAGAAATAGTGATTTTTCCTATGGTGTTTATTTCTGTCGATTCTACTGTTTTACGTAAACGCTCTGCTATTTTATAGGCACTTTGGCTGTTTTCATTTGGTAGTACAAGAACAAATTCTTCACCGCCGATTCTTGATACTATGTCGTCTCTTCTTGATAGTTTTTTAATTATATTTGTTAGCGAAACTAAAGTTTCGTCGCCTTTATCATGTCCAAAAGTATCGTTAACACGTTTAAAAAAGTCGATATCAATTTCTAATATAGCGAATGGGGTTTGCTTTAGCATAAGCTGGTTAAGTAGGCCGTTTAAGCTTCTTCTGTTATGCGTATCTGTTAAGGGATCTGTTTGTGAGTCATGGCGTAGCACACCTATTTGTGCTTGTAATAAAGTAACCTCTCTTAACATCGCTAACTTCAGTTCTTGACTTTCAAAATACCACGACTTCACGCTTTTAAGTTTTTCTAAGCTTTTTGGATCATCGAGTGTATTTGCGTTATCGGCTAATCGCTTTAGCGGCCTTGCTATAAAGTGTGCGAATAAACCAATAAAAATAAATGTGACTAATGCCATAGGTATTGTTTGTTTAATGACTTCAATAGTTAATGTATCTAGCGAAGAGAGCGTTGATTCTAATGGTCTTTGCGCCACTATTCCCCATTTAGATAAAGTAATGGGTGCGTAGCCTGCGAGCATCGGCTTATTTAAGCTATTAATAACCGTTGAAGTGCCTATTTCGCCATCTATAACAGCGTCAATCACAGCATTGTTAGCAATAACGTTGCCGATTCTGGCAGGTTCTGGGTGATATAAAATGCGCTTATTTGAGCTAACAACATAAAGGTACGAACCACCTTTGTAGTAATGTTGTTCTAAAAGCTCATTTAAAATATTTTTCTCTTTTAAATAAAGAGAGCCCCCAATATAACCTAAATACTTACCTTCAGAATCAAATAGCGGGTGCGAAATAAAAACAATTAAATTATCAGCTGCCGATAAATAAGGCTCACTAATTAATGGGCGTTTTTCTTTTAGTGCTTCTATTGCTCCTGGAGACTGTATTTGTTGGCCTATTAAACTTTCAAAGTGAGGCGACGTCGCTGCAACTACACCATGTAAATTAATCACAACAGAGTTAAAGCTATCCGTTTGATGATTTAAACGAATGGCTTCATCGTTTAATAATTTGGAGTTATTTGGTGATTGCTCAATAATTTTAGCTGAGTATTCAAGCTGCTGAAGCGCAGACTTTAAAAAGTTATCAGTTGCGGAGGCTAATTTTTGTGCATAGGCTAAATTACTTTTTAGCGTATATGATGTTAACTGCTCTTTTTGAACCTGATAGGTAGAATAAAAACTCCCTACCAATGTGCTCAGTGCTGCAGAGAATGCGAGTAGCAATATAAGAAATCTTAAATTTAAAGCGGGTAGTAATTTATATAGCAAAGCTGCATTCCAAAGCACTCAAATTCAGCGCGTATTATACGAAGTTAGGTATTATACCCGTTTAAGTGTTTTTAATTAAGTTGGTTTGTTCAATTTAGCGACTATGCGTTAGGGTATGGCGTGATAAATAATATATTCCAGTATTGCCATTTTTTATCCTTTAATCAGTAAAACTCTAGCCAACTAAGTGAACGCACCGAGGTTGTTTATTAAGCTTTAAGATATAAGTTGTTGATGTCGTATAAAAAGGCAATATGACTAATAGATAAGTCAAAGTGTATGGCCATGAAAAAGTTAATATGAGGTCAGGACTAAAAACATCACACTAAGTTTATAAAAAAGGCCAGAAGCAAAAGCTACTGGCCTTTCATTAAAGCCGTCATGTGTTTAGAGACGACGGGATGTTATTTAAACTTATTTACTAACGTTTTTACGACGTCTATTAAACCATACTAATGGAGTAAGTAATAAAGCTATAAAGCCAAAACTACCACCACCGCTAGATTTTGCTTCTGTTACAGGCACTGTTGCTACCGCTTCATTTTTTACCATTACAGTACTTTGTTGAGTCACAGTTGTTACACCATCACTTACGGCAACTTCAAAAACAAGCTCTTCATCTGCAGTAATAGCTGCAGGTGTGAAGCTCAAAGTTGCTGTATCAGTACCAGTGAGCGTAGCATCACTACCGCTAACCTGAGTCCAAGCATAAGTTAGTGTTTGACCATTGCGATCTGACGCTGTTGCTGTAATTGTTCCTGTAGCAGATTCAGTAATTTCCGCTGATGCGCTTTCTACTAAAACAAGTGGAGCTGCGTTATCACATGCTAGTGAATCACCCGCTACAAGTTCTGAAAATACAGGAGATAAAACGTTAGACATAGTTAGGTTATCAATCCACCAACCTAAATCACTTACTGCGCCATCTGATGAAATTCTAAAGCGTACTTTTACTAAGTTGCCGTTTAGAGCATCACCAAAGTTGATAGTTTCATAATTACCATACGCGCCACTATCTTGTACGTTATTACCTGTGTATGTTTCACGTTCTTGAAGCTCTTGAGAATCGTTTTCGATTAGAACAGCGTCATAGCCAACATCAAATGTGCCGCCAATTTCAGTAGCATCAACCCAGTCACCACCATTAACACTAACTTCTACAACACCACCATCCCAGTTTTCCTCGATACTATAGAAATGCCAGAATGAAATTTCAAAGTCGCCAGAGTAACCGACTTCGAATGACTTACTCTCTACTGCTACATCCGATTGGAAGCCATTATTTACAAGGCGCATTGCTTGTGTGCCTAGGCCAAAGCCACCTTGTTCAAAGAATGCAATATTACTACTATTATCCATTACTTGAGTGCCAGCAGCTAAATCACCACCAAACATTACGTTTTCTTTTAAATCTAATAGTGATGAACTTGCTACTTCCATATCATCAGAAACTACAGCTCCAACAGGCGTTTCTGACTTAAAGCCCATATTTACTTCAAACGTAAGTGTTTGATCAAGCGCTTCAACGATATCATCGTCTGTTTCAATTTCAGGGAATGTGACTTCAATTTCTAGTGTTTCAGCTGTACCCGCTTCGTTCAAAGTAACTTTAATATCGTTACTTGTTATTGCTTCGTACGGTTGAACTTCACCAAAAGTAAGTAGGCCATCATTTTCAAATGTTACATCATGATCGCTTATAACTGTCAGTTGTGCTGTTGTACCACTAAGTACTTCACTACCACGGTTAGTAATTGTTACGCTAACCGTACTCGTTTCGCCTTTATCTAAAATATTGTCGTTAGTACAAAAACCAAGCTCTGTACCATTGTACATGTTGTTTAAGTCAGCACTTGCAAAAGCATAGCTAGAAAGCTGTGTTTTATCTGATTCAACTACACCAGTAAGGTCTTCACTGAAACGATCTGGCGATACTGCGCCAAGACCCATACCACGTTTAGCAAATGCGCCTACCATTAACTTGTAATCAGCAGGGTCTACTGCATAGGCAGCAGCTAAAATAGCATCACGTGCTTCAGTGTAGGTTGGTGCTATAGGTGTTAATTTGTAACCTGCAACTAAGTAATCTGCCATTCGAGTTTGTGCTTCATTAAAGCCATGCTCGTTAATAAGCGTTACGTAGTTTTCCCATAATACAGTTGCCCAAATTTCGCCGGCAGCATGAGGAGAAGCCACGCTTGTTGGTGAAATACCAATATCAGCACCAGCATTTTCAGTAATATGTCGGAACGATAATGCATTTACATCTGTATCAGTTGAATAAGGAAGACGACGAATACCGAAGTAGAAGTCTTCTACAAATGTGCCGCTACCATATGCTTTTTGGAACTTATCGTTACCTGTGATATTTATATCGCTTTCTTTAGCGATAAACATTAATGAGTGGAAATCGCCCCAGCCTTCGCCCATTGCGCGGCCTTGGAAGTTAATAAGGCCTGATGAATTACCGACTAAGCGGTTACTAATGTAGTGACCCCATTCATGAGCAATAATACCATTATCAAACGTACCATCTTTTAATGTTGCTTTGGTAAACATGTTTACAGTAACAACTTCACTAGCATCAATTAGGTCATACATTGCATGACCATCAGCGTAATTTAAACCCATATTTGGAATAGTTACAGTATCGTCTTCACCGCCCATTGGTGCCGGTTCTGCTGTATCTGGGTCATTATTAACAACGATAGTTGCTATTGCACCCGCATCTTGTGCATTTTTTACTTTAATTGTAAATGAGCATGAGCCACGGTCTACAATTGCAATTTTACCCGCTAGTTCAGCTGCATTTATAGCAGGCTCACAACCATCATTCACACTTGTTGAATCTACTGTATTTCCATCATCTAAACGAACAACTTCTGCAGCCACATCACTGAATTGGTATTTACCAAAGCCAGATTCTTTTGTTGAAGCTAAAAGGCCTAAAGAGTCATGTGAAGTTACTGTAATACCAAAATCTACACCAACAACGGCATCTTTACTGTTGTACAAGTACATTTGCATACGTGGGCTAGCACCATCAGCTGGCGTAGACATATTTGCGTTATTACGACCTGAGTTATCTTGAGCCTGTGCTTCAATCGGGTCACCTTCTACGCCGCCACGACCAAAGTTAGATACTTGAGCTACATTTGACGTTTCATCAAAACCATGATCATAGAAAAAATCATGTAAAAAGTTATTCATATAAAACAAGTTAACAATAGCCGCTTTACGGTTTGCGTAGCTATTTGCAACTTCATCTACTTTATAAGGGTAGTCAAATGTGAAGTCTGCTGTTGTTTCAGCAGTAAAGTCACCTTCACTAAAGTCTTGAGGTGCAACCACATCTGCGTAAGCAAATACGTTATTACCTGATGTTGTCGTTGCATCATCAGCTAACCATGGGTCCATTGTGCTTAGTTTACTGTAGTAAGATAGAGATACCATTGGCGCGTCTAAAATCTCAGTCTCGTCTACTTGCCCTGGGCCATCTGCAGGAATTACGTCACCGTGCGGGCTTTCCATTGGGTAGCCATCTTGGTTAGCGTAAACACGGTAATTAAAGTCAGCTGCATGAGATTTCAAATCTTTCGCAAAATATACTTTGCTGTTATTCGAATCTACTACATAACTAAAGTAGTCACTTTCTAAAGAGCCAACTTCTGCTACTTCTACTTCAATGTAGTAAGCAGATTTAAGCTCGCCTGCAACTTCAAAAAATACTTCTTTTGCACGTGGTGTACCTAAAACAATCTTAGAGTCATCTAATGATTTAGCCTCATACTTTGCATATCCACCCTCGTTACCAATTTTACGAAGTGAGACATCAATATTTGCTAATTCACTAAATGCTTTTTTTATACTTTGCTCAGAGCTTACAAAACCCGTTAATGCAGCAAGTTTATTTTTAGATGACGACGTATCAGCAAAATAACCCGAGCTTGCTACTAGGTTGTACTCTTTATCCATTAACAAGTTGTATTCGCGGTTAAAAACTTCAACACCGTTTACTTGTTGCTTGTATTTTGCACTAATAGAACCGCGTTTTTGCTCTGATAAATCAACCATAACAGCAGAAGATGCTGTTGTTTTACGATTACTAATACCTGTTAAAGTTTCAATATAAAAGTCAGCAGCATATTGATTACGGTTATCAGCTGCGATTAAAGCCATGTCAGGCTTACGCTGACCTATTGCTTGCCATAAAAATGTTGCTTTACCCATTTGTGCATCGTAAATAGATTTTTGACCCGATACAGTGGCGCGTTCGGCTAAGGTTCTCTGCTGAACAGCAGCTAAAGAAGTACCCTGAGTAACTGCATTTGTAGCACTTACATCATAAAATCGGGTTTGTTCAGCGGCCGTTAGCTCACCTGCTGCTAATGTTGATGCTACAACTATGGCAATAGTTGTTAATTTAAATTGAGACATGTATCCACCTGTTTGTATTTATTATATTAAAGTACTTAATGTTTTTTAATTGATTATTTTATGTAAACGCATGGTTAAGTTGTTAATATACATACTTGAATGAAGCTGAATAGCTTTAAATTTAGAGAAAAGTAAACAAAGGTAAACGAATGCAAAAAATAATTTTTATAAGTTCAGTGCCAATAATTGCAGCTTTATTACTATCTGCATGTAATAACAGTGAAAAAACAGAGGTTAACAACTCTCAGGCGCTACCTAAAACAGCAGAAATCATTATAAAAGAACCATCTAAGAACCAGAAAACTGACACTATTTTTCCTAAAAAAGAAAGTAGTCAAGGTATTATGAAAAAAGCATCTAAAAGCATAAATTCATCGGGTGATAAGCTTATTTTTAACTCTGAGCAGTTATTTAAAGGCGACGTTATTTATAATCAGAACTTAAAGCAAAAAGGTGTAGTAACAGGTACTCTTACCATTACATTAAATACCGATTCTTTGCCTGATGAGTTAAAAAATAATTATGAGTTAGTTAAATCGACAGCTCACAATTACACATTACTTGTTGAAAAGGATGTTGATATTGCAGGATTATCTAAAGATCTAAACAATTATAGCTCAGTGAGCAATGTAGAAGTTGCAATTGATTACTCTCCTATCGAAACACACTTTTAATCAGCAACAATGCACTTACCACTACCATACTTATTAACATGGTAAAGTACTTTGTCAGCACATTTGTAAACTTGGTCTATTTCGTTACTACGCTCAGACCAAGTTGCAATGCCAATAGGAATTATTATAAATCCAATAGTTTACGTATTTATAGACTCAACGGTTTGACGTGATCGCTCCGCTATTTTGCGCACTTTGCTGTTCTTATTAGGTAAAAAAATACAAATTCTTCTCTACCTAAATGCGCCACAATATTGTCTTTTCAAGATGATTTTTAGTTGAATAGGCAGGTTATTGCATTGCTGATTCTAAAGAGTATAAGTTGTTGATGCTAGTTTATTAGCGCAGGCATAGTTATTTTTAGTGTAAGTTTTTAACTGCTCCTTTTGTGCTTGGTAGGTAGAATAAAAGCGACTTACTAAAGTACTAATAAAGGCTGTAATCGTTAAATGAAAAATAAGAAATCGAAGATTAAGGCTATTAATAATTCTTTCGAAAATGAATGCCATCCTAAGTATTAGGCATTCAATACTTGCACCTATAATTGAGCATAAAGCCTGCAATTACACCCTATTAAAAATTTATTACCTAATATCAATAAAGCCAGAAAAAATATAACTTTTCACTAAGTTCAAAACTATAATTTTTCTTCAATTTTTACAATACGTTAATGGTTTTTGTAAAGAAAACCTTCTTTTGCAGTTACTTTAAAAAGTAGTTAAGCTGCATACATTTATCTACTTTTTAGCCTTGGAGTGTGTTTTGTTAAATAAGTGTATTGTACCGTCTATCGTTTTTTTATCTGGGTGTTTAATGCCATTACAATCCTCGTTTGCTAAACCCGTGCTTTCTCTTGAACAACAACTTGGGCAAAAGTTAATACTCGACTTTCGCTACTTTTGCCAGCAAGGAGCAAGTAATAAATGCCGAACTCCAATGACCGAGTTACCTAATGAGCTTGCCGTCGCTATTGCTAAATACGATATTGGCGGAGTTATTTTATTTTCTGAAAACACTCAATCAATAGAACAAACCATTACGCTTAATAGCCAATTGCAAACAGCTGCAAGTAAGTCCAGTAGTAAGCTGCCTTTATTTATATCAATAGATCAAGAAGGCGGACGTGTAGCGCGTTTACCACGCGATGTTGCTACATCATTTACCGGTAATATGTCGATTGGCGCAACGTACAAAAAACACGGTACAAGCTTTGCCACAAAAACAGCAACAGTAATAGCTAAAGAGCTAAATTCGCTGGGTATCAATGTAAATTATGCGCCTACGGTTGATGTAAACATGAACCCCGATAACCCTGTTATCAACGTACGCTCATTTGGTGAAAACCCAGCACTCGTTAGTAAGCTAGGCGCAGCTCAAGTTGCAGGGTTTGAAAACAATGGCGTTATTACTTCGTTAAAGCACTTTCCTGGGCATGGCGATACAAATGTAGATAGCCATACAGGTTTGCCTCAAGTAAACCATGTAAAAGAGGTTATTTACGAGCAAGACCTATCACCGTTTAAACACATTATCGCCAAGCAAAACCCTGGCATGATCATGACGGCGCATATCCAGTATCCAGCGCTCGATAGCACAACGTTTGTAAGTGTTGATGGCAAAACCATGATAAAACCGGCAACAATGTCGCGCGCAATCATTACTGATATTTTACGCGGTGAGCTTAATTACCAAGGTGTTGTAGTAACCGATGCGCTTGATATGGCAGGTATTAGTAACTTTTTTACACCAACTCAAGCGGTAATTAATACGTTTGCGGCTGGGGCTGACATTGCCCTAATGCCCGTTGAAATTAGAACGCCGGATGATTTAAACAAGCTCGATGACCTTATTAAAGAGCTTGTTGCAGCGGTTAAATCAAAACAACTTGATGAGCAAGAAATAGCACAATCTGCGATGCGTATTACCTCTCTTAAAAATAAATTTAGATTAAGCACTAATTTTGACCCTATTACCGCGCTTACTGAAGCTAAGCAGGTTATTGGCAGTGCAGCACATCGTGAAATAGAAGCGCAACTTGCTGTAGAGGCTATAACGCAGGTTAAAAATAATAACAGTATTTTACCGCTTAATTTAAAAGCAGGAAGTAATGTTCATATTATTATGCCCGACACGCGTAAATGTATGGCAATGCAGCAAGCAATTGAAGCTACCAGCCAGCAAAAATTCACCTATAGCTGTAGTAGCTTACAAGGGTTCGACCCTGCACTCGCAAAAGCACAAATACACGCTGCTGATATAGTTATAGCCGGCAATGCAACGCCTAATCAAAGTGCGGTAGAAATTGGCGGTATGGATGATTTAAAAGACGATCCTAATTTTGCACTTAATAATGCAGAGCAACCAAAAGCACTTGAGTCATTATTAAATATGGCAAAAGAGGAAAATAAAAGCACTGTTTTTATAAGCCTAAGAGCACCGTACGACATTGCTAAATTTGGTAATTATGCAAATGCTGTACTTGCATCCTACGCATATAATATTGATGTAGATAAAAACGATATTGTATCTGGGCCTGCTTTTACCGCCCTTGCAAAAGTGTTACTGGGTGAAGCGCCTGCTAACGGCGTACTGCCTGTTACAATAAAATCGCAAAAGGCGCATTAATATGAAACTTAATTGTGATTTAGGCGAAAGTTTTGGCGCGTGGAAAATGGGGCTAGACGATGATGTAATGCCACATATTGATATGGCTAATATTGCCTGTGGTTTTCATGCCGGCGATGCCGATGTAATGGCAAGCACGCTCACACTTGCCAAACAATATAACGTACAAATTGGCGCTCACCCCAGCTACCCAGACCTGCAAGGTTTTGGTAGGCGCTCAATGAATCTTAGTACAAGCGAGCTAATAAACTGCCTGCATTATCAAATAGCCGCTATTGAGGGCATGGCAAAAGTACAAGGTTTAACGCTTAGCTATGTTAAACCACATGGCGCGCTTTATAACGACATGATGGCAAATGAGTCAATATTACAAACCGTTATAAATGCAATTGCCAGCTACCCTACCGATTTAAAACTAATGGTTTTAGCGACTAAAAATGCCAATAAGCACATTCAGATAGCTAAAAACTCAGGAGTTGAGCTAATACTCGAGGCATTTGCCGATAGACAGTACACCGACGACGGGCATTTAGTGTCACGAACACTTGAGGGTAGTGTTCACAACAAAGCTGCATTACTAAAACAAGTAACTCAGCTTTTATCCGATGGCAGCGTGACAACACGAACTGGAAAAAAGCTAACGCTCAACGCCGATAGCTTATGCGTACATGGCGACAACGCTGATGGCATAGCGCTTATAAAAGATATAAAAGCCCTGTGTAACTCAGCTAACTAAACTTTTACACAACCTCAAATAGAAGCTGTAAACCCCCTTTACAGCTTTAACTCATAGAGTTAAATAAGAGCTTCATCGCATCCTACTGTTAATTTAATAATCCCTAACATATAACTACTTAGCAAATTAAAAAAGTAACAACAGGGATTAAAATGAAACAGCTTTTAACACTTAGCCTCATTTTAGGCTGTAGCAATTTAGCCTACGCTGAAACAAATACACTACAACTGCAAGACGTGTTTAATTTAGAATATGCCAATCAAATAGATATAACCGAAGACGGTAAAACTGTTTATTTTGTGCGTAACCGCATGGATATAAAAACAGATCGCAAAGTTGGTAATATTTGGTCTGTTGATTACAAAACCAAACAAATGCAGCCGCTAACCTCTGGCGTGCATATGGATTATTCGCCAGTCCTCTCTCCTGATGGTCAACGCCTTGCGTTTATATCAACCCGCGATGGCAGCAGCCAAATATATATTAAATGGCTTAAAACAGGTGCCATGGCAAAAATTAGTAACTTAACGAGTAGTCCACGTGCGATTACATGGAGCCCTGATTCTAGTCAGCTAATATTTAGCATGTTTGTTCCAAGCGCTAATTCAGCGCCAGTGAGCTTACCAGGCAAACCAAAAGGCGCAACCTGGGCAGAGCCCGCTAAATTTATTGATGATGTTTATTACCGTTCAGATGGTGGCGGTTACACGCAAAAAGGTTTTAGCCAATTATTTTCCATAGATGCTAACGGTGGTAATGCCAAACAACTCACTCATGATGAATTTGATAACGCAGGCGATGTAAGTTTTAGCAACGATGGTAAATCGCTTTATTTTTCTGCGAACAGGCACACAAACAACCAGCTAAAACCCACAAACAGTGAAATCTATCAACTCGAGTTAGCCACACAAAATATAACTAAAATTACTGACCGAAACGGACCTGACGAGCAGCCTAAAGTATCGCCCGATGGTCGTTACTTAGCGTACACAGGTTACGATGATAAACGCACTAACTACGAAAACGCTCAGCTTTATATTCGTGATTTAAAAACAGGTAACACAACTAGCTTAACGCCAGATTTTGATCGTAGCGTAGGTCAAATGAAATGGAGTGCAAACTCCAAAGGCATATACTTTAGCTATGCAGATAAAGGTCAAACCGCCCTCGCCTATCAACCACGCAGCGGCAAGCGTAAAATAATAACAACTCAAATTGGCAGTGTTGCCTTTGGACGCCCTTATTCTGGTGGTGACTTTGATGTAAGCGAAGATGGCGAAGTAGCCTTTACCCTTGCCGATACTCAGCGCCCTGCTGATATAGCAACAATTAAACGCGGTAAAGCGCAGCGTTTAACTACCCTTAATAGTGATGCTCTGGCTGATAAAACTTTGGCTAAAGTGGAAGAAATTTGGATTAAATCAAGCCACGATGAGCTACCAATCCAAGGTTGGATTGCTTACCCACCAGAATTTGACAGCAGCAAAAAATATCCGCTAATACTAGAAATACATGGCGGTCCAGTAGCTAATTATGGCCCGCACTTTAGCGCTGAAATTCAGCTGTTTGCAGCCAAAGGAAATGTAGTTTTATACATGAACCCACGTGGTAGTGATTCATACGGTAAAGAGTTTGCACAAACTATTCATCATAATTATCCAAGTAACGATTTTGATGATTTAATGACTGGCGTTGATGCGCTAATAGCGAAAGGCTTTATTGACGAGTCTAAATTGTTTGTAACCGGTGGCTCTGGCGGTGGTGTATTAACAGCTTGGATTGTAGGTCATACAGATCGCTTTGCTGCGGCTGTAGTTGCTAAGCCTGTTATTAATTGGATCAGCTTTGTACTAACTGCCGATTTTTACCCGTTTTTTGCTGATTACTGGTTTCCGGGTAAACCGTGGGATCACATTGAGCATTACATGAAGCGCTCGCCTATTAGTTATGTTGGAAACGTTAAAACTCCTACTATGTTGCTCACTGGCGAATCTGACTACCGTACACCAATATCAGAAACTGAGCAGTTTTATCAGGCATTAAAACTACAAGGCGTTGATACTGCAATGGTGCGCATTCCTAATGCATCGCATGGTATTACAGCTCACCCATCAAACTTAATGACTAAAGTAGCTTATATTCAATGGTGGTTTGATAAACACACTAAATAAACTCTGGGTAATAAATTTATAGCTCAAATAAAAGCCACTTCAAATAAGTGGCTTTTATGTTTACCGCCTTAGTATTCAAACTGTAAACCCCCTTTACACTTCTGTGGCAGTTAAATATCGGACTTAGCTAAAACTTCAGTTAGTAAAATTTCGGTTTATAGCATTTTTTGTAACTTGAGTTGGTAAAAAATCGGTTTGAGTCACTGTTTATACCCTCTCAGTTAGTAAAATTTTGTTTTATAGCACAGAGAAGTTAGTAAAAAATCGGTTTATAAATTCGCTAAGTTTGCTTATTAAAGCAAAAATCAGTCACTTACCTGCCTTTTAAAGTTGTTGTAAACGCTTTTTACAGCAAAATCACCCCAAATATGCTGTTTTATGAAAGGTTAGTTAAACTCTGATCTGTAAATTCACTCAGGTAGTTAAATAGTGATCCAACATGATTTGGCAAGGGCGTGTTGAACTTTGGTGGGTTAATTTGCAGCAGTATGTTTGGTTTTTAGGCAAGACGGAGCTTATGTAGTGTGGTTATTCCCCATGAATAGGCGATAACGTAGCATAAATACCAAACATGCGCTGCCCTTTGGGTTCTTTCTAGGGACGATAAACTCTTTGTTGCTCGGTTTTTACTTAGCCCACTAGGTTACAAACCTCGCGCCGCGATTTAATCGCCCCTAGATTGAACAAATTTCAATCCACAAAGATCAACACGCCCTAGTTAAAGTCTGATCTGTAATTGTGCTTCAATGTTCTAACTTTACTTAAAGCAATAAAAAAGGGCCTATTGGCCCTTGAGTAACACTATCTAGTTAGGAATTAAAATTGGTTCATGGTGTTATCTTCACCACCGGCTTTTAGCGCGTTATCACCAGAGAAGTATTCTTTGTGTGTATCGCCCATGTTAGACCCCGCTAAATCTTGGTGCTTAACAGATGCCTGCTCACGGCGAATTTCTTGGCGTTGTACATCACGTACATACGCCAGCATACCCATGTCGCCAAAGTAACCTTCCGATAAAATATCAGTGCTTAGCGCAGCTGTATGGTATGTAGGCAGAGTAATTAAGTGATGGAAAATACCCGCTTCACGTGCGCCATCGCGTTGGAAGTTTTGTACTAATAAATCGGCTGCTTGAGCAAGCTCTGTTGCATCCATTTCTGGAGCCATTAAGCCTTTGTTGTCGCCAAGGCTTGGGTAAGCACTTAAGTCACGGCCAGCTTCTTGCCATTCTTGATACACTTGCTCACGAAACTTAAGCGTCCAGTTAAACGAAGGCGAGTTGTTGTATACCAGTTTTGCATTTGGCACATGCTCTTTTACACGATTTACAAGCTCTGCAATTTGTTTAACATGTGGTTTTTCTGTTTCAATCCACAGTAAATCAGCGCCCGACTGCAAGCTTGTAATACAATCTAGTACTACGCGGTCTTTTTCAGTGCCTTCGCGGAACTGAAATAAACCGTTATCTAGGCGAGTTGGTTTACATAACTGGCCATTAATTTTCATTGCTGTGTCGCCTTCATTTAAGTCATCAACACCGTTAATTGGCGTGGTTTCTAAAAATGCATTGTACTGGCTTGCTAAATCACCAGGTGTTTGCGACACAGGTACTTTTTGAGTAAGGCTGGCACCTAATGAATCTGTGCGTGCCACAATAATACCGTTATCAATACCGAGTTCTAAAAAAGCGTAACGTACTGCATTGATTTTTGCTAAAAAGTCTTCGTGCGGTACTGTAACTTTACCCGCTTGGTGACCACATTGCTTAGCGTCAGACACTTGGTTTTCTATTTGAATGGCACACGCACCGGCTTCAATCATTTTTTTAGCGAGTAAATAAGTTGCTTCTTCGTTACCAAAACCAGCGTCAATATCAGCAATAATTGGCACAACATGGGTTTCAAAGTTGTCTATTTTATCAATAACCGCTTGAACGTCACCGCCATTCGCTTTTGCTGCATCTAGGTCATTAAATAAGTGGTCAAGTTCGCGTGCATCAGCTTGCTTTAAAAACGTATAAATTTCTTCAATTAATGCAGGAACCGACGTTTTTTCGTGCATGCTTTGATCTGGCAGCGGGCCAAATGCAGAGCGAAGCGCTGCAACCATCCAGCCACTTAAGTACACATAGCTGCGTTTAGTTGTTTTTTGGTGGCGCTTAATAGCCATCATCATTTGTTGGGCAGTAAAACCATGCCAACACCCCAAAGACTGTGTGTACTGGCTTGTGTCTGCGTCATATGCAGCCATATCTTCACGCATTACGTCTGCTGTGTATTGCGCAATTTCAATCCCAGTACGAAAGCGGTTTTGTAAACGCATACGGCTTGCGTATTCAGGGTTAATAGCTTTCCATGGGCTGCCTTGAGATTGGCAAAGAGTAGAAAGAGTGTCTGTTTCGCGTTGATATGTTGTCATAATAAAATCCTTCGAACGAGTGTGTAAATTATTTTAATGTTGTGAGAGTGGCTAGGAGTGTGTGCTCCGTTTCGCTTGATTCAACATTAGGCTCATTTTTTAGATTTAGTAAATTTATAGTTATTATTGCGGCTATACATTTTGTGAATGGCTAAAAAGCACTCAACATTGCTTTTTTGAGTTATTGTTGCCTTAACGCACAAGCACACAACAACATCGCGACCGTTTAAGGAAGGCAATTATGTCCCACACTCTCACACATTCAGGACTCAGCGTAGACACACAACTTGCTGATTTCGTTAAAAACCAATTACTCCCTGGCACGCATTTGAGTGAGCAGCAGTTTTGGCAAAACTTTGCACATATAGTGCAAACACTTACCCCTACAAACACAGCATTGCTTGAAAAGCGAGAGCTGCTTCAAAAGCAAATAGACGACTACCATCTTGCTAATAAAGCGTGGGATAGCGTTAAGTACCAAGCCTTTTTGCAAGATATTGGTTATTTAGTAAAAGAGCCTGCCAACTTTGAGATTGAAACTCAAAATGTAGAACCCGAGGTAGCGCTTACAGCAGGGCCTCAGTTGGTTGTGCCTGTAAGTAACGCACGCTTTGCACTTAATGCTGCTAACGCACGTTGGGGTTCGTTATACGACGCTTTATACGGCACTGATGTGTTAAGCGAAGAAGACGGCGCCGAAAAAGGCACTACTTACAACCCAGTACGTGGTTTTAAAGTCATGGCCTACGCTCGTCAGTTTTTAGATAAAGCATTGCCGCTGACTAATGGCTCGCACATAGAAAGCACTAATTATTCAGTAGTAGATGGCGCACTTTTAATTACGTTACGTGATAGCTCTCAAACCACATTAGCCGACCCATCTCAGCTTATTGGCTATCAAGGTGAAGCGCAAAATCCTACTGTAGTATTATTAAAAAACAATGATTTACACATAGAGCTACATATCGATCACCACCACATTATTGGCCAAGCAGATAAAGCAGGCTTAAAAGATGTAGTGTTAGAGGCCGCGCTTACAACCATTATGGATTGTGAAGATTCTGTAGCTGCGGTAGATGCAGAAGATAAAGTACAAGTTTATAAAAATTGGCTTGGTCTGATGCAAGGTAACCTAGTTGAATCGTTTAAAAAAGGCGATAAAACTGTAGAGCGCACTCTGCAAAGTGATAAAACATACACCGCACTCGATGGCGGCACCGTTACTTTAAAAGGCCGTAGCATGATGTTTGTTAGAAACGTTGGCCATTTAATGACGAACCCTGCTATTACCGATGTGTACAATCAACCGGTATTTGAAGGCATTATGGATGCGATGTTTACTGCCACCGCTGCCCTGCACGACCTAAATAAAAAAACAGGTATTAAAAATACCAGCGCGCAAAGTATTAATATAGTAAAACCAAAAATGCATGGCCCTGAAGAGGTAGCGTTTACTAACACTTTATTTAGCTTAGTAGAGGAAGCGCTAAGCTTACCTAAAAACACGCTTAAAATGGGTATTATGGATGAAGAACGCCGTACTTCTGTAAACCTAAAAGCCTGTATTTATGCAGCTAAAGAGCGTGTTGTATTTATAAATACTGGATTTTTAGACAGAACAGGCGATGAAATTCATACCTCTATGCAAGCGGGTGTTGTACTTCCAAAAGCACAGATTAAGCAGCAACCATGGATACAAGCTTATGAGGATCGCAACGTCGATATTGGCCTTGCTTGTGGCTTAAGTCATAAAGCACAAATAGGTAAAGGCATGTGGCCAATGCCAGATAAAATGGCATTAATGATGGAGCAAAAACAAGCTCACCCTAAATCAGGCGCTAATACTGCATGGGTGCCCTCCCCTACAGCCGCTACTCTGCATGCAATGCATTATCACGATATAAACGTATTTACCGAGCAGCAAAGTATAGCTAAGCGAACTATTGCGAGCCTTAATGACCTGCTTACACCGCCGCTAATGACAGACCCTAAAAGGCTTTCAAAAGAAGATATTCAAAGCGAGCTTGAAAACAACGCACAAGGCATTTTAGGTTACGTTGTACGTTGGATTGATCAAGGCGTTGGCTGCTCAAAAGTACCCGACATTAACCATATCGGGCTAATGGAAGACAGAGCAACACTGCGTATTTCAAGCCAGCATATGGCTAATTGGTTGCTAAATGGCGTGTGTTCACAGGCGCAAATAAAATCAACAATGGCTAAAATGGCCAAAGTAGTTGATGGTCAAAACGAGCACGACACTGCGTATACACCCATGGCAATAAACGAAGAAACCCTTAATAACAGCATTGCGTTTCAAGCTGCACTTGCACTGGTTTTAGAAGGCGCAACACAACCGAGTGGTTACACTGAACCACTACTACATAGCTACCGTATAAAATATAAAGCACAAAAAACGAATACGCTTTAAGCGCTTAAGCAAAGTTCAGATTAAGTACTAAACCAGCTTTTAAGCTGGTTTTTTATCTCCTAAAATTAGAATAACAGCACTTTTAAGGCATTTTAAAAATATATATTCAAATAAGCATAATACACATGAATATCTAACATTTATTCAAACGTAAAAAAGCGTGTTTTGCATACACAAAACACGCTTTTTAAATCTTTTAGCTAATTAAATCTAATTTTTTACAATAGCATTGTGATAAATGTTTTGTACATCGTCACAATCTTCAAGCATATTTATAAACTTATCAAAGTTAGCAATAACTTCTTCGTCTTCAATTTCAATATTAACTTGAGGAATAAACGTAATTTCGTCAACTTCAAAGTTAATGCCTTCAAATGCGTCTTCAAGGGCAGTTTTAGCTTTAAAGTATTCTGTTGGCGGTGCAAATACCGATATTTTACCGTCCTCGGCTTCAACATCGCTAACATCAACATCAGCCATCATTAATGCTTCTAATACTATTTCGTCGTCATCACCCGCAAAGCCAAGTACCGCATAATGATCAAACATATGTGCTACGCAGCCAGGAGTACCAATTTTTGAGTCTGTTTTAGTAAACGGTAAGCGTACATCTTTAATTGTACGGTTCGGATTGTCAGTTAAACAGTCAACTATAACCATGCAATTACCAGGACCATAGCCTTCGTAACGGGCAACAGAGTAATCTTCCCCTGCGCCACCGGCTGCTTTTTCAATTGCTTTATCGATAACGTGCGCGGGTACTTGGTCTTTTTTAGCTTTTTCGATTAGACGGCGTAGTGTTTGATTTACTTCGGGATCGGGATCGCCACTTTTTGCTGCAACGTAAATCTCTTTACCATACTTTGAGTTTACTTTTGTTTTTGCATTAGCTGTTTTGATCATAGAACTTTGACGAACTACAAATGCTCTGCCCATTTTTTGCCCCTAATGAATACGTTACGTTTTGCGGTATTTTACCAATTCAAAACGTATTGGGCTAGGAACAAACGTTATTTTGTAATTTAAATAACGTAGCACTTATTCTTAAATAAATTTAATAGTGCGCTATTTAACATAACTCTATTTTTTCAGAATAACTCTCAACTAATGTCACTAATTCAACAAAGTCATGTAAAACGTAATCTGCCTGATCGGCATAAGCAGGCGTTGACTCTGGAGCGTATAAACACGCGCGCATATTTGCATTGTGCGCAGCTTGAATGTCGTAAAGGTAATCGCCTACATAAAGTAAATTTCTGGCGTTAATGTTCCAAAGTGTAGCAATGGCATTTAAAGCGCTGGGATCTGGCTTTGCTGGGGCATCGCTTCGTGTTAAAACTGTACTGATAGGGAGTGGATTATTTTGTAATTTAATTGCCGCTGCTTTATCAAAATTGCGAGTAACAATCGCCATCGGAATATTTTTAGACTTTAAAGCATGAATAGCTTCACTCACACCAGGTAATATTCTGGCATGTTGTGCATCTATTAATTCGTGTTGGTGAACTATATTCATTGCCTCTTCACGCATATACGGTGAGGGCAACTGAGCAATGTAATCAAGTAAGTCTTGCTCGCAAGGGCAACCTATTTGGGCCTTTATTAATGCAAAATCTAATTCTGATGAAACCAATGTTCCATCTAAATCAAAAATCACTCCAAAAATAGCCTCAACCTGAGTAGTCATATCATTCCCTGAATTTAGTTATTACTAAATGAAATTTAAACATAAAATTCTCTACTGCTTATGCCCTAGGCCGGTAAATACAAAGGGATAAATGAAACTAACTATATTTAAATATTAATACGCACCATTATCAATCTATTGATAACAAAGTAATTTAAGTGCTTGATATATCATGCGCAAAAAAAGGTAAATATACAAATTGAACTCACAAATTTTACGTAAATTTACAAATAACAGATCAAACATGAACGCAGTTTAAACGTATGAAGAAAACGCGCACATAAACAACTGCTGTGCGCGTCGGTTGGGGAAGTTTTAAATATTAATTTTGCTCAAAGCGGGCTTCGAGCCAAGTATCATCTTGAGCAAAGTTTAAAGTTTTAATCTTACCTTTGCCCTCAACGTTTACCATATTTACCTGAGATGGCCATAAATCACGAAGTGCGCCATTACTCATTTTAATTCCTTCAATATTTTCAGGAATTGGTGCTTCTTGGTAAACCCAAAAAAACTTACCATCAACTTGTGCTCCCACAAAGTTAAGTGGTAAAGGTTCACCACTTAACGTTTGTAGAGCAACATGCGATTCAACATACTTAGCAAAACGTTGTTGGTCGGCTTTATTACTAATAATATCAATTTTGCCTTTAAACAATGTTCCTACGGCGTGTTCGGTATCATGTAAATAAAAGCGATGCATTAATTCAACATTATGCGTTCGTTTATTAAAAAGCACGGTTGTAACTGACGACTTTAGTTGATGCGCCATACTTGGCGCAGCAACTAAAAGGCAAACAATAATAAGCAAAAAGCGCATTATTGCTGCTCCTCACCGTCATCCTTTTCGTCTTTCTTCTCATCAGTTTTAAGCTCAGTTTTAATATCTTGCATGATATCGCGACTTACTTTAGCTTTACTCTTTTCCTTTTTAAACACTTCAATACGTGAAGGAATAATACGACGAGGGTAGTTATTGTTTTCAACATCTACGTCAGCTGTTTCCCAGCCTGGGTCAACAGTAACTGATACAAGCGGTTTGTTTTTATCGGTAACAATCAGCTTTTGAACGTTTTTATAATTACGACGCCAAATTTCAGCAGGAATATAGCGCTCTTCTTTAGTGCCATCTTCATATGTTAGCTCTAATAAAATAGGCATTACCAAACCACCAAGGTTTGAAAATTCCATAACGTAATAGTTTTTATCTTCTTCTAAAGCACGCTCAAGCGTTTTACGCTCCCACGGCTCTAAGCCTTTTAAAAACTTATTGTACGAGTTACGTTCTTTATTGGTTACAGTAAAACGGTCGTTTTCGTCATAAAAATCGGTAACATCAGAGTTTTTCTCAACCCATGTTTTTTTACCTTGTGCGCGGTTACGCTCAACAAATAATGAAGTAGGTTTGTCTGCTTCAATATCACGTAAACGGCTGTAATCAATATCAGGGTTTTTAGTGTCTAAACGTAGTTGATATACTTTATCTAAAGAGATATCTACATGGTCTGTGGTGTAAAACCAGCCACGCCAAAACCAATCTAAATCAACACCAGAGGCTTCTTCCATTGTACGGAAAAAATCAGCTGGAGTAGGGCGCTTGTATTTCCAGCGCTGAGCATACTCTTTAAATGCAAAGTCGAATAAGTCACGGCCTAAAATTACTTCACGTAAAATATTAAGGGCTGCTGCAGGTTTAGTATAAGCATTAGGACCTAAGCGTAATACACTGTCTGACTGAGTCATAACAGGTACTTGGTTTTCAGACTTCATGTAGCTCACTATATCGCGAGGCTCAACACCCCAAGGAATAGTAGGATCCCATTCACGACCAGCAACGCCATCTAAAAAGCTATTTAAGCCTTCATCCATCCACGTCCATTGGCGCTCATCTGAGTTAACAATCATTGGAAAGTAAATATGACCCACTTCATGAATAACTACGCCAAGTAAAAAGCGCTTTTCAGCTTGAGAATAAGTACGTGTACCATCATCTTGTAACTTAGTACGCGGGCCGTTAAAGGTAATCATTGGGTATTCCATACCGCCAACAGGGCCATTTACCGATTGCGCAGTTGGGTATGGGTAGTCAAAAGAATACTTAGAGTACACTTCCATTGTGTGTACTACCGCTTCAGTTGAGTACTTCTCCCATAAGTCACCACCTTCTTTAGGGAAGAACGACATTGCCATAACTAAAGGTTGAACGTCACCACCTTGCTGATAACCCTTTGCATCCCACATAAACTTACGAGACGACGCCCAAGCAAAGTCACGTACGTTTTGCGCTTTAAAGTGCCACGTTTTAGTTTTGTCGGTGCCTTCTTTTTCGTTTTCTAGCGCTTCTTCTGCGTTAACAATAAACACAGGACGCTTAGATGTTTCGGCTTGCTTTAAACGTTTACGCTGAGTACTCGTAAGTACTTTGCTCGCGTTATCAAGTTTACCTGTTGCCGATACAATGTGATCTGCCGGAACAGTAATCTCAACATCGTAATCACCAAACTCAAGCGTAAACTCACCTGAGCCTAAAAACGGCTTGTTTGTCCATGCTTCGTAATCGGTATAAGCCGCTAAACGAGGAAACCACTGAGCAATTAAGAATATGTCGTTGCCGTCTTCTTCAAAGTGCTCGTAACCAGAACGTGCACCCACTGCATCTTCTTCAACAATGTTGAAGGCAAAGTTCATGCTAAATTCTACTTCTTTACCTGGTTTTAATGGCTCGTTTAAATCGATGCGCATTAAGGTATCAACTACAGTTACGCGTAGTTCTTTACCATCGTCATCTTTTACGCCACTGATTGTATAACCCAGTTCGTTGTCGCTCATAAATTGCTGGCGACGTAATTCACCTAAACTTAATTTAGCGGGCTTTTGAGCTGGTAGGCTTTCTAAAGTGCTTTTAAATGTTTTTGTTGTTTCGGCAATAGAATCGCTTTTAAAAATATTTTGATCTAACTGTAACCATAAATATTTAAGCGTATGTGGTGAGTTATTTTTATATTCAATGCTTTGACTACCAGTAATGCGGTGCTTTTTTTCATCTAGCTTCACATCAATATCGTAATTTACACGTTGCTGCCAGTATTTTTCACCTGGTTCGCCAGCGGCACTACGATAAACATTGGGTGTAGGAAGTGCTTCGTCTAATTGACGAAATTTATCAACAAAAGAACCTTTTGTTTGCTCAACCGAAGACGCCATAGCTGCACTCGATATTGCGAACGGCAATACAAAAGCACTTAGCGTAAGACCTATTTTTTTCATTGTTAGTCCTAATATAATTTTGTGAGCGTACTTTGACAAATATACCAGTTAGCTTCAATAAATTAGCGACCAAGTACCGTATTTTTAGGGTGATGCTCACTTAGTTTTTTAGATTGAAAAATACAATTATTTTGTAACAAAATACGAATAGATAAAAACTGTAAAGGGGGTTTACAAAATTGGGTTTTAATAATGGTTTTGATCGGTTAAATACAAAGTCCCAGAACTTAAAAAAATATCATTCATTTTATATATATTGCTAAAAAAGTATTGCTTTGGCATTACCAGGTAAACCATTAATCCTACGTATAAGTATTACTAATTCGCAACAAGTAAAATGGCCTAAAAGCCCTTTCTACTGAACAAAAACACAGTGAAACGAGTAAATAATTGGCTCAAATATTGCCGAACTTCATTAATATTCGCTATTTGTACGATAAATGACAAATAGTGTAATTTTAGGTTGATCTTTAGTGCTGTTTATATTTAAAATCGCCAACCTTTTTATTTGAGGCAAATAAATTCGTCACATTTATCCTCAAATTAATATCGATTACTAGCAAGAAATGCGGTGGGCTTATGGATTTTTACATCCTAAAAAAACAACAAGAACTAATTGCGATTCCAGCAAGTGAGAATAACTGTAAGCAGTATCTCGATTCGGGTTATTTTTATATCGATAAAGTAGCAGCGTGCAACGAAACTAATGCACTAAAGGCGCTACACGCAAAACAAACTAAAACGTTAAAAATCCCATTATTAATGGCACTTTTAGCATTGCCGGTTGTTTTTTCAGCGTGGTACAGTTTAACCTAAAGTAATGCGGGTCTTAGGCTTGCATCTTTAACTGCCTTGGGTATATTGGCGCTCTTACGGTTTTATTAAGAGCGCGACATGAAAGTCCTCCACACCTCAGATTGGCACCTTGGCCAACAATTTTACGAACACGATCGCCGTGTTGAACATCAAGCTTTTTTTACCTGGCTATTAGCCACTCTTGTTGATCAACAAATAGACTTACTTTTAGTTGCTGGCGACATTTATCATACAGCGACTCCAAGTGCTAGCGCCGAAAATCAGCTTTATCAATTTATTAAAGATGCCAAAAAAGCATGCCCACTATTACATGTAGTGATTATTGCGGGTAACCACGACTCTGCAAATCGTATTTTGGCAGCTCAGCCATTACTAGCCCAGTTTGATACTCACGTAATAGGGCGCTTTGATGTCGCAACACCCGATGAAACTGTTATTACCATAAATACTAATGGTAAACGCGCTGTAATCGTCGCTATGCCATTTTTACGCGCAAGCGATGTAAGTTCACTTAGCCAAACTGAAAACGGCTCTAGCTATGCACAAGGCGTTGCAAAAGCTTACGAACTTGCACTAGAGCAAGCTGTTAATATAAATGAGCAAAACTCACCATTAATAGTTATGGGGCACTTACACGCTAAAGGCGGAGATATATCAAGTGATTCTGAGCGTAACTTAGTAATAGGCGGTGAAGAGTCTATTTCAGCTAATGTATTTGGTAAACAAGCCAACTATGTTGCTCTTGGGCATTTACACAAAGCGCAACAAGTTGCTAAAAGCGATGTTATTCGCTACAGCGGCACACCCATTCCAATGTCGTTTTCAGAGCGTAACTACACGCACCAAGTAAATGTTGTTGAGTTTATTACTGATGAAAAACAACATATTAGTACAACTGTAAACCCCCTTTACATTCCGCGCTCTGCCGATGTAATTGTTTTACCAAAAGGGGAGTGCGTTCCATTAAGTGAACTGTGCGAGCAAATAAAAGCACTCGACACATCACAAAATACAATAGCGCCTTATTTACGTGTAAAGCTTAAATCGAGCGATACTGACACCACCTTCAGAGAGCAAATAGAACAAGCACTTGAAGGTAAGCATATTAAATTTTGTGGTATTGAACGCGTACGCGAGCAATTAGCTAACAATGACGACAGCACCGTATTTGAAGATTTAAGCGAGGTTGAAATGCTCAACCCACTAAACCTATTAGAACAAGCATTCGCAAACGATAAAGACATGGCAGGGCAAAGCGTACCCGATGAGCTAAAAGCACTTTTAAGTGACGTGATAAACGAGCTAACGGAGCAAGAACAACTATGAAAATAACCGCAGTTCGTATTCATAACTTGGCCTCAATTGTTGACGCTGAAATAGACTTTACTAAAGCCCCATTAAAAGACGCGGGTTTATTTGCCATTACAGGCGATACCGGCGCAGGTAAAAGTACCTTTTTAGATGCGATATGTTTAGCGCTTTATACAAAAACAGCACGGCTACGTGGCGATAAAGGTAATTTAATAGAGTTTAACGGCGACAGCATTAAGCTAAATGATGCGCGAAACTTACTGCGTAGAGGTACCTGGGAAGGCTACGCTGAGGTCGACTTTTTAGGGCAAGATAAACAGCTTTATCGTGCACGCTATACAATTTCACGCACCCATAAAAAAGTAACAGGCAAACTTAAAGTAGCAGAGCACACATTAGTAACCCTGCCAGACGAAACCCTAATAGCTGACAAAAGCCACACAATAAAAGAAGTAGAAAGCAAAATAGGGCTTAACTTTGAGCAATTCTCCCGTGCGGTTTTATTAGCGCAACACGAGTTTGCTGCCTTTTTAAAAGCTACGGGCGATGAGCGAGCGCAACTTTTGGAGTGCTTAACAGGCACCGACAAGTTTAGCCGTATTGGCGTGCGTATTTTTGAACGCCATAAAGAGCAAGTAGCAAAGCTTGAAGCGCTTAAAGCAGGCCTTGAAAGCTATACCTTATTAACAAGCGAAGAGCTTGAGTTACAACAAACCAAGTTAGCCGATTTAAAAACGCAAACCGAACACACTAAAAAAGAGCTGACCAAAACAGAAAAAGCACTTAGCTGGTATCAGCAAGCTACAGTGCTTGAGCAAAACTTACTGCAAGCACAGCAAACGCAGCAACAAGCAAGTTCAGCGCTTGAAAGTATCGTTGAGCAAAGCGAGCAGGCAAAACAAGCTAAACAAGCGCTTGAAATAAAAGATAACCGCAGCCGTTTTAGTTTGTTAACAGATCAAAACACGGTGCAAAATGAGCAAATTACAACGCTTAAAAGTGTTGATCATTTAGCGGTAATTAATGAGTGTAGTACTGCGCTGACCAAACATACCGAGCAGCTTAATAACGCCAATGAGCAAAAACAAAATGCAGCGCCCGTTATCGCTAAAGCGCGCGAGCTCGACAGCAACATTGCTTTGCAAAGCCAAAGTATAAAAGGTACTGAGTCACAAATAGCTAAAGAGAAAACGCAACTTGATGAACTCAATCAGCAGTTAAAGCAAAGCAGTAACGAGTTAGAACTCGCTAATACCGACTCTACAAAAAGCCAGCAATGGCTTAATGAGCATGAGCAGCTGCATGTTTTAGCAAAAGATTGGAGCTATTATAAGCAAAGTTTTACTACCTACTTAAGTGCACAGCAGCAATTAGCCGCAAACGTTACGCAAAGCCAAACTCTTAATAGCGAGCTTACAAATCAGAGTGAGCTTTTAAATACGCAAAATAATAAAGTGCAGCAGTGCGAGGCGTTACTTAATAATGAGCAATCGGCATTACAGGTATTAAATAACCAGCTGACTGAATTTAATGCAGAGCATTGCGACGCGCAGCTAAAGAGTATTGATTACTTAAAAGAGCAACGCGAGCGTTATGGGCAATTTAATACAGAACTAAAACAAAGCACGCAACGCCAACAAGTGCTCAACCAGCAGTTAAATGAAAGCCAGCAAGCTCATGCTTTACTTAATCAACATTTAATAACCAGTGAGCAAGCGCTAAAAGGCAGCGAGTACGCACTTAACCAAGCGCGCTTAAGAGCCAGCGAAAACGTTGAGCATTTACGTACTGAGCTTCGCCCTAATGAGCCTTGTTTAGTGTGCGGTGCAACGGAGCACCCGTACGCGGTAAATCAAAATCAGCAATTAAATAACTTAATTACTGATTTTGAAAATGCTTTTAATACCGCCAAAAAGCAATTTGAGAATGCACAAAGCGAGCTGCATAAGCATCAAACGCAACATGCTGTATTAGCTGCTGAACACGGACAACTTGAGCAAGTAATACAAACGGCAAAAGCTAAACAGCTTGATATTAAAAATACCATGCAAGGTGCACGTACCGAGCTTAACGACTTAACGGCCGATCAGCTTGAAGTCACTTATAAGCGGTTAACGGAGCAAAAAGCGCAGTATTTTGAGCAACAAAAACGCCAGCGTACACTGCAAACTAAAGTAAATGAGCTACAAGCAGCACTTAAAGCAGAGCAGCAAGCACAGCAGCAACTTAGTAATAAACAGCTTGAGCTTACACATCAGCAAAACCAAATAACGAGTAAGCATAGCGAACTAAATGCGCAAATTAACGAGCTGGATACAACGCTTAATAGTCAATTTGAAAACAGTGATTTTTGGCAGCAACTACAAGGCAATACGCTTGAGCTTACCCAGTTGCACGAGCAGGTTACGCAGTACCAGCAAACTCAAACGCAACTCGAGCAAAGCCAAAAACGCCAACACACAGCTAATGAGCAAATAAAGCAGCTTACCCCGCTTATAAGTAACAACGAACAATCGTTAAAAACACTCAATGAAGAGCTCATAAAAGCTAAAGCGCTATTAAGCACTGTGCAAACTGAGCGCTTAGCATTATTTAATAACGAGCAAATAAGCGCAGACGACTACCAAGCAAAGCTCACAAGTGAGCAAGAGCAAAAGCAATTGCTGGTTCAAGCAAGTCAAAAAGCGCATGATGATGCTATTAAGCAGCGAGACGAGCACGCTATAACACTTAAAAACGCAGAGCAACGCTTGCTTGAAAACAGTCAAGAGCTAGCAACGCTTGAGGCACGTTATAACGAGTGGTTTAGCGACTTTAAAGCGCAATTTAGCAATGCGACGCACGAACAGGTCAAAATTTTACTAACACTTAGTAGCGAGACGATTAAAGCGCATTTAAATCAGCACGAGCAGTTAACTCAAGCGCTAACCGATGCAAATGCCGCATTAAAACAGCAGCAACTTACGCTTGAAAAACACAACAGTAGCGATAAACCAACGCAAAGTGCAGAGGCTTTAAATACCCAATTAAGTAGCTTAAACGAGCAACAAACGCAGCTGCAAAGTTCATTACTAGCGACTAATACTGCCATTGAGCAGCATAACCAAAATACAAAGGCGCTTGAAGGTAAGCAAGCCGAACTAACAACGCTTAAAACGCAGGTTGAACAGTGGCACTTGCTTAATAAAGTACTAGGCGATGCAACGGGTAAAACCATGCGTAACTTAGCGCAAACACAAACATTAAAAATATTACTGCACTATGCCAACAGCCATTTAAAAACACTCAACAAGCGCTACGAATTAACGGCAATAGCACAAACGCTCGACATTGCGATTATTGACCGCGACATGGCCGACGAGCAACGCTCTGTTAATACGCTCTCGGGCGGGGAGTCATTTTTAGTATCACTGGCGCTTGCACTTGGTTTAGCATCGCTTTCGTCAAACAAAGTACAAATCAATTCTTTGTTTATTGACGAAGGGTTTGGTACGTTAGACAGCGAAACCCTCAGCATTGCAATGGACGCTCTTGATTCATTACAAGCACAAGGTAGAAAAGTAGGCGTTATATCGCACGTAACACAAATGAGCGAGCGCGTAGCCACTCAAGTGCATGTAGCCAAAAAGCCAGGTGGATATTCCACAGTTGAAGTTATATAGCTATTAGGGAGTTTAAAAATGCCAACATTTACAGGCGAACAAGCAACACAATACGATAGCCGCATTACTCGTTTAGTTCCAGGTTATGAGTTATTACACCAACTAACTAACGCACAGCTACAAGCAACGCTAAGCGACAATGCACATATTTTAGTAGTAGGGGCAGGCACTGGTAAAGAAGTGCTCGCACTGGCTGCATTAAACCCAACATGGCAATTTACTGCGCAAGATACATCAGCCGATATGCTTGCTATCGCACAGCAGCAATTTGATGAACAAGGCATAACTAGTCGCGTAACGATTCACAATGGCCCTGTTGATAAATTATCAGTTAAAGCTGATGCCATTTTATGTTTATTAGTCATGCATTTTGTACAAGACAATGGCGATAAAAAGCAGCTATTAAAAGCAATGAAGGGCAATCTTAAAAAAGATGCACTCCTTTATATTGCTGATTTAATGCGCCCCGAAACGACGTTTGAGCGCGAAGCCCAACTTACGACGTGTGCGCAATTAGGTTTAACCGAAACCGGTAAAACACAAATGGGACACGATTTAGAAAATGAGTTTTACCCACTCGATAGAATGCGCTTTAGCGAGCTGCTAAATGAGTGCAAATTTGGTATTCCAAAGCTGTATTTTAAAGCGCTAGGTTTTAGTGGGTATGTAGTTTAATTTATCGATCTATTTAGAAGAATGTGGCTTACACCACTGAACTGTGTGCTTATGGCGCGGTATTGTTTTACATTCTTTATTAGAGTTGGCACCTGGCTCGCTAGCATATTGCGAGCTTGGGGCTACGTTGGCACAACCTGCAGCCAATAATATAGCAAATACGGGTATTAATTTTTTCATTTCATCACCTATTAAAATATGTTTTAAAGCGCATTGCAGTTACTGTAAATACAAAGCGCTTATTAGTTTGCTAGCATCTCTCACCAATATGGCGGGTAGTTATGCATCTACAAAAATAACTTCGCCAGTAATAAAGCCATCAACCGAACGCTCAAACGCTTTACCTACAAGCTTGCCTGGTACTGGTTGAAAACCTGGCATCATCTCGCCGTATACGTCCCATGCTTCTTCAAGTACGGTAGGGTTAACCACATTAATACGTGTGCCACGTGGCATTTCAAGTGATACGCATTTTGCAAACGTATCTATTGCACCGCTGGTTGTTGCATCAGCAATCGCAAACGGAATAGGTTTAACGTTTAAAATACCGCTAATTAGCGTAAATGAACCGCTATCGGCAATGTACTTTTGACCAATGCGTACAAGGTTAATTTGCCCCATCATTTTGCTCATAATAGTGCTCATCCACTGGGCTTCGCTCATATCTGCAAACGTTTCGTACTCACATAAACCTACGGTATTAACTACGGCATCAAAATGGCCTACTTTTTCGTACAGTTCAGTAATTGATTGCTCGCTGGTAATATCAACAATATGATCCACATCGCCCGAACGACCCGCTGTAATTACTTTATGCTTAGATAAACCGGTTAATGCCGCTTGACCCATTTTACCTAGTGCGCCTATTAAAATTACTGTTTTCATTGTTTGCTCCAATCATTTGTTCACTTTAGTGTGTAGGAGCATAGTAAGGGAGTATTTTAACAATTAGAAACAACCCTTTTATGTAAGAGATACAAGATAATTTGGTTATGTGATAAGTTAAATATTACTACTAAATAACTCTGGCAGCAGCATGAGCAAGTTAGACCGATTAGATATAAAACAATTGCGTATTTTCCAAGCGCTCATTCGCGAGAAGAACGCCTCAAAAGCAGCGAGTAAATTGGGCTTAACCCAACAAGCAGTGAGTGAGCAACTAAAAAAGTTACGCGACGTGTTTGACGACCAGCTGTTTTTGAGAAAAACCACTGGCTTTGTGCCTACACCTTATGCAGAGGAGTTGTCGGTAGACATAGACAAACTCCTAAACGACTTTCAGGCATTATTAGCACCTAAAATATTTGACCCAAAAACAGTTAATGATGAGTTTGTAATAGCCGCTACCGACTACGCACAGCAAGTCGTTTTACCAGCATTAGTTAAAGTACTCCGGGCACAAGCGCCAAATTTAAAGCTTATAATAAGAGACTTCGAGATAGACAGTCTGCACGATTTAATGGAAAGCGGCAAAGTAAACCTAGCCATTGCCTTCCCCGACTACATCCCAAGTACTTACCCCATTATTAAGTTATTTGAAGAGCAACATATTTGCGTTACCTCGCCGAATTCATCAATAGCAGGAACTAAGCCAAGCCTTGCTGAAATCGCCAGTTATCCAAGTATTATTGCCTCGCCTTCGCGTCCAAATTTTAAAGGGTCTATTGACGATTGGTTTAAAAGCTTTGATTTAACGCGTAACGTAGTGGTGTCGGCACCGTGTTTTTCTATTGTGCCGATGTACCTAGAAACAACCGACTCTATCGCATTTTTACCCTCACGCGCAGTAAGCTCAGAGCTAGTAAAAATAGAGCTGCTACAGTTACCCGCGCCGTTTGACGTAATAGCCGCATGGCATCCGCGCTACAATAAAAACCCGCTTCATAAATGGGTAGTATCGAAGTTGGTTGTTGAGTGATTTGAGAGTTATTATTTGTAATAAAAAATAAAGCGGTTTTAATAAAGCTTTTAAGACAAGAGCATTATGAAACGTAGATCGGTTAAGTGAAGCGTCCCCCGTCGCTCCAATATTCATATCAATCAGATTGTTGCTTCACCAGCAACCTAACCAATCTCTCCAAGTGCTTTCATTGCAGCTTGTGCTTTATCTGTTTGTACAAAAATATGGTCGTGATAAAACGCAGCTACCACATTAGCGCTAATGCCATGCTCAGTGAGCTTTGCAGATACCGCAGCGGTTAACCCTACGGCCTCTAAGCTTGAATGTACGTTAAGAGTAATTAAATTATATTTACTCTCAAAGGTAATACCTGCTTTATCGGCGGTTTCAGCTTTTAAAATAAGGGTTAGCCCTTCTTCTTCTACATAAGTGGCAAGTGGGTCTAAATGAACATAATCAGCAAGCTTTCCTGCCAAACAACAAAAAATATACTCGCCTTGCTTAAGCTCTGGCTGCATTGATTTTAATAATTGGTTTAACTCTAAAATTCCGGCCATGGTCGCTCTTATTAACCTAATTCAATTCAAATAAGTAAGTCTATTTTCAAACTGTTTTTTAATTAAATTACTATCTCGTTTAACTATTATTTTTTCGACAATATCCCAAACACCGATCAAATTTTAAGGCTCTATTGGCGATTGGTTTAAGCTTATACCATTCCAATAAATAGCAGATCTATTTTACTTGCTAAAACAACCCATTTCTTTGTTGTCAATTTCGCAAAGGGAACAACCATTTACATCAATTTACGCCTAGAACTGAATTATTTTTTCGGCGTAAAATTTAGATCACATACTTAATGGAATTGGTATTAAATACTATAAAAGGAGTAAGTTTAAAGAGTCGCTTAGTTTTTAAGTTGAGCAAATTAACTTTCAATCATTTTTATTATTTTTGCAGGATTCCCACCTATAACAACGTTATCGCCAAACGATTTTGTAACAACAGCACCCGATGCAACAACTACATTATTACCTAAAGTAACGCCTGGATTTATGACTGCATGACCACCAATCCAACAATCATTTCCTATTGTTATTGTTTTTGCATATTCGAGCCCACTTCTTCTATCAATTGGGTTTATAGGGTGTGTAGCGGTATAAATTCCAACCTGTGGTGCAATAAAGCAATTGTTACCAATATTAACTTCCGCAGCGTCTAAAATAACGCAGCCAAAATTAGCATAAAAATTTTCACCTACATGAATATTTGACCCATAATCACAATTAAATGATGACTCTACATGAACTTGTTTTCCTGTTGAGCCAAATAACGCATGTATAATTTGAGCTCTTTCATCCAAATGAATAACACTTGTTTGGTTTAGCGCTTCCGTTTTTAAGCTAGCTTTTAATCGTAATTCAATAAGCTCAGGGTCACTTGGGTCATAATACTGACCAGATAGCATTTTTTCTTTTTCTGTCATAATTTAAAATCCAAATAATATATTTTTTATAAGTGGCAGATTCAGCTTTTAAGCTAAGCACCACTACCTTTGTTTAGTACGTGTGCATTTAGTTACTTTTAACTATTTTTTAGTTGTGCAACTAGCTCGCTAAGCCTAGCTATTTTTATATTACTTAGCTGCCTGTAATCAAAATACGGGCATACTATAATATTGTTGGCTATATCTATTGCAAATTCGTCGTCGAGCCACTCAAATTTCGCATTAAGCTTACCTTGTTGGAGTAAGCTTTTAGCGTGCGTACGCCCAGCAATTATGTGTAGCTGGTTTTTATTATTTGAAGCTTTATCTGTACAAGTAACAGTAATATTAGGCGCGCTAAATAGCAGGGCGGTTTTACTACTTTTTTGCAGTAAAAACTCATCGCGATATTGCTGCCAAGTAGGCGCTTGTTTAGCAAATGAGTAATACTCACTTGGTAGAGCAAACAATACTTTGGCGTACACGTTAAATACTTTGCGCCAACCATTACCGCAGTGCTGGTTTATGGTATTTATTTGTTCATTTATAACCGGTTCAAGGCATTGAAGTGTTTCAAAAAACGGCATTGGCGGCGCTTTTGCTACATACACTGCCACGCTAAATTGGGTATCGCCTAAGCCAACTAATTGGGTATTCAAGTTAGTTAGCCTTGTTTTGCGCTAAAATACGATCGAGATTATTAGCAAAATTTTGACGGTCGGTTTGACTAAGTGGAGGCGGCCCGCCACTCATTTCTACACCACTTGAGCGCATGGTATCCATAAAGTCGCGTACGTTAAGTATTGAGCGAATATTCTCCGTGGTGTAAAGCTCGCCACGCGGGTTGAGCGCCTGCCCACCGTTATCAATTACTTCACTCGCCAGCGGTATATCGCCAGTAATAACTAAATCGCCTTTTTCAATACGTTTCACTATTTCGTCGTCGGCTACATCAAAGCCTGACGATACTTGAACGCGGCTTATGTATTTTGACGGCGGAATACGCATTGCGTGATTAGCCACTAAAATAGTGTCGATTTTCATACGCTCTGCCGCTCTAAAAAGTATTTCTTTTATAACGACAGGACACGCGTCTGCATCTACCCAAATTTTCATGCTATGGTCATTTTTATTGCTTTAGAATTAAGACGATCCTATAGCAAATTTTATTCTTGTGAAATAGCATAAATTACATAATTGAAAAGGAGCTTACATGAAGGCTATAAAATACGGTTTACTTATTACTGGTCTATTTTTTCTTAGTGCCTGCACCAGCCCCCCTGAGGGAATAACACCCGTTAAAAACTTTGATATACAAAAATATAAAGGCAAATGGTTTGAAATAGCGCGTCTTAATCACTCGTTTGAAGAAGGTATGGAGCAAGTTACCGCGACTTATTCAATTAACGACGACGGCACAGTAAAGGTCCTTAACAAAGGCTATTTAACGGATGATAAAAAATGGGATGACGCCGAAGGCTTGGCCAAATTTGTTGAGGGCACCGACACCGGACATTTTAAAGTCTCGTTTTTTGGTCCATTTTATGGCGCTTACGTGATTTTTGAACTTGACCAACCCGATTATCAATATGCATTTATAACCAGTTACAACAAAGATTACTTGTGGTTTTTATCGCGTACACCAACGGTTAGCAAAGAGCTTAAAGAGCACTTTTTAACTAAAGCGAAAGAGTTAGGCTTTGCTACTGATGAAATAATTTGGGTAAATCAAGAGAGTATGTAAAGGGGGTTTACAGTTAGCTGTATGCGCTTTTAAAGTGGTAATAAAAACGTCATCTAACTGTAAAGTAAATTAAATATATAAACGCTATATTGCTAGCACTTACAGTGAGACAGTAAGTATTAGGAACACTGAATATCCCCTATTGTTGGCAAGCTATATAGCTTGCCATTTTTTTTGCCTAGGGCGTGTTGATCTTTGTGGATTGAAATCTGTTCAATCTAGGGGCGATTAAATCGCGGCGCGAGGTTTGTAACCTAGTGGGCTAAGTAAAAACCGAGCAAAGCTTCCGCGTCCTGCTCACGCCCCTTACCTACATCCATGTAGGCAACAAAGAGTTAATCGTCCCTAAAAAGAACCCAAAGGGCAGCGCATGTTTGGTATTTATGCTGCGTTATCGCCTATTTATGGGGAATAACCACACTACATAGGCTCTGCCTTGCCTAAATACCAAACAGTCTGCTGCAAATTCACCCACCAAAGATCAACACGCCCTAATCTATGGGAAAGTAACGGATCACGTTTTTACTAACTAAGGCTAGTTTAACGCTAAAAATAGACCGCTAAGTACAATTAATAAGGCGCTTAAAACACTAAACCACTTTACGTAGCCTACTAAAAAGTTATAAAAAACCATTATAATTAAGACACTTAGGCTCATAAACCCACAAAATAGTAACGCGCCATAACCACTTTGAGTTGCTACGCAAAGTACTAAGCTTAGTAAAATACTGATCCAAGCAATAAATAGCAGGCTTTTACTTTGTAATTCTGTAGGGCGTTTTTTAAATACATCTTTAAAATGATTAAACTTAGCCAGTGCAAAACCATTAAAACCAAACAAACACAGACTAAAACCAAGTAAATCAATCATGATTTTTGCCTTTTAAGATTATTAGATTGGTTAGGGCTGATTATTTTTGAGTTGTTTTTAGCAGTACGTAATTTTTCGGTTTGTATAAAAAATAATATACTAAATAACAAAAACAGTGCATCAAAAGTAAATAAAGCCCACTGTTTGTGCATCAAATAGCTAACTATATTACCGTTAGTTGTAAGTGCATTAATAACCGGTACGCTTAAACATGCAACAGCATTTATAGCTGCCATAACTCGCCATTGCAGTGTGTCGCGCTTTATAAGTGCTAAAAGAGCAACCGCTAGCCATGTTAAAAAGAACGCGAGTATTTCTTTATCGGCGCGCTCTGCGGTAGTTGGGCTAAGTAGTCTGTTAGCAATAAAAAATGCACACGTTGCCAGTGGTAGTCCCATAATAGTGGCTAGGTTTAACCCCTCAACTAGTTTTAAACCAAACGAAGGTTTAACGTTATTTTTAGTTCGCTCGCGAATTCGCTTAGCCCACATAATACAGCCAGAGCCAATCATTACACAGCCTGCAATACCGCCTAATACGTATAACCAACGCAGTAACCACGTAGATAAACGCCCTGTATGCATTGAATTAAGTGATTCGTAAAGCGCTTTGCTACTAGTTAGCTCGTCATCAGTTTTAGCAACCATTTGCCCTGTAGCACCACTAAATATTAAGCGTGGTGCTTGGTCACGCAGTGTTTTACCTGCGCTTACCAATACGGTAATTGTTGAAGCTGCCATATTTGGTTGGTTAACTTGTACGCGAGTAATATCTGCATGAGGCCACTTAGTATAAACCTGATCCAAAATGCTTTGAATCGGCACCATTGACGATTCGCCTTGGGCTTTATCGGTCATGGTGTTGCGAGGGGTTACATCGTTAAAAAAGCCACGCATGCCGTTATCGTAAGACGTTTGCGCAGGGTAGGGAAACAACATAAATATGAGCGTAATCATGCCCGTGTAAGTAATCATTAAATGAAAAGGCAGGGCAAGCACAGAGCTTAAATTGTGGGCATCTAACCACGTACGGCTACCTTTATTACGTCTAAAACTAAACATATCTTTAAAAATACGCTTGTGAATAACCACACCCGATATAATGGCAATTAGCATAAAAAAGCTAGCAAAGCACACAATCCAGCGTGCGGTTATTGCATCCATGTAATGTAAATCATAGTGCAGCCGATAAAAAAAGTTACCACCTTTAGTATCTACAAAGGGCTCAAGCTCTTTCATGGTATTAGGGTTTAACTGTGTGTTTTTAAACTGGCTGCGGCGCTGGCCTGGCTCTTTTGGCTTTGCATAACCATAAATTAAATAAGGAATACGCGGCTCAGGTAATGTAATACGCCAGCTTGATGAGTTAGCTCCATGGTTAGCTAAGTAATCGAACCCTGTAATTATTTGTTGTTTTTGCGCTTCTATACGCTGTGTTTGGGCTTGTACATTATGTATGGCAGGTTGATTCCACAGCGTTATTTCGTCTCTAAAAAAGCTAAGTGTTCCTGCAAAAAATATTAAATATAATAACCAACAAACGAGTAACCCTACCCAAGTGTGTAACCAAGTCATCGATCTGAAAAAGCTGTCTTTCATACCCAACCCTTTAGTAATACAAGCAATCCGATAAACGCACCTGTACTTAGTAAAATACTGATCCAAATTTTTCTTAATGATTTAACGCTAAAGGCATAAATAAATACTACGGCATAAATTAAAATGCTGATTGAAACACTAAACAGTACAGCGTCTTGCTTAGCTATTGGCAATACAAAACTTAATAACGCAGTACTTGCAGAGGTAAAGGCATAGCCACCAATTATGGCAATAAAAAAACGTAAAAATACCAAAACTCGATAACTGCTTACGCTTTTTACTATAAGCGCAATTACGTTAACCTTATCGAATGGCGCACTGTGCAAAGGTGCCTGCATAGTTAATTAATCCCTTTATTTAAAGCTGAGGATAAAACAAAGGCGCTATTATATATGTTACAAATACAAAAGATAGCTATTCTCATTTACGGCGGCTAACTTTTAGTAAATTATCCTTCTTACTTAACCTGAACCTTGGTTAACAGGTTTTATACGTATTGAATTATGGTGATATTTAAATTTATTTTCTCTAGCGCTGAAAATAGCTGCTCGAGATAGATTTATTATCCAGAGTTCAGATTACTTAGTAAAATACTGATCTGTTATTGTTTAATGATATTGCACAGGCTGCATGTAAAGCTTAAGGTTAATAAACTGAGTAAAAATAAAGAGTGAAATAACGATGAGCGATCACGAAAAACTAAATTACGTAGAGTTTCCTGCATGCGACTTACCCGCAACTAAGGCCTTTTTTAGTCATGTATTTAATTGGCAGTTTACTGACTACGGCCCAGAATACACGGCGTTTAGTGGGCAGGGGTTAGATGGTGGGATTTTTCAGGCTCCATTAAAATCACTAACTCAGTATGGGGCAGCATTACTTATTTTTTATAGCGACGACATACACGCAACCTTTAAAAAAGTAGAGACATTTGGCGGAGTAATATTAAAACCTATTTTTGAGTTTCCTGGCGGTTGTCGGTTTCACTTTACAGAACCAAGTGGTAACGAATTTGCGGTATGGGCGAAAGAACACTAGGTACTATAAGGGCTGTAGGGCATTTAGGCTTAAAGATCAGGATTTTACTAACTAATCGCCATTTTAGATAAAATAAACCGATTTTTTACCAACTCATTTATCCTAAATGGCCATTTAGGATGAAAATTAAGCATTTAAGGCCAAATAAACATGAATAGTCACCAATTAATAGACCAAGTTAGTAAATGCGTGATCTGTGATCCTCATTTACCTTTAGGGGCTCGACCTGTAATACAATTTAACCCAAACGCACGTATTTTAATCGCAGGCCAAGCACCGGGTATAAAAGTTCACGAAACAGGCGTGCCGTTTAACGATGCAAGCGGAAACCGCCTACGAGAATGGCTTGGGCTAACACGTGATGAATTTTACGACGCTAATAATATAGCAATTTTACCTATGGGCTTTTGCTACCCGGGTAGGGGGAAGTCGGGTGATTTACCACCGAGAAAAGAATGTGCCCCAGCATGGCGCGAGCAATTATTGGCTGCACTACCAAATATTGAGCTGACAATAGTATTAGGTAAATACGCGCAGGCGTATCATTTACCGGAGACTAAAAAAATGCCACTTACGGAGTTAGTAAAATCGTGGCGTGAGTATTGGCCAAATTATTTAGTGCTTCCACATCCGAGTCCGCGCAATAATATATGGCTTAAAAAGAATCCATGGTTTGAGCAAGATGTACTTCCAGAACTGGGTAAACGCATTGCTACTATTTTAAATAAGTAATGCTTCTAGCATTAGGATTTATTGTAAAGGGGCGTTATACCAATCCGCAATAATACTTAATCATTTTGCGGGGCTAAACGTGTCGCTACCTGTGTTAAAAAATTCTCATTTAGAACAACTAAATAGCGAATTTTTTGCCTAGCTATCAACACGTTTTTCTATCCTCAAAATAGATCACTTAATTAAGCGAATTGGTATACAGTTAACTTAAAAATTAACACTCCAATTAAAAAAAATAACAAACGAGGCTGTCTAATTTGAATGCATCTATATTAACTGAAGTAATACTTCCGCTCGCCCTTGCACTTATTATGTTTGGTATGGGTCTTGGGCTCACAACAAACGATTTTACTCGTCTATTTAAAAGCCCGCTCGCCATTGTTATGGGTTTAATAGGCCAACTTGTAGCAATGCCTTTATTAGCATTAGGGCTGTGTTATTTACTTAACCTACCAACGCCTATAGCTATTGGTTTAATGATATTAGCTGCCTGCCCAGGCGGTACTATGTCAAATGTAGTAAGCCAGCTTGCTAAAGCTAATTTAGCGCTTTCGGTAAGTTTAACCGCTGCCTCTACCGCAATTAGTATAATAACCACACCGTTTATTATTGGCTTTGCTATGAGCCAGTTTGCCCCAGCAGACGATGCTACTTTCTCTATTTTAATTACTTCATTAGGGCTATTTTTTATTACCTTAGTGCCAGTTGCTATAGGCATTTGGTTACGTCACTTTAAAAGTGATTTTGCCATTAAAGCAGAGCCGTTTTTTAGACGCTTCTCGTTGTTTTTTATGCTTATGATGATTGCAGCACTCGTAATAAAAGAGCGCGATTTATTAGTTAGCTCATTTAACGATGTATTTTGGGCGTGCATAGCACTTAATATTGGTTCAATGGTTGTTGGTTGGTTAATTGCTAAGTGTTCAAAATTAAATTTAACTGATTCGCTGACGCTTTCAATTGAGGTTGGAATTCAAAATGCATCGTTAGCTATTTTAATTGCTATTAGCTTTTTGAATAAACCAGAATACGCGGTCACCGGTGGCGTGTATGGCCTTGCCATGTTTATAGGGCCACTGCTATTAATTGGCGGGTTAAAGCTTAAAAATAAACGTACCGCTAGGGCTGTTAACTAGGACTTTTAATTAGGGCATGTTGACCAAGTTACTTTAATTTAAGGCTACGGATAACGTAGCCGTAAACTCCAGTCTAAAAATACCACCTGTTAAATGTATGCTCTGCACCCATCGCGTCAACAAGTTGTAGGCTTACAAAAGACTCTTAAGCTTGAATATTGCACTAGGCGCTGAGCTTGTTTGCGCGAGGAGTGAAGCTTCTAATTACTAGGGCGCATTTTAGGATAGGATAAGAGTGTAAGTAATACGGTAAAAAAGCAGTTAATTATTTGGTTACTAAAACTGCGCCTCAAATATGAGGCGCTACTTTAAAACTTACTATTTGGTTTGCATGTTTTTAGCGCGTTCTTCTGCATCTATTAATGCTTGCGATTTAGGCGCGCGTTTTTTCTCTTCTATTTTGGGCTTTTCAGCCGAGTCAGGATCCCAGCTTGAGTCTAACGATAAGTTAGCAAATGGATTGTTACTGTCCGCTTTTTTAGGCTCAATTACTGGCTCATCAACTAGCGGTGTTGTTTGTGCTTGCTCAGGTATCGCGTCTTCTTTTTTAGGCGTCGGCTTTTCACCAGGTAATGGTGCATCTGGGTTAAATGTACGCACCTCTGGTTCTTTAAAGTCTTGCTCGGTTGTATACGTAGTCGATTGGGCGTCAGATATTTGCTCTGGAGCGTGTAAATCTATAACCGGCTCACTCGCTGTTACTGGCTCGGGAGTACTAATAACCGGCTCTACAGTGTTATGTTCAGCTTCTATTGGCGCAGATTCCGTTACTTGCGCTGTATGGTGCTTACGTTGTTTTTTTACTGGCTTTGCATCTGGGTCAAAGTCGCGTACCTCTGGCTCATTAAAGCTGCTGGCATTTTTAATGCGCTCTAAGGTTGTTTTGGCGGCGGCTTCAAACTCGGCGGTATTAGGTTCAGGTTTTTGTTTTACTTCGTTAAACGTAGCGGTACTTGTTTGCTCTAAAGTATCAGTTAAGTTAAGCGGTGTAGGCTCAATTTCGCTTGTTTTCACTTGTGTAGCTACGTTGTTTTGCTCATCTGAAATTTGCGTTGTTGTATGTTCAATATCAGTATTTTGCGCTGTGTTAGTAGGTTCCACTGACTCTTCATTTGTCGCTACGCTGCTCTCAACTGCTTTATTATTTTGAGTTGCTTCGTTGATGACGACAGGCTCAATCTCTGGCTCTTTTGTTGTTTGTACTGGCTTTGTTGCTTTAGTTTCAGGTTTAGCTGACGTAGCAATTTTTTCTGATTTAACTTTAGGTGGAGCCGCTATAGTCGGTTCTGCCATCGCTTTGCTTTGTTTTGCACGGCGCAGGCGCACGACTATCATAGCGCCAATAAGTACCACTATAACAAGTATTAAAGTGGGTAAAAGTAACGAGCTTGGGCTCTGCGCTACAGGTTGCGGCGTAATTACTGGCGCTGGTTTAGTTAACACAGCTGCTGGTTTTACAGGTACAGGCTTTTCAGGCGTAGGTTGAACGTTTTGCTCTGGCGTTGCCGGTTTTACTTGCTCTATCACAGCTTCGTTTTTTTGCTCTGTAACTACTTGCTCGGGTGCTGCTTTTGTTGGCTCTGCATCAATTACTATTTCGTTACTGTTGGTATTTAGCTGATCGTTTATTTGTTGTTTTTGATCATTAGTTAAATTAAGGGTTTGCTCGTTGATGCTTTCTTTAACAGCTTCTTCAGTGGGTTTAATTACAGGGGCAGGTTCAACAATTTTAGGTTGTGGCTGAGTAATAATAGTCGGTTCAGGCTCTATTATTTGGGGCTTAGGTTGTGCTTGAATTTCTTTTGGCTTATTACAGTTATTTTTGTAATCACGCGCAGCTTTACGATATTTTTGACTCGCTTTATTATTACTATTTTGCTGTATTTCTTGTTTAATTAAAATGCACATAGCTTCGTTGTATGCAGCACTTTGCGCACTATAAAATAAGGCAAAGCAAAGGGTAAATCTAATTAGTTTTGATATCATGAAGTTATGCGCGCTTAAATATTAATAGTTTGATTTTAAGCGCAAAATTAAAAATTATCCAGAGTAATACAACTAATCAATAACCATAAGGCTGCGATATTCATCGTAAGCAAATTGGTCGGTCATACCGCTTATATAATCTTGGATTAATCTACAACGATAATAAAACTCGTATGCCGCAAAGTGATCGGGCTCTTCTTGCATCGCATCTATTGCGTGTTGGTAACTATTTAAGTGCTTTTTAGAGAGCTTTTTAACAAGTCGCGACTCTATTAATAAACGTGAATCGCCATTTAGTGCACGCTTAAAGTCATCCTTGTTTAGTAGCAGTAATGGTTTATAGCAATCGAGCAAACCATTAATTATGCGATACCCTTGTAGCTCTAATTTTTCGACTTCTTTGTTTGAAAATACATGCTCAAGCGCTACCTGCTTTAGTGTTTTAGTTACTGCATGTAGATGGCTTCTATCTTCTAAAAGCGCTTGGTTAAAATCGCCATGATAAATAGGTTCTATATTTTCGATAAAGCGTTTTGCGGCGTGATTTACTAGCGGATGTAGCAATGCAACCCGCAAGTATATAAAAAATTCACTATTAAAATTATAGGGTTGTGCTTGTGCACGCTCTAGTGCGTAGTCTACTGCTTTGTCTACAAAATTTTGATGTTGAGCGTCGTCGATTAACAGGTTTATTAATACTTTTTTGTAACTACTTTTAAGTTTTTCGCACAGCAACTCAGTGCTTATTATGTCTTTTTCTACGGCGTCTTCTATGTCGGCTAGGCAATACGAAATGTCGTCGGCGGCTTCCATTATGTAACTTGCAGGATGGCGGCAGTAAGGCTCAATAGTGAGCTCTTTTTGTAGCGCTTCAACAAAGTTTTTTTCGCTGTAGTAGTAACCCACTTTTTTCATTAAGTAGTTTTTATTTTGGGGTATGTCTTTTACATCAAGCCCAGCAGGGCGAGTGTATTTTAAAATACCAGCACTTTGGCTGTAGGTTAAATTAAGCGTTTGCAAAGAATGAATTATACGTATGCCTTGAGCGTTGCCCTCAAAGTTACAAATATCAAGCGCAAGGTGTTTAAAAACAACACCTATACCGGTGTTTGGTTCTTTACAGCGCTCGGGTGTTACGCTTGCTAGGTTGTTATTAAACCAGTGGTTAATAGCCGCTTCGCCAAAATGCCCAAACGGTGGGTTGCCTATGTCGTGCATTAGGCAGGCCATTTCTACTAAGCTTTCTAGCGGGCGTTCTAGGTCGGTTAAGCCGTAATCTTTTTGCTGTTGGTAGCTTAAATTAGCAAAAATACGTTGCACTATAAAACGACCAACCTGTTGTACCTCAAGCGAGTGAGTTAAGCGCGAACGAACAGCTGCGTTACGCTCAAGCGGAAACACTTGTGTTTTTTGCTGCAGCCTGCGAATAGCGGCACTGTTAATAATACGGCCACGGTCGCTTTCTAGCGCCATCTGTAAGTTAGAGGTTGTGCGGTACATTCGTGCTGGCGTTATTTTTTTACTAAAATCTATGGTCATCTTTATACTTGTCCTTTTTTACAATTGATGACTGGCATAGTTTTTAGCACATAGTCATTTGTCTTTAATATACAGGGTTTAATCTATCAGTTTGTATCATAAAGTAACAACTTGCTTTAAAATAATTTTTTGAGTAATTGTTGTGCATTTATAGGTGTTTATAATGAAACAGTGGATTTTAAAGGCAGTATCAATTTGCCTAATGTTAGGAATGAACAGCGCATTTGCTGCAAAAGAGCAAACTGTGGTGCTTGTATCAATTGATGGCTTGCGTTGGGATTATATTGAAAAACACGGCGCGCCAAATTTAAAAGCAATGGCCGAGCGCGGTGTTCGCGCACAAAAGCTAATACCTGTTTATCCAACTAAAACGTTTCCTAACCATATTTCTATTATTACGGGCTTACTGCCAGTAAACCATGGCATTGTTGATAATAGCTTTTGTGATAAAGCGCGTAAAAACGACTGTTACAGCATGGGCAAAGCATTGGGCGATAGCACATGGGTAAAGGGTATTCCGCTTTGGAATTTAGCCAAAATGCAGGGACTTAAATCGGCTACTTATTTTTGGCCTGAGTCAGATGCATTATTTAACGGCATGACACCAGATTACTTTTATCACTATTCTAAATACAGCGATTACCAAAGCCGTGTTGATCAAATTATTCAGTGGTTAAGCTTACCAAAAGCACAGCGCCCACGTTTTATTGCGAGTTACTTTTCGCTAGTTGATAGCATGGGCCATGAATTTGGGCCAGACGCACCACAAACGCGTGATGCAGTTAAACAGCTTGATGAATTAATGGGGCAATTACAAACTCGCTTAAGTAAATTAGAGCAAGAGGTAAACTTAGTTATTGTCTCGGATCATGGTATGGCGAGTATAGATCCAGATAAAAGCATTGATGTAACCACACTGCCTCAAGATGAAAACTTTTTAGTTAAAAATACTGGCCCACGTTTACTTATTTATACCCAACCGGATGCTAAAAACGCTGATATTGAAGGTTACAAAGCACGTTTACGAGATGCGTCAAACGGTCGTTATACAGTATTAACTGACGAGCAATTAGCAGCGTATCATTACAATAAAGGCACTCGCGTAGGCGATATTGTGGTGCAAACTACAGCGCCAGCGGTATTTACCAATGGTAAAAAACCAACCTATTTAGGGACTCACGGTTATGCATATACCGAGGATATGGCAGCATCATTTATTGCTGTAGGCCCTGCATTTAAACAAGGTGTAAGCCTTAAAGAAGTAAATAACCTTGATATTTACCCAGTACTTGCAAAAGTGATGGGACTTAAATTGTTAAACAAAGTAGACGGCAATGGTAAAACATTAATGCCAGCAATTAAGCAAAAAATCGTTGTGCATTAGCTTAATCTAAAAGAGCGCGTAAGCGCTCTGCAGGGAAGAACATGTTAAAACTATAAAGTGGGCTATTTAGCCCACTTTTTTATTGGGCAGCTTATTTAAAGTTAGCAATACTTGTTTTTGTAGCAGTAACTGTGCGAATTGCATGCGCTTGGTTTGTAATACCAAATGCAATACCGTTTACGCTCCAGCCAGGGTTAGAGAAGTAATCGTACTGAGTAGCGCTACCGTAAACGTGCGGGTAAGCCATTATACTTGCAAACTCGTTTTGTACGCCGTGACCCATGCCATCTACATATACACCGCCAGACGTATCACCTTGTTTGCGTGAATGCGCTAAACCTTGGTTATGACCAAGTTCGTGTACAAATGTAGTTGCACCACAATCAATTGCAGTGATTGAGTACATACGGCTGCTCATTGAGCTGTATAGATTGCCATTAGTGCCTTGGCCAACCCATGCTAAACCACATGAAATAAGCCCATTGCCAGCACTTTGACCAGTACCTAATACGGCAATCATGTCGGCTTTCCAATCGCTGCGTAAACCATCTACGTAGCTGCTATTTGTAACCGAATCTAACCAATCCTCAGACGGCGTTACTGCATAGTCACCTAAGTTTTGTTTGCCAGCTAAGCGTAGTGTTATATCAACGCCATTTTGGCTATATACCTGATTACTAAAAGCAATTAGTTGATTTATTTTAGTGTCAATATTGCTAGTTGCAGCAGCTGATTGGTCGGTATATAAAATACCGATATCGATTGTTTCTGCTTGTGCAACACTTGCTGCACATAATGCCGCAGCCAGTGCGGTTGTTGTGATTACTTTTTTCATTATTGTATTTCCTTACTCTTGTTGTGGTTGGAACTTGTTTTTAACTTGGTTGATCTCATAAAAAGCAGACACACTAAAGCTGCCCTATAGTGCGGCTTTAGTTGTTTTTTATATTTTGATTATTGGTTAGCCATCAATTTTTGGTGCAAATATATCGATGCTTTTATCTGATTTGGGTTTTGGTGCGGTTACATCATGCTCTATGTGGCTTTTATATAAATCGCGTTTTGCTGCAATCCATCCGTACTTACCTTTACTTTCGAATACATAATTGCCAGAAGGCGCAGTAAATTGACCATATACGGCATCTTTACCTACCGTTAAAACGGTATTATGCATGCGGCCATCAACACCCACTATTTTGCCAAATATGCTCTTATCGCCATTTTCAGACTCAACCACATTAGTCACTTCTGCGGTGAATGTTTCGGCTGTTTGCGGAATAGCTAAATCAAAATTTTCGCCAGTCTCTAACGCCTGTAAAGAATTTAAATCAAACTCAATATAGGCCTCGTTATGTAAGTCGGTAGGTAAAACTTTTGCGTTTATAAGCACTTGCTTTGCTTTGTCGGATAGGCGATTTACGGCATCAAATTCTTCAAACGGTAAGCTGTTGTCAGGGGTAATAATAGGTTTAACGGTAATTGGATCTTTACTCATATCAATAGGTGCCGGGGGATGTGTATTGCGCGTTTTTTGTAAATCAATAGGAACAAAATCAATAGCAACAGGCGCGATAGGTTCGCCCGTTTCATCTGCATTAAAAAATAGCCCATAAACTGCAAATGCCGATAATGGTATAGCAATTAGTAAGACGACAGATCTCTTCATTTGTTTCTCTTTTAGTGTTTTTAGTTAACTGTTTGTTATGTTTTATATTATTAAATGGATTAGATCAAGATAATAAATGTAACCGAAAAGAATTAATTCTAAATTTCATAATTCCTTATAAAATATAAGGATATTTATTTTTGGTATGTTTTTCACTCTTTTTAGTATTGGTTTTTTGTAGGGTTTATGCGGCCTTTGGCGCGTTTGTGGGTACTTGTTTGTTTAGTTAAATACAATGGTTAAAAGTGACTTTTTGACGTTAATTACAATGAAAAATAAAAAGTGAATTTTTTTCACTCTTTGTAAACTAATCGCTAATTGCAATGCATTTATCGGGCACGTATGTTGTGTGCTGCATAAATGGCATTACGAGGGATTTATGAAGGTGTCTGATCAGTTGCTTAACCGAATTACAGCAGGGCTTGTGGCTGTAATTATTGGTTTTTCGAGTTCCATTGCATTGATTTATCAGGTGGTGATAACCCTTGGAGGCACGCCTGATTTAGTAGCTAGTTGGATTTTAATGCTTGGTTTAGTGATGGGCACAACGTCAATAGGTTTGTCGTACTATTACAAAGTGCCTGTTTTAATTGCGTGGTCTACCACGGGGGCTGCATTACTGATTTCAAGTGCACAAGGGTATAACTTAAACGAGGCTATTGGCGCGTTTATGCTCAGTGCATTGCTCGTTTTTTTGTCGGGGGTGACGGGCTGGTTTGAAAAAATAATGAACCGTATTCCAAGTGAGCTTGCGTGCGCCATGTTGGCCGGCGTACTTGTTACCTTTGGTATTGATGTGTTTAATTTTATGAACGACATGCCTTTAGTGATTGGCTTAATGGTTGTTATGTACTTTATTGGTAAACGCTTTTTTGCCCGCTTTGCTATGTTAAGTGTGCTTATTATAGGTGTACTACTCGCTTGGCAAATGGGCCATATTGATACCAGCGCACTGCACTGGAAAATGAGCGAATTTGCTTATATTGACCCCGTTTTTCACTTGCAAGCATGCATTAGCATAGGTTTACCACTTTATATAGTTACCATGACCTCGCAAAATTTACCGGGTATTGCTGTTTTAAAAGCGCATAAATATAAAGCGCCAATATCGGCTACTTTAAACGTGACTGGTTTTGTGAATATATTCACAGCCCCATTTGGAGTTTACTCTATTAATTTAGCTGCTATTACTGCTGCTATTTGTATGAGTGATGAAGCGGATAAAAATCATGATAAACGTTATTGGGCGAGTATAGCTGCGGGCGCATTTTATATTTTAATGGCGCTGCGCGCAGCTACATTAGTTGGGTTGGTAGCAAGTTTACCGCAGGCACTTATTTTAGCTTTGGCGGGCATTGCGCTATTTGGCACCATTGCTAATAGTTTGCAGCAAGCCCTTAGCAGTACTAAATATACGGAGGCCGCAATTGTTACTTTTTTAGTAACAGCATCTAACTTAACATTGCTTTCAGTGGGGTCTGCCTTTTGGGGGATTATAGCAGGTGTGCTTACGCTCCTTATCACCCAAAAAGACTAAAAGCTTTATTGTGTACAAAGAGCTGCTGGTGAGTATTTAAAACAAAATTATAGTTTATTTATATCATTAAAATAGCTTAACTAAGCTTATAAAAAAGGCTGCAATTGCAGCCTTTAGTTTTATAAAACAAGATTTACCTAATCAAAAGTATGATGGCGAGTTACACTAAACCGATTAAGTATATGGTGCATAATATACACAATGCACAAACTTAATATTATAGCCACCGATACCGAGCTAAACCGGTACATTGCGCTATAAACAAGATCTTGGCCTGGTCCGAGTGAGTTCCCAAATAAAATACCAAACGTAGTCAACACACCAAAACCAATACCAGGTATGCCTCCGCCTAAAATATGAAAACGCGCAAAAAGAAACGAAAGTATCCATAAAATAGCCATCGGAAAAAGTAAAAAATCAGAGTGACTATACAAAAATAGTTGCGATAGTAACGCTGCATTACACCCTATAAGCGTTCCAATTGCTCGCTGCCAACCAGCCATACCTGCGGCTTTCCAGCATAATGAAAACAAAATAAGCACAGAAGCTGCCTGCGCAGATATTGAGTCTTGTAAATCAAGAACCTGAAAAACCACAAAAGAGAGCGTAGCCACGGTTGAGCATAACAATACCTCATGGCGAATACTTTCTTTTGCTTTAGCTGGCATTACTCGCCCGGGCCTTGCGGTTACATCAGGAAATAGGCCATGCATTAATGCTCCAATAACAACGGTTAAAAATATAGCCAAACCATTAGTTAAAATTAACGGATAAATACTACTTCCTTCATCAACATAGCTCGAAAAATGCAGCTGAATAGAAAGGCTTATCACGCCTAAAGCGCCAAATAAAAAGGCACTACCGCTACTCATTTGGTAAAATAAAAAGCAAAAAACACCAAACACTAATAATGTCATAACGACTGGTAAGTGAGAAAACAATCCCTGCATTATCAGCACTATAAGCGCGCTAAATGCAGCAGATGCTATAAATTGATTTATAAGCCCACGACTTAACGTAGGTACCATGCCCAATATCAACATAGGATAAACGGTAAAAAATATACCATTTGGCCAGTTCATTAATTTACTAATAGTAAAGCCAAGGGTGCATCCACCTGCAATGCGTAGTGCTTGGCGAAGGCCATTAGAGTCTAATTGTGGGCCTTGGCTAACAATTTGAGTCATAAAGTCTCCATTAATAAATGTAGTGTAACCAGCTAATAAACCTAATTTGTGCAGAGCCAAACCATTGCCCAATTGTCGATTCTGGTAATAATTGTACTGTTGCACGTGACCCGCTCGGCATGTTTGCTATTAAGTCTTGATGATTTACGAGCTTTAAATGAATGCGTTGACGCTGTGCATCGCGTACCCAACGATTGCTGGTTTCTGTTGTACTTAGTAAACCATTTGCACTAAGTTGACCGTTGCTAACACCTGCTTCAAATGTTTCTAGTATTGCGTCGTAAACTTCACCTGGGCGGCTATCAAATACTACGCGCGCTTGAGTGCCTTGCTTCATATTTGAGAGTGACTTTTCTCTAAAGTCGGCAACTAAATCGGCTTTTTTAGCGACAATAGCTAATAATGGGCTACCTGCAACAGCATACGCGCCGTCTAATAACTGTAAGTTAGCAACTACGCCGTCACTTAGTGCACGTACTTGCGTGTAGGATAAATTTAACTCAGCCTGCGCTAACTGGTTAGCAGCATGACGCATAGCTAAGTTTTTATTACCTGAGTCACCTCTAGCTAAAACTGCTTCAGCTAACTGCGCTTCTAGAGCCGCAACATTTGCTTTACTGGCTTCAAAGTTAGCACGAATGCTTTCAAGCTCTTGCTCCGATATAGACTTTTGAGTATAGAGTTTTTCGCCTCTGCTTTTTAATAGCTTTTGCTCATGCTGCTTAGCATTTGCAGCACTAATTTGTGCTTCAAGGGCTTTAACATTGGTATCAAGACGCTTATTTTGTAATTTGGCATCATCAAGCGCGAGTTGAGCTTGCTCTTTGGCTAAATTATATGGGCCTTCATCGATACTAAATAATATATCGCCCGCTTTAACTGGTTGGTTATTATTAACTTGCACACTAGTGACTCGGCCACTAATTTGCGGTGATATTTGCACAACAGGGTGGTATACACGTGCCTGTGGTGTCACAGGTAAAACCATATCGGCCACTAAATAGTAAATAAATACTAAGATAAACCCTATGAGAGAAAACCTTACATAGCGTGCAAACTTTTGATCCGGTGTCATTTTTAGCCTTACTTATTAACTTGAATACATTTAAGGGCGTTTTGCTCTATTTTGATCAAACCAAATGCAATGGCATCTAGCTGCTCAACAGATAAACCGCTGTATAACTGATTTTTTATATCGGAAATGGTCTCTTGCAATGAATGTAAAATGGCATCACTTTGCTCAGTAAAATAGAGTCTTTTACTGCGCTTATCATGTTTGTCTACACGGCGAACGATTAACGATTGCTCCTCTAATTGCTTAAGCGTGCGAGTCAGTGAAGGCATTTCTATCCCTAAGCTATTAGCAAGTTCAAGTTGTGTTAGTCCCTCACCACGCATATTTATATGCATTAGTGCAGTCCAGCGCGACTGAGTAAGCCCCAAAGGCTCAACAGCAATGGTTACTGCTTCGCGGCATAAGCGATGAACTCGGCCCATATTACCGATAACGGTTAAATCGAGCGTCTCGTGAAAAGGTTTTTGTGTAGGCATAGCCATCCCAACATAGTTAGCAAGCTAACTATTTTATCATTACTTAGCAAGCTAAGTAAATATGCGTAAGTGCGAGAAGTGGCAAAATATTTGCTAAACCTCACCTGTAAAAAAATGGTGAGGTTTAGGGAGTTTTAAAAGTTAAGTAAATTAGCTGGGGAGTATTGATCGGTAAGTACTTTTGTATCTGCAGGCCAATCTTGGCCGTCTTTAGTAAAGTGCATAAGTTGGCTAATCGCTTTTATATCTACACCGTATTTTACTAATTTAGGGGCGAGAGCATTAACACGCGTGTTAATTTGCGCTTCGCTCGGTATTGATTTAAGTCCCGCTAAAATAATACGGTTGCTGCGATTTTCGCGGCTTACATTTATAAAGTCGCCAAATACAGCGTGGTAAGTTGCCGACTCATGCTCATAAAGTTTACTACTTGAAAACGTATTTGCGGCAATAACGCCACCATCGGCTAATACGCTTTGTACTTCTTCAAAAAACTCTTTAGTGAGCAAATGCTCCGGAATATAGTCACCGTTAAACGCATCCAAAATAATCCAATCGTACTTTTGCTTTTTAATAGCGGCGCGCTTTATAAAAATACGGCCATCTTGCACGCTTGATGTCACTAAGTCGTTTTCTATAAAGTTAAAGTAATCGCGTGCAACTTTAGTTACTGCAGGATCTATTTCAACATTATGAATATTTGCAGTGGGGTATAGCTCATGAATAACATTAGAAAGCGTACCGCCACCTAATCCTATAATAAGTACACTTTTAGGGTTGTCGGTTACTAAAAGGCTCGCAAACGTCAATTTTGTGTAATTAAAAACAAGTTTGTCGGGATTGCTTTTATACATGCAACTTTGGCTTGTTTGGCTACTTTTAGTATTAAATTTAAGGCAACGTAAGTCGCTCGTTTCTTCAACAATAATATTGCGATAAAGCGAGCGTTCTTCATGAATAACGTTACTAAACGCAGAACCTGAAAACACAATTAATGGCAGTAGCAAATATTTAAGCATGAGCAAGCCCCTTATTATTAACCAAGGTATTAATAACAATCGCGACTAAACCCAGTGCCCCAAGTGTTAAAGCAAAGGCGCTAATAATTGTATTTACGTCAAACGCGAGCACAAAGTAAAACGAGGTAATAATAGTACCCAGGGCACTGCCAAGCGTACTTACAAAGTATAAACGCCCAGCAACTTGGCCGCTTTTATCGCTATCTGTTACCAGTAAGCGCACAGAGTAGGGCGAGATCATGCCTAAAATAACGGTAGGTATAAAAAATAAAGCAGTTGACGCTAAGAGTGAGCCGTAGCGGCTATCTTCAATATGGGTAAATATAAATTCCATTATAGGCTGCGAAAATAATGTAATAGGAACAACCATAATGCTGGCAATTAAAAATATTAAACCATATTTGGTAAGGGATGCATTTTTAGTGCTGAGTTTACCACCAAGTAAATACCCAAAAGATAAACTAAGCATAAACACAGTAATTATACTGCCCCAAATATGCACGCTACTGCCAAAAAAGGGGGCAAGAATCCTCCCACCTAAAAGCTCAATGCCCATTATGCAAAAGCCGCTGCAAAAAGCTAAAAAGTAAATTAACGCGTTTGTTTTTATGCTCATGTAATTATCGTTATGTAACTTAAGTAGAACACTATACTAACGTGATGCATACAAAGCTGCTAGGGCCTGTTGACCTTTCAGGATTAAAAATTGTTCTATCTAGGGGCGATTTAATCGCGGCGCGAGGTTTGTAACCTAGTGGGCTCGGTAACTGCTCCTGCGTTACCCTACTGGCTTACATCCATGTAAGAATAAGTAAAAACCGAGCAAAGCTTCCGCGTCCTGCTCACGCCCCTTACCTACATCCATGCAGGCAACAAAGAGTTAATCGTCCCTAGAAAGAACCCAGAGGGCAGCGCATGTTTGGTATTTATGCTGCGTTATCGCCCATTAATGGGGAATAACCACACTACATAGGCTCTGCCTTGCCTAAAAACCAAACATGCTGCTGCAAATTTAACCTCGAAAGATAAATAGGCCCTAGGGTAATAATTAACCTAAGTTTAATTTAAAAAAGAAGTTTTGTTATAGCAATTTGTTAGTTAGTTGAATTCTGATCTATTTAGCTTGCCTAGGCCCTCGCGATTTAATACTTAAGACGCTTTTTCATTTAAATTAAATTTCTTAAGTTTTCTTTAAGTTTCACTCGTTAAGTTTAAACCCTGAAATATAAACAGGTTTAAATGAGCGAGCTTATGCAATTAGCCCACACTTCTACATCATTAGATTTAACACAAAATAACAGTCAGTTTATTAGTGCTCGTATTGATGATGTGCATCGAAAAAATCTCGAAAATACAGTGAAAGAAGGTTTTTTAGTTGCGTATAACGCTAAGCTTACTTCTTTTATGCCACTACTTTGCCAATACGTTACCGAGCAAGGAAAGTGCACGTTAGGGCTAAGGCAAGCAACTTCGCCATTGTTTATTGAGCAATATTTAGCATCACCCGTTGAAGATTTTTTAGATGAAAGTATTTCTCGCAATAAAATTTTTGAACTTGGTAATCTCTGCTCTACAAATCGAAGAGCAACACTTGCACATTTTATTATTGTTAACGAAGCTCTGCAAAGTGTGGGGGCAAAACATTTAGTGTTTTGTGCAACCAACAAAGTGCGTGCTTTATTGCGCTTACTTGGTGTTACGTGTACCGAAATTGCACTTGCGAGCAGTTTTGTAGTTGAGAACCCATTAAAGTGGGGCAGCTATTACGCCAACCAACCAACAGTATGCATTGTGAGCCTAGAGCAAGCTCACCAACAAGTATTAAATACCCCAATGCTTTATAGTTTGATGCAGCAAAACCACTCAAATATCAATTCTTTGGTAAACGCATTGGTGAATGTATGAACTACTATAATACTCATTCAGTATCGCCATTAATTATTGCCCATAATAAAGATCTAACACGTGAAATTAACGGTGATGAGTTTAACCAGCAAATACAAAAAGTAGTAAAAATACTACAAAGCTTTAACGGCAAATGTGTCGCTTATAAGCTCGATAATACGCCAGCTTGGCTTGTTATTGATGCCGCTACTGCGGTTTCTAATAAAGTGGCTGTGCCAATTGCTCACTTTTTTAGTGAACAACAAACTCAATATGTACTAGCGCAATGCGGCGCTAATGTATTTATGAGCGACACGCTAAACCCTTTATTTGGGGAGCCGACCGCATCAATCAATTTATTTGAGTGTTACACATTATATATTTACGAAATTGTTGCAGCTAAACCCGTCAGTTATTTTCCAGAAACTCAAAAAGTAACGTTTACATCAGGATCGACTGGGCAACCAAAAGGCGTGTGTTTATCTACAAAGAGCCAAATGCAGGTAGCGCAATCGCTGTGCGATAAAATTAATATTAAAAACCCTGTTCATTTATGTTTATTGCCGCTTGCTGTATTGCTTGAAAATATAGCCGGTGTGTATGCCCCTTTAAAAAGTGGCGGTACAGTACATTTAATGCCATTAAATGAATTAGGCTTTGTTGGAACTACATTAAAACAGCCCGCACAGCTTATAGCTGCTATTGATAAAGTTAAGCCAAATACGCTTATTTTAGTGCCTGAACTATTAGCATGCTTAGTCGCTTTTGCAGAGCAAGGGTGGCAACCGCCTAGTTCGTTACAGTTTATTGCAGTAGGTGGTGCGCTTGTCAGCGAAATGCTAATAGTTAAAGCGCGTAGCTTAAACTTACCGGTGTACCAAGGTTATGGACTTTCTGAGGCGGCATCTGTAGTTAGTTTAAATACGCCCACAAACGATAACCTTCACAGTGCAGGCTCTGTGTTACCTCATATTCAAACCAAAATTGAAAATGGCCAGCTTTTTATAAAAGGCGATTTGTTTTTAGGTTACTTAAATCATCAACCTCACGACAAAAACCAGTGGTATGCAACCGGCGATCTGGTCGATCAGCATCAAAATACCTTATTTATTAAAGGCCGCTTAAAAAACCTAATTATTACCAGTATGGGGCGCAACATTAGTGCCGAGTGGCCTGAATCACTATTACTAAGTCAAAGCGGTATTTTACAAGCGGTTGTGTTTGGTGAAGGTCGACCTTTTTTAACCGCCATTATTTATGCCGATTCAAAGCTAAGTAACCCAGCGTTAGCGCAATACATTAACGCAATTAATAAACAACTACCCGACTATGCACGAATTCAAAAATGGCATCGTTTAACTGCCCCATTAAGTGTGCAACAAGGATTATTAACCACAAATAATCGCCCAAAACGAGATGCCATAAGTAAGCAGTATCATGCTGTGTTTGAGCAATTTTACCGACTTGGAGAAGTAATTAATGAGTGATTTTTTTAACACCCTTAAAGAGCAAACTAAACAAGAGCAAAACTATCTGCTTGCAGCACCTATTATTCAGCGTGTTTTTAAAGGCGAAGCATCACTTGAAGAATACGCCTCGTTTTTAGCACAAGCGTATCACCATGTTAAGCACACCGTGCCATTAATGATGTCAGTTGGTGCACGATTAACTGACGATCAAGAATGGCTGCGCGAAGCGGTCGCAGAATACATTGAAGAAGAAATAGGCCATCAAGAGTGGATACTTAACGATATTGCAGCCTGTGGTTTTAATAAAGAAGCAGTGCGGTGCAGTCAGCCACAATTTGCTACCGAGATGATGGTGTCGTATGCGTACGACTCCATTGCACGTAAAAATCCATTGAGCTTTTTTGGCATGGTGCATGTACTTGAAGGTACTTCGATAGCGCTTGCTGATGGCGCGGCTTCAAACATTGCTAATGCTGTGGGCTTACCTAAAAAAGCATTTAGTTATTTAACCTCTCACGGCGCACTTGATATAGAGCATGTAAAGTTTTTTGAAAACCTGATGAACCAAATAACAGATGAGGCGGATCAAGAAGCCATACTTCATGGTGCAAAGCGCTTTTATCGTTTATACGGCGATATATTTCGTGGACTCGATGATGAACCGTTTTTTAAAGCAAGTGCACAAGGCAAATCGGCATGAGCAGCTCTTTATGTGTGCTAACTGGTGCAACAGGCGGAATAGGGCAAGCAATTGCTAAAGCCCTATATGCAAAAGGGTGGACGTTACTGCTTGTAGGGCGTAATACGCAAGCTCTTGAAAAACTGAGCCGTGAATGCCCAGACAGTGAAACATTTACTGGCGATTTAACCGACGATACAACACGCATTAACTTAGCCATAAAAGCCAAGCAACTCGGTGGCGTTAAATTACTTATTAATAACGCTGGCGTAAATACGATGCAAAGCCTTGAGCACACAAGTAATGAGCAAATAGATAATATGCTGACTACTAATTTGTCGGTACCTATTAAATTATGCCAACTATTTTTAGGGCAGTTACAATATACCAAAGGCACCATTGTTAACGTGGGATCATCGTTTGGCAGTATTGGTTACCCGTTTCAAACACTTTATTGCGCCAGTAAATTTGGTTTACGTGGTTTTACAGAAGCGTTATCGCGTGAGTTGAATGGTTCAGGCGTTAAAGTGACCTATTTAGCACCAAGAGCAACAGATACCTCTATTAATAGCAGTAAAGCGCGGGCAATGAATAAAGAGCTCGGTAATAAAATGGACTCGCCAGAATTAGTTGCTCAAGAGTTATTAGCACTTATAAGTTCGAACCAAACAAGGCGCTTTATTGGTTTTCCTGAAAAATTATTTGCACGCATAAATGGCGCATTCCCAAGCGTTGTTGATAACGCTATTGCAAAACAACTTCCTAAAATCAAACGCTTTTTAAGTTAACAAACACACACAAGGGCAAAATTATGTATAAATTTACACTCGCATTATATTTAATATTAACGGCTGTATTTACGACCGCAGTACAGGCAGATGAAGCGCAAGACTTAACCTCAATTCAACAAAAGTGGGCAATTGCCAACTACGAACTTGAAGACGATGCGCAAATAGACGCGTTTACGCAACTAAGTGAGCAAAGCGCGTTATTTGTTAAAAACTACCCAAGCTCAGCACAAACACATATTTGGAATGGCATTGTGTTAGCTAGCTTTGCAGGTGCAAAAGGGGGCTTGGGTGCACTTGGTTTGGCAAAAGAGGCAAAAGTGTCACTTGAAAATGCACTCTCAATAGATGGTACTGCATTAAATGGGTCAGCTTACGCAAGCCTTGCAACGCTTTACAGTAAAGTACCTGGTTGGCCAATTGGTTTTGGTGATGACGACAAAGCTGAAAAATTATTTAAACAAGCGCTCGCTTTTAATCTCGAAGGCATTGATACTAATTACTTATACGGTGAATATTTGTATGACGAAGGCGATTATAAACAAGCTAAAGCACGACTACTTGTAGCACAAGCCGCGGGCATTCGTGATACTCGTGCAAAAGCAGATAAATATCGTCAACAAGCAATAAGCCAGCTATTGGTAAAAGTAGATAAAAAACTAAAAAGATAAACACATAATGCATTTATTACTCGTTGAGGACGATCATTTAGTGGCGCAAGGGCTTATTCGCTCTTTGCGTCAAGAGGGCTACAGCGTAGAGCATAGTGGTACAGTAAAGCACGCCTTAGAGTGCCTTTCTAGTGGTGAAATTGAGCTTGTTATTCTCGATTTAGGATTACCTGATGGCGATGGTTCGCAAGTTTTAAAGCATATTAAATCGCAAAAAAAAGTTATTCCGGTGGTTATTTTAACTGCTCGCGGCAGTATTGACGACAAAGTCCAAGGGCTTGATATGGGAGCAGACGATTACCTTGCAAAGCCGTTTGACCCCGCTGAGTTATTTGCCCGTTTACGTGTAGCAAGTCGGCGCATTAACCAAACGCAATCAAGCTTATTGCGTTGTAGTGATGTAGTAATGGATACTTCTGCTCATACAGTTACACTAAGTGGGCAATCACTTACGCTACCACGAAAAGAGTACATGCTTTTAAAAGCGCTGATGGAAAATCAGGGAAGGGTGCAATCAAAACAACAACTCGAAAACAAACTTTACCAATGGGGTGAAGAAGTTGGCTCTAATGCCATAGAGGTGCATATTCATCATCTTCGTAAAAAATTCCCTAGCGATTTTATTAAAACCTTACGTGGCATTGGCTACGTGGTTGGTAAGCGTTAGAGTGTGTTTGTTTTTCGAGGTTGAAAATGTCTATTCGTAAACGTCTGACCTTAATTTTACTTTCAATGATGGTGCTTACTTGTTTTTTAGCATTAGTAAAAGGCTATCAAAAAAGCATGCACCACGGCGAAAACTTGCTTGATAATGAGCTTAAAATAGTGGCTGGCGTTTTAATTGAACAACCATTGGCACTAACCACAAATGCAGCGCAAGTAAGTAATAATAGTGCTCAGTTATTGTATCAAATTTGGCAAAATAATCATTTACTTAGTGGTTCATCTAGTTTAACAAATAACCAAATTAGTTTTAGCGAGGGCTTTCAAACTGCAAATTTAGCAGGGCAGCGTATGCGAGTGTTTGTAATGAGCAAAAATACTCGTAAAGTCATCATTGCTGAACCTATAGCAAAGCGGTTTGAATTAGCTGAAGCCGTTATTTTATCGGCAATGTTACCTATGTTATGGGCAGTTCCCCTGCTTGCTATTTTTATAAGCTTTTTTGTTAAATACGCATTAGCCCCTCTTACCCGACTATCTAGGCAGTTGGCTTCTCGCCAAGCAAACGATTTTACGCCAATTAACTGGCAAGTAACCGACGAAGAAATTAAACCGGTTATTAATCGTTTAAACGACTTATTTAAACGCGTAGAAACCGCTTACTTACGAGAGCGCTTTTTTGCCTCAGATGCAGCTCACGAATTACGTACCCCGCTCAGTAGCTTAAAAATTAATGTACATAATTTAGCTAATAAGCAAAGTAACTCGCAAAATAATCAAGAATTACAAGCAATGTCACAAGGCATTAATCGCTTAAGTAATATTGTTGAACAAATGCTAATTTTAGGGCGCACTCAGCCAGAACAGTGGCAAAAGCAGTTTAGCGAGCAGTCATTGCTAGCGATTACTCAGCAAGTTGTATCGGAGCAATACGATAAAATAGACGAAAAAAACCAAACGATTAGCCTCGAAGGTGATGATTTTGTAATTAATGGTGATGAGTTTACATTAACCACACTCATCGCTAACTTGCTCAGTAATGCGATTAAATACACACCTAGTAACGGTCAAATTATAATTAAATTAGCATCAAGTAATAATGACTATAGTTGGCAAATAGATGATTCTGGTACAGGCATGACTGAAGAGCAAAAAGACCGAATATTTAATCGCTTTTATCGCGTAGGGGGCGATCAGCATCCATCAGGCGAGCAAGGTGCCGGTTTAGGTATGGCGATTGTTCAACACATAATTGCTATTTATGACGCAAAGATTCATTTAGCGAATAGTCGTTTAGGTGGACTAACCGTTAAGGTTACTTTTACAGGAGTAAAAAGTGACTAAACGTTTATTCAATCAATGCCTTTGTTGTTTACTGTTTTTATCGTTTAACGCGGTGAGTAAAGAGTACCTTATTATTTTAAAAGATCACTTGTTCTATCCCTCACAAATTACAATTCCCGTGAATAAAAAAGTAAAACTATTAATAGAAAACCAAGACAGCACACCAGAAGAGTTTGATAGCTTTGATCTAAACAGAGAAAAAGTACTCTACCCAAACCGTAAAAGCATTATTTATATAGGACCGCTAAGTAAAGGGCATTACGAGTTTTTTGGTGAGTTTTCGCCAAATACAGCAAGGGGCGTTGTAATAGTTGGCGATGAAGAGGCTCAGCATGTTAATAACTAGTTTAGTCATGAGCCTTAATCAATTACTACCTGTGGCTATTTTATTAGTGCTATTACAAGTATTTAAAAAACAGAGCTCTTTGCGAATATGCTCTGCTGTGTTAATTGGCGCGGTAATGTCGTTTTTGTACATGCAAAGCGCATCATGGGTGAGCCAGTGGTTTGAACACCAAGGGTTAGAGTACTCACAAATAGGGCTATGTATTACTATATTTATTGCTGTGTTGGTATTTGCACTAAAGCAAAAGTCAGCGGCATTTTATATCGCAGTTATCAGTACAGTAACATTGTATTTAAGCCATTATATTATTTACCTCACCAGTTTTTGGCAAAATAGTGATGCAGGGCAAAGCTTATTTATTGGCACTTTATTAGGCAGTGGAATTTGCTTAAGTTTTAGCGTATTGCTGTACTTTTTAATGAATACAATTAAGTACAGCTTTGGTATGTATCCGCTTTTTACTTTGCTTGCTTTTAACAGCGCGGCTAAGTTATTAGTTGCACTGGATTTGGCAAGCCAAATAGATTTAATTACAAACACCTCAACAGTGTGGGATTTACGTGATGTGCTAAGTGAAAATTCTGAACTAGGGCGCGTACTGCGTGCGCTTGTTGGTTACGAGGCCACTCCTGATTTAATGAGTGTACTTATATATAGTACAAGCAGCGTGTTATTTTTATTACTTTGTTATGTTATTCCGGCTTCAATAACTAAGGAACGTGTATGAAAGCACTCAACCTATATTTCGCGCTTAGTTTTACCGTTTTTTGTGTGTTGTTACTTCCAACCCAAGCGAATGCTGACGGTATTGTTGTTGATAAGGTATATCACCCCTATGTTTTGCCTTTTGAGCGTGAATTTGAGTGGCGATTAGTGTCGCATCAAACTGATAGTGGCAACATACTAGCGCAGCGTTTGGGTGGTGGCGGTGCTATTAACGATACAATGGCACTCGAAGGCTATTTAGTTGGTGAGCGAGACGATAACGGCGATTTTGGATTAGAAGCTTATGAGCTTGAGCTACGTTGGCAATTAATTGAACAAGGTAAATTATGGGCTGATTGGGGCGCGTTATTTGAGCTTGAAAAAAAACATAACGAAGATGTGTATGAGGCAACCTCGGGTTTTGTGATCGAAAAAGAATTTGGAAAAACAAGTCTTACGCTAAATGCTTTTTTGGTTTATGAGTGGGGGCAAGACATTAAAAACGAATGGGAAAGTGAGTTTAGAGCACAATATCGCTATCGATATCGCTCTGCTTTCCAGCCTTCTATAGAGGTTTACCTAGGTGAAGACTTTATTGGTATAGGGCCTGGCTTTATAGGTTTACAGCGCTTTGATGGGCAAAAGCAATTAAAATGGGAAGCGGGTTTCATCACTGAGATAAGCCAATCAGAAAAAAACCATAGTTTTAGGCTCGCATTAGAATTTGAATTTTAATAACCAATGATAGCTGTTTTGGTTGTTTATCATTCTGATTATAGATAGGTACTTGACATATTATTTAAACTCTATATAGTGGGCCGCAGCTAGAAAGAAAGCATGTAAGCTATAAATCTCCATTTCGATATAAGTAATACTTGTAGTACCGTCCTGAAGTTTTTAAAGTACCATCTCATTTTTTGCTACACCCGCTCTTATGAGCATATTTTTATTTTTATTTCAGGATATTACAATGTCTAACATCGTATCAGGTACAGTTAAGTGGTTTAACGAGTCTAAAGGTTTTGGTTTCATCGAGCAAGAAAATGGCCCAGACGTTTTCGCACATTTCTCAGCAATCAAAAGCGAAGGTTTCAAAACTTTAGCTGAAGGCCAACGTGTAGAGTTTACTCTTTCACAAGGTCAAAAAGGTCCACAAGCTGATAACATCACAGCTGTATAATTTTACTTTTTAAGTAAAATGAAAAAAAAGCGCTTAAGGCGCTTTTTTTGTGTCTGAAATTTGACTCAAACCAAGCAACGCCCATTATCAATGTAAATTAACTAAATGATATTGCTATTATTTAGCCCTCCTAATATTCGTTTTTCTATTCTTCTAAGTCATTGCGCTAATGCAAGTGAGTTTAAGCTTGTAATTTATACCGAACATTTCTCCCTTATAATTTCAAAACAACAAATTCAAAACGACAAAGATCAGCTTGTTAGTAGTACTCTCAATATTGTAAAAGGTATTTGCACAGCTATTGATATAACCTGCGAGTTTAAATTGCTACTTTGGAAGCGTGCTTATAACTTAGTTTAAAAGCCCCTTACTTTGGCATTGTTTCAATAATTAAAAACATCGAACGTGACCCTCTATTTAATTGGGGTCAGCCGCTAGCATCTAGTAAAACCTTCTTTTATAAGCTCAAAGCTAATAAGCAAGTTATACCAATTCCATTAAGTATGTGATCTAAATTTTAAGCCGAAAAAAAATTCAGTTCTAGGCGTATATAAAATTGGTTTTAAAGCGGGTAAAAACTTACTAATGTTTGGAGGCGAAAACAATATATGGATTTGTTTTTAAAAAGAAAAATAGATCTAATTTTGGGCTCATAATGACAATAATGCATCAGCTGGAACCTTTGACTATAAAGTGGGGAAGGTGCTGAAAGGCTGTAAAAATTATATCTTTGTGCGCTTGCTAGCAATTGCATCGCATTTAATAAGTAAGTAGTTGTGCGTGTCATAAAGCGATTTAACAAAGAATATAAAAAGTTAAAAATGAAAGATGATTTTGCCGCCTATAAGCATACTTACCTTCAATGATTTATCTTTCATAAGGCAGCCCTTTATTTTGCTTTATTTTTAAAAATGCAGCTTGCAGTGCTTCTATTAAATGCATATCTGTTTTTTTATTCGCAGCTAAATAAGCATCAATTGTTAGCTCATCTATTTTATAAATAAACTTTAAGTGTGCTGGTTCAAGCTTTAAATAGTCGCTCATCTGCTGCATATATAATGGATCGTCTACTATTAAATCTACTTTTTTAGCTAATAGTAAAGAGTATGATTTTTGAATATCAGAGGTTAAAACAACTTCAAATCCAAGTTTCGTGAGGGTTTGTGTTGAAAAGTCATTGCGTTGCATTGCAATTTTATACACTTTTGCTTGTTCAGTATTATTTATAATAAGATCATCACGCTCTGATAGGCCGATAAAGCCCAGCTCAAATCGTCCAACTGGTCCAATCCAATAAAATTTATTTTCTCGCTCTACAGTGCGTGCAAGGCTGTATATAAAGGTGTTTTTTAACTCATCTGCAATTTTATAAGCACGTGCCCAAGGATACATTTGAATGTTAGGTGTGAGATCAGCCTCAGCAAATATATCTCTAATAAACTGAGTACCTTCACCTGCTACCTCGCCATTAATCAATACTTGGTTTGGTGGTGCTAACTCTGTAACAACAAGCAGGGCTTCCTTTGCTTGAACATACACAGAGCAAATTAAAAAAAGAGAATAAAGAATATATTTCACAATAGCGAATCGTCATTCGGTTAGCTTAAGTAATAATAAGTGTGGCTGAAAATATGAAAAACACAAAAATTATTTATGTGAACTTGTTACTAAGATATTGGTTTATTTGAGTTATGTATAACTATAAAGGGGGCTAGATAGATAAGTGGCTTGGGGTTTGAAGTAGTTGAGGCTAAAAATTAAGGCCTAAAACGATAAAAGGGCCTTGCGGCCCTTGGTGAAGTATCGTTCAAGTCAGATAGAGCTTTAACCCCTTAAAGCGCTATCCTCTTGTTTTGCAACACCGGTGTTCATCTCAATAAGTTTCTAAGCTAGCGAGAGGAAAAACCCAGCAATTGCTGCGCTCATAAGGTTAGCCATAGATCCTGCTAACACTGCTCTGAGCCCTAAGCGTGCGATATCCTTCCGCCGACTAGGCGCCATACCGCCTAACCCACCTAGTAAAATGGCTATCGATGATAAGTTAGCAAACCCACATAAAGCAAAAGTAACGATTGCTTGTGTGTGCGCGCTTAACGTATCGCGATAATTTATAAAGTCTAAGTAAGCAACAAACTCGTTTACTACTATCTTTTGACCAATAAAGCTGCCGGCTATAATCGCTTCATCCCATGGCACACCTAGTAACCATGCAACTGGAGCAAATACATAACCTAATATTTCTTGAAGCGTTAATGTTGGGTAATCAAACCACCCGCCAATACCGCCTAATAAACCGTTTAATAATGCAATTAGCGCTACAAAAGCAAGTAACATTGCACCTACATTAAGTGCTAAATGCATACCGTTTGCAGCACCTGATGCAGCTGCATCAATTACATTTACAGGTTTATCTTCGTCATCTAAATCTAAATCAGCTAAGTTATCTCTAGGCGTTTCAGTTTCTGGCACAATCATCTTGGCCATTAAGAAACCACCTGGTGCAGCCATAAAGCTCGCAGCAATAAGATACTTAAGATCTACGCCAATAATTACGTAACCGGCCATTACAGAGCCTGCTACAGTGGCTAAGCCACCTACCATTACTGCAAACAATTCCGATTTTGTCATCGTTGCTATAAATGGCTTAACTATTAACGGTGCTTCAGTTTGGCCTACAAAAATATTTGCAGTTGCTGAAAGCGATTCTGTGCGAGAGGTCTTCAATAATTTTTGTAAACCGCCGCCTAAAATCCTAATTATCCAATCCATAATGCCAAGGTGATATAACACAGCAACAAGCGCTGAGAAAAACACGATAACTGGCAAAACTTGAATTGCAAAAATAAAACCTAATGTGTCTTGCGAGGCGAGTGGACCAAATAAAAACCCAATACCATCATTAGCATAACCAATAACCGACGAGACGGCTGATGACATGCTAGTTAACACATTTTTTCCTGCTTCGAAAAACAGAACAAAACCGCCTATAACAATTTGCATCGCAAATGCTATACCAACGGTTCTTAAATTAATTGCCTTGCGATTAGTTGACGCAGCAAAGGCAATGCTTAGTAGCACACACATGCCTACTAAGCTCATAAATGTTGTCATACAAATGTTTCCCGTTGTTATTCTTGTAGTAAATATTTAATTTTACTTTTTATTATATCAATCGCAACGCGGTTCATGCCGCCTCGAGTCACAACTAAATCAGCATTATGCTTAGAAGGCTCAATGAATTGATAAAACATCGGTCTAACAGTTGCCTGATATTGCTCAACAACAGATTGTAATGTTCTGCCTCGTTGCTCCATATCACGTTGCATACGACGCATTAAACAAATATCTAAAGGTGTGTCTATAAACACCTTAATATCAAATTCTTTATTAAGCGCTTTATCACTCAATAGTAAAATACCTTCAACAATCAGTATTTTAGCAGCTGGCACTCGGCGTGTGGTTGCGCTACGCGTGTGCTGTGCATAATCATACGTTGGTACTTCTACTGAGTTACCACAACGAAGTTGCGTTAAATGCTCAAGCATTAATGCGTGTTCAAATGCATCTGGATGGTCGTAATTTGTTTGCGTACGATGAGCCATCGGCAAATGCGACTGATCCTTGTAATAAGCATCTTCTTCAATAATGGCGATAGCGCCTGGTTCAAGCTCATTAACCAATTCATTGTAAATTGTTTGGCTAAAAAGAGATTTGCCCGACGCTGATGCGCCTGCAATGGCTATAATAGTAGTTCGTGTCACTAAAGTTCTCATCCACACAGAAAGATATATTGTTGGTAGATCACAATAGCAAAAAAGACACGATTAATCTCTTTTGCTTCGCTCAAGGGTGCAAATTTATAATGTTTAGGTTTTATGAAACAGGACTTTTGTCCTGTACGGAAAATTCGATCAGCGGATAAAGTAACCACCTAGAATCAAAGTGAGGTCAAAATGGCAAGAGCAATTATTTTAATGGCAGATAGCCTAGGAATCGGTGCAGCACCAGATGCAGATAAATTCGGCGATCTTGGGGCTAATACATTCGCTCACTTACTAAAAGCATATTACGACGAAACAGGCAGTGCGCTGTCGCTTCCTAACCTATCAAAACTTGGGTTAGTGGATGCATGCGAAGCTGCCGGTGGCGAACCGTGTTTAATTTCAGACCGCCAAGCTCCTCAAGGTGCATGGGGTTACGCTAAAGAAATCTCTAGCGGAAAAGACACGCCATCAGGTCATTGGGAAATGGCAGGCGTACCGGTGTTATTTGATTGGGGATATTTCCCAAAAACACAGCCAAGTTTCCCACAAGAATTTATAGACGAGTTTATTGCTCGTACAGGTATTCCTGGTATTTTAGGCAATTGCCATGCATCAGGAACTACCATTTTAGAACAGCTAGGTGAAGAGCACGTAAAAACAGGTAAACCAATCTGTTACACCTCAGCTGATAGCGTGTTTCAAATAGCCGCGCATGAAGAGTCATTCGGCCTAGAGAAGCTTTATCAAGTTTGCGAAATCGCACGGGCGCTACTTGATGAAATGAATATAGGACGAGTGATTGCGCGGCCATTTTTGGGTTCAAATAGCCAAGACTTTGCTCGAACGGGTAATCGTCGTGACTATTCAGTACTTCCGCCTGCACCAACATTGCTAGATGTACTAGCAAAAGACGGCGGCGAAGTAATTAGTATTGGTAAAATTTCAGATATTTACGCGCATCAGGGCATAACCCAAAAGCATAAAGCACCTGGACTTATGAACTTGCTAGAAAAAACCAGCGAAGTAATGGAAAGCGCGCCAGATCGTAGCTTAATCTTTACTAACCTAGTTGATTTTGATGAAAAATTTGGTCATCGTCGTAATCCAGTAGGATACGCAAAAGCATTAAAAGAATTTGATGACTATTTACCAACTATACTAAATCAGTTAAAAGCAGATGACGTATTAATGATCACTGCAGATCATGGCTGTGACCCAACCTTTCCAGGTTCTGAGCACACTCGTGAATACGTACCTGTTATTGCATACCAACCAGGTATGAGTAACACACCATTAGGTGAACGCAACAGCTTTGCAGATATAGGTCAAACACTGGCACAGTGGTTTAGCTTATCTGCGCTTGATTACGGCGACAGCTTTTTAAATGAGCTAAAAACGCCAAATAAAAAGGAAAACAATTAATGAGTACTCCGCATATCAGTGCAAACGTTGGTGATTTCGCCGAAACAGTATTAATGCCAGGCGATCCGCTACGTGCGCAATATATTGCTGAAAACTTTTTAGATGATGCAGTACAAGTTACAGGCGTTCGTAACATGTACGGTTTCACTGGTACTTACAAAGGTAAGCCAGTAAGTATCATGGGTTCAGGCATGGGCATTCCATCAATGTCTATTTATGCACGTGAGCTAATTGTAAGCTTTGGCGTTAAAAATATTATACGTATTGGTACGTGTGGCGGTATTGGCACAGATATCAAAATTCGTGACGTAATTTTTGCACAAGGTGCAAGCACAGATTCAAACGTAAACCGTGCACGCGTACGTGGCTACGATTTTGCTGCTATTGCTAACTTTGACCTACTTTTAAACGGCGTAAACGCTGCTAAAGAGCTAGGAATTAAAGCAAAAGTAGGTAACGTATTTACGACAGACACATTCTATCAAGCAGATGATTCGTTCTATAAAGACTTAGACAAGTTAGGCATGCTAGCAGTAGATATGGAAACAGCAGGCTTATACGGCGTTGCAGCTGAATACGGCGCAAACGCAATGGCATTATTTACAGTAAGTGACCACGTAATCACTGGCGAAGCAACACCTGCTGATGAGCGTCAAAGCACGTTTAACGAAATGGTTAAAATTGCATTAGAGTCAATAGCTTAAATAACACATAACAGTTCCTTGGTAACGTATTCACTAAGTTTTGGAGACACGCCCAAAGTGAAGTGAGACTAAACCTCCAAAGCCGCATTTTATGCGGCTTTTTTTATGCCTGAAGAAAATGGGTAGCAGCTTCTAATTACTTATACCAATTCGCTTAATTAAGTGATCTATTTTGAGGATGGAAAAACGTGTTGATAGCTAGGCAAAAAATTCGCTATTTAGTTGTTCTAAATGAGATTTTTTTAACGCAGGTAGCGACACGTTTAGCCCCTAAAAATGATTAAGTATTATTGCGGGTTGGTATTAATTCAACCATCTAAAAACTGCGTTTTTAAACGCCTGCAAGCAGCGCGTCTACAGGTAAATTAAACTGCTGAGTGTAAGTTTCTCAGGTAGGCGCTAAGCTTGCTCGCGCGCGAAGCACAGCTTCTAATTACTTAAGCTAACTACTCTAAAAGCGCAGCATCTCTAAACCTATTTGTGTATAACAGCCCTAAAAAAAATATGCACGCAGAGAAGAAAAAGAGGAGCAAATGAGAAGAGCAAAACCAATGCTGACTCGGCATTATAAAAGTACAAGCGTTGCTTTAAATGCTTGTAACCTGCGCGAATAGCAGTGTTTATACCAAGTTTAGAGTATGACTTGTTGCTCATGTTAGAAGCACAGTTTCTGATTGTTTTTATTATTTTAACTTCTAAGCTCTTCTCTAAAAGCGCAGCATCTCTAAACCTATTTGTGTATAACAGCCCTAAAAAACAATATGCACGCAGAGAAGAAAAAGAGGAGCAAATGAGAAGAGCAAAACCAATGCTGACTCGGCATTATAAAAGTACAAGCGTTGCTTTAAAAGCTTGTAACTTGCGCGAATAGCAGTGTTTATACCAAGTTTAGAGTATGACTTGTTGCTCATGTTAGAAGCACAACTTCTGATTATTTTAACTTCTAAGCTCTTCTCTAAAAGCGCAGCGTCTCTAAACCTCTTTGTGAATTAATCACTTTAGGTCTTAACTCTACGGTAGAGCAGAGTTTGTAGAGCGCAGTAAAGCTTCTAATTATACCAATCTGCTTATATATGGGGTCTATTTAACGTTAAGAAAATTAAGCTAGAACTAGGCAAAAATTTTTGTATCTAGTGTTCTAAATAAAAAATTTTTAACGACGTTATAGTGCAATTTAATTCGTTAAATTGATCAAAAATTTATGCAGGTTGGTATTACCCAACAAACATAACCTTTAAAAACAAAAAAAGGGCCAAGGCCCTTTTTTATGATGTTGCGCCTAATCATACAGGCCAAATACTGAGTGCTTAAACAACTTCACCAGCTACTATCGTATTAAAGCTGTCGTTGTCATGTAAGCTTGCAAATGCGCTCTCATGTAATAGCTCATTACGTAAATTTGGAGAGTATTCAAGTGCCATTTTAATGTCGGCTAATGCATCAGCATGCTTATGTGTTAGCGCATAAGCACATGCTCGTTGCCAATAGGCATAACCATAGACACTATCTATATCAATGGCTTGATTACACAACTCAATGGCTTGTGCTGTTTCATTTATTTCTAATAACGCATCGGCCTTATAAGCAATGGCTTCAACATCCTCTGGTTTGCGTTTTAAAATCTCATCAAATATTTCAATTTTATTAGCAAAATCACTTTCTAAATTGGCGCGCATCCATAACGAATGAACCTCGTTGGTAACTGATATGCGCTCTTGGTTACTGAGTATTTCTTCTGAGCGTACGCGTAGTTTTTCTTCAAGAATTTTTAATCGGTCTTCATACTCGTCAGTAATTACACTTACACGTGTATTTACAATATCTTCTACTTTGTTTTTAACATCGCGTAGTGAGTTCCAGCCCACTAAAACCAAAATAGAAGCCGTAGCGGTAATTATAAAAAATACATTATTAATAGTATCGGTAGTGTATGTTAATGCGCGATCTGCAGTATCAAGCTGTGCATGAGTAACTTGCTTAGTTACATCCTCACGGAGTTTTTGTTGATCTTGCCTTACGGCTTTTAGCTCGTCGAGTATGTAGCGCTCCATTAGCGGTTTAAACATAGACTCTTTAAGTTGTTTGAGGGCTTGTTGCTCTTGTTGTGCTGTAGGGGCTGCTGGTTTTTGTTCAGCAGAATTTACTATGCCCGAAAAAAAAGTTAAACAAACAAAAAGTGTAGATAGGTAATAACGCATCGGTACGCCTAATTAAATTAATTACTGTAATAACTTTAACATGCAGGGCTGAATGGCACTAGGGCGCGTTGACTTTTCAGGATTAAAATTGACCTAATTTAGATAGGAGTAATAGTTGTAAGAATTTTTTAGCCTAGTGAGCTTAGCAATAACAGGTTAAAGCATGAGCATTTTGCTAATACTTAGTTGGTTTTAAGAAAAAATAGGCAAAAAAAACCAGCTCAATATGAGCTGGCAAAAACTGCTTAAAACAACAATATGTCGTAGGGGTTCACAGGAGAACAACTTCATACTAACTGAATCTTTATGAACAAATACTTAATTCAATTCAATTAGTTAAAAATATAAGAATACTCAAAGTATTCGGTTTATAAAGTAAAGGTGCATTGGGCTTAAGTAATGCACCTTTATAATTATAACTATATAACTACAATTTCATGGTGAAGGGGGGTATTCCAATGTGCGCTTCAAATAAATTAAAGCCACTTTCAAACCCTTCACATACCATTACGCCGAAATTTTTCAATTCGATCACAGGTCTAGTAAAAAGGTTAAGGTTAATTCACTAATTTTTTTTTATCTTACGTAATACCTTACACGAGCGTCATCAGATTTATTTTTACTATTATTTTGAATGTAATTACAAAGCTATTGTATTAGCAAAAGGCCAATCAAAAATATAAATTGGAGCAATCGTTTTAAATAGTATGTTGAGGCTGGCGTAGCATAATTTATGCGCCTATATTAAGGATACGTAAGTGTTTAGGCAGGCACACTAAATAATAAGTAAGCCGATTAAATAAAAATAACCGTTACTTTTTAAAAAGTTATAAATACATAAACAACAATACTGATTGATTAAGTATTTTACTTTTCTATTATAAGGATTCCAGAATGAGCAACCCTAAAGCAGGCCAATGTCCGGTCATGCACGGCAGTAATACTAAAACGTCTAATCCCAATACTGATTGGTGGCCAAATGCCCTAAACTTAGACATTCTTCATCAGCACGACACCAAATCAAATCCATACAATAGCGACTTTAATTACGCTGAAGCATTTAAATCAATCGATCTTGACGCGCTAAAAACAGACGTAAAAAGCTTAATGACCGATAGCCAAGATTGGTGGCCAGCCGATTGGGGACATTACGGCGGTTTAATGATTCGTTTAGCATGGCACTCAGCGGGTTCATACCGTTTGGCCGATGGTAGAGGGGGCGGTGGTACAGGTAATCAACGTTTTGCGCCACTAAATTCATGGCCAGACAACGGTAACCTCGACAAAGCGCGCCGTTTACTTTGGCCAATAAAGAAAAAATACGGTAACAAGCTTTCATGGGCCGACTTAATTATTTTAGCGGGCAACATGGCATACGAATCAATGGGTTTAAAAACCTTTGGTTTTGCCGGCGGCCGAGAAGATATTTGGCATCCTGAAAAAGACGTTTACTGGGGAGCTGAAAAAGAATGGTTAGCGCCAAGTGACGGTCGTTACGAAAGTGTAGATAAACCAGACACCATGGAAAACCCATTAGCCGCAGTACAAATGGGCTTAATTTATGTAAACCCTGAAGGTGTAAATGGTATACCTGATCCGCTTAAAACAGCGGCCCAAATTCGCGAAACTTTTGCGCGTATGGCAATGGATGACGAAGAAACCGCTGCATTAACGGTAGGCGGGCACACAGTAGGTAAAGCACATGGTAATGGCAAAGCAGAAAACTTAGGCCCAGAGCCAGAAGCTGCTGACGTACACGAGCAAGGCCTTGGTTGGAATAACACTACAACCCGTGGTATTGGCCGCGATACAGTTACATCAGGTGTAGAGGGCGCATGGACTACGCACCCAACACAATGGGATAACGAATACTGTAAGCTTTTATTAACCTACGAATGGGAACTCACTAAAAGCCCTGCAGGTGCTCATCAGTGGGAGCCTATTAATATTAAAGAAGAAGACAAGCCCGTCGATGTAGAAGATTCATCAATTCGTTTGAACCCAATGATGACAGATGCTGATATGGCCATGAAAGTGGACCCAACGTACCGTAAAATTATTGAGCGTTTTTATAACGACTTTGACTACTTTTCAGACGTGTTTGCACGTGCCTGGTTTAAACTAACTCACCGCGATTTAGGCCCTAAATCATGTTACTTAGGTGCTGACGTACCAAGCGAAGACTTAATTTGGCAAGATCCAATTCCAACCGTTGATTACACATTAACAGACGACGAAATTAGCAATCTAAAAACAACATTATTAAATTGTGGTGTTAGTGCCGCTGATTTAATAAATACAGCTTGGGATAGCGCACGTACTTATCGTGGTTCTGATAAACGTGGCGGCGCAAATGGTGCACGCATTCGTTTAGCACCGCAAAAAGATTGGCAAGGTAATGAGCCAGAACGTTTAACATCAGTACTTAGTGCGCTTGAAAAAGTGCAGGCTGGCTTGAGTAAACCTGTTAGCATCGCCGACTTAATTGTTTTAGGTGGTACAGCAGCCGTAGAACAAGCTGCAAAACAAGCCGGTGTTGATGTAAACGTGCCGTTTGCTCCAGGACGTGGAGATGCAACAGACGAAATGACTGATGCAGAATCGTTTGATGTACTAGAACCAATACACGATGGTTTTAGAAACTGGCTGAAAAAAGATTACGCAGTGTCAGCGGAAGAGTTATTACTAGAGCGCAGCCAATTAATGGGATTAAGTGCACCAGAAATGTCGGTACTTATTGGTGGGATGCGAGTACTAGGTACTAACTATGCTGGCAGCGAACACGGCGTATTTACAAATAGCGTAGGCTCATTAACCAACGACTTCTTTGTAAACTTAACTGACATGTCAAACCGTTGGGAGCCAACTCAAAAAGGTTTATACAATATAGTAGACCGTAAAAGTGGCACTACTAAATGGACTGCAACACGCGTTGATTTAGTATTTGGATCAAACTCTATATTGCGCGCACTTGCTGAGTTTTATGCACAAGACGACAACAAAGAGCGCTTTGTACATGACTTTGTAAACGCATGGGTAAAAGTAATGAACGCAGACAGATTCGATCTTAAATAATCTGTACGCTAAATAAAAACGGGGGAGTAATAATTTACTCCCCCGTTTTTGCATATAGTCCCGGTCAGTATTACTTATAAAATATTGTAATTTATCTAAGTCATATAAAAATTAGGCATTAAAAAAGGCGGCAAAAGCCACCTTTTTATAAAACAATAAAACTTATAGAAGTGCAAAAAGCTTTTGTAGTTGTGGCATGTATTCGCTCACAAGTTCAAGGTTGCTTTCGCTTACTAAAGACTCTGTAGACTCCTCAGCTGCGCTTGACGATTTACCAAACGAACCCATTAACGAACTAGCGCCTTTATCTTTAGCACTTTTCATGCTTTGAAAACCGCCCATTACTTTATTCGCTGTTTCTTGATTATCAGCAGATAAACCCGATTTAAGGTTTTCGATATAAGCCATTGATACTTCAGAACCTACAGTTACTAGTTGCTCTGGTGTAAAGCCGTAGCGGCCTGTAACACCCGCGAAGCTTTTGTATAGGTCTTGCTCTTTAATCATGCTTAGTGCGCTATTAGCTAAAGAGCTTTGTTCGTCAACACTTTGATCTGCAGAACCACCTAACATACTTGCTAAGTCTAAGTCTTTTAAAGACTCTTGGCTGCTTGCCCAGCTCGTTACAGCTGGCAGTGCTTTCATATAGCTTTGAAGTTGACCTTCGTTAATATCTACTGCAAGGCTTGAGAAACTCATTGCTAATAAGCTAAGTGATACAAGTATTTTTTTCATTGAGCATTTCCTAGTATTAAAGTTGTGCCAATTAGAAACTAATAAGCAACACTTGCCAACACAAAATAATATATTGGCTGATTTTATAGTACAATTTATGAGAATTTATTTAAGTTCTAAGAATTTAGTTCATTCACCACAAGCTAATGTACTGATGATATAATACATTTTTGACAAATAGAGCTGAACACAATGTTAACAATTTCAAATACTGTCACTATCGATGAATGGGAACTAGAGCTAACGGCTATTCGTTCGCAAGGTGCCGGTGGTCAAAATGTTAACAAAGTCGCAAGTGCAATTCATTTACGCTTTGATATTAACCGCTCTAAATTACCTGATTTTTATAAAGAGCGTTTGCTAGCCTTAAATGATACAAGAATTACCAAAGAAGGCGTTTTAATAATTAAAGCGCAAAGCCATCGTACTCAAGAGCTAAACCGAGAAGATGCCCTTAAGCGCTTAAAAGATTTAATACTTAGTGCTACCGTTGTTAATAAAGCGCGTCGTGCCACCAAGCCCAGCCGTAATTCACAGCGAAAGCGCATGGATAAAAAAACTAAACACGGGCAAAACAAAGCGCTACGCGGCAACATAAAGTTTTAGTTTTAAACGGTATTAATAAAGTATAGAAGGGACTTGATGCCTACATGCAGGCATCATTTTTACATCGTATTGTACGTATAAAAATATGAGTGAGGGGTAGCCTCACTTATATTTAATAACTATTAATACCTACTTAGCCATTTCTAAATCAGATTCTGCATTTGCCAACATTGCAAACTCTTCATCAGCGCTTTTAGCAACTAAGTGTTTTGAGCTATAGCCAAAGTAATATGCGGCGCCCACAATAAACAGCACCATAGTGTATAAAAATGCACGAGGGTCAAACGCATACACACCCGTTAATGCTATAAGCGAAAGTACTAAAGCAATACTTGACGTAACTACGCCACCTGGAGTTTTGTACGGGCGAGGTAAATCAGGTTGTTTAACGCGAAGTAAAATATGGCTCAGCGCCATTAATGCATACGAGAGCGTTGCACCTACTACTGCCATTGCAAGTATTAAGTCACCCTCACCACTGAGTGATACTAAAAAGCCAAATACTGCCGGTACAATCAACGCACGTGCTGGCACTTTGCGATTAGTCGTAATAGACAACGAACGTGGTAAATAACCGGCTCTAGATAAAGCAAACACTAAGCGACTATAACCATAAATAATAGAGAAAAACGAAGCAACTAAACCCGCAAGCCCTAATATATTTACAACGGTTGCTAAGCCCTCACTACCCGATGCATTTAATGCATCAACTAAAGGTACAGCACTTGCCCCCATTGCAGCAGCACCGCCAGCACCAGGTACTAAAACAACAACTAAAAAAGCAGTAAATAACAAAAAGATCATTGCACCAATAATGCCTTTTGGCACATCTCTAGCGGGATCTTTTGCTTCTTCAGCAGCAAGCGGTACACCTTCAACTGCTAAAAATAACCACATGGCAAACGGTAATGCAGCCCAAACCCCGTACCAACCTAAAGGTAAAAACTCACTAGCTCCCACTGCATCGGTTACGGGGACGTCAAATAAGCGTGATGCATCAAAATTTGTGATTAAAACAAAAGCCGTTGCAATAATAGCTAATACCGCTAAACCACTTATTACCATCATTACTTTTAGCGCTTCTCCTACGCCCGCTAAATGAATTCCTACAAATAGTAAGTAAAATAATGCATATACCCATGGACCATTAAACCCGGTGAGGGCTTCAACTGCCGAGCCTATAAAAATAACAATAGCAGCGGGCGCTAAGGCATATTCAATTAATACGGCAAGCCCGGTTAAATAGCCTCCTGCTGGCCCCATAGCTTGACGCGCAAAACTATAACCACCGCCTGCAGCAGGTATTGCAGCTGACATTTCAGCAAGCGATAGTACAAGCGCTAAATACATAACCGCCATTAATACTGCAGCAATGGCAAAACCACCCCAACCGGCTTCGGCGATACCAAAGTTCCAGCCTGCAAAGTCACCCGATATTACATACGACACACCCAAACCTGCGAGCAATAACCACCCCGCAGTACCCCGTTTTAACTGTCTTTTAGCAAGGTACTCTGTATTATTATTAGTAGACATAACCTTTCTCCGTTGATGTTTAGTTTTTATTTTTTTATTTCATGTGTTTTTAATTAAAATTACTCAGCAATTAAAAAGTTAGTGGTTGAAACCTGATGCTCAATTACATCATCTTGTGTGCGGTCTTTTAAATTAACCCCAGTTAGTTTTAGTTTTTTAGCTTCACGTAATAAGTACAGTGCGCGTCTAGCTGCTTCTGTATAAGGTAGGCCTGCAGGGCGAATATTCGATATGCAATTACGACATGCATCGTTAAGTCCTGTTTTGGGCTCCCATGTTAAATACAAGCCAAGGCTATCTGGCGAACTAAGTCCTGGGCGCTCTCCTATTAACACCATAACCACCTGCGCATTTAGCAACTCACCTATATCGTCGCCAATCGCTACTCGCCCTTGCTCAACCAAAGTAATGGGAGCAATTTTAAATTGCTTGTCTGTTGTAAGGTGCGTTAATAGCTCTGTTATAAATGGGTATGCATTTTTTTGTACCGCCAACGACGAAAGTCCATCAACCACTACAATCGCTAAATCGTATTTAACCTGCGTAGTGTGTTTTTGTTTATTCATATAGCTGAGAAGTACTTGCCTACCATTTTCATCAAGTTTGCGGCCTAAATCGGGTCGCTGAAGGTAAGTAACCCTGTTAACGGCTTGGCTGTGTAAATGCAGGGGAGGGGCAACCTCTTTTAGAGCACTAATACTGCCTAGTTGCTCAGTTATTTCGTTAATATCAAGCGGAAAACTCACCGCATCACGCGCTTGTGCATGAGATAGCTGAAAAGCCAGCATTTCTGAGGTTGGCAAACTTATACCAGCGCGACCAAGCCCAATACGGGCGTCGGTAAAACGCCGTAAATCACTCCAAGGGTTGTGCACTACATTACCGTTATTTTTATGCTCATTTACTGAGTTATCTAATGGAGTGGTCGGTTTTGAACGTGATTTCATGAGCCACCTCCAGCAATTGCACCCAGAGGTTTAGCAAAAGCGGGAGGCAAGGTATCTGAAAGTGTCATATCGGTAGTGCTTTGCATAATTTTCATTTTGCTTAGCCATGCTTCAAACTCAGGGGCGGGTCTAGAGCCAAGAACTCGACGCACATATAATGCATCATGAAACGACGTAGTTTGGTAGTTAAGCATAATATCGTCAGAGCCAGGTATTCCCATTACAAACGAGCAACCTGCAACACCTAATAGCGTTAGCAAATTATCCATATCGTTTTGATCGGCCTCTGCATGATTGGTGTAACACACGTCACACCCCATCGGTATGCCTAGTAACTTAGCGCAAAAGTGATCCTCAAGTCCTGCTCGGGTAATTTCTTTACCATCAAACAAATATTCAGGGCCAATAAACCCCACCACGGTATTAACCAGTAACGGATCAAACTTACGAGCAACTGCATAAGCGCGAGCTTCACACGTTTGCTGATCAAGCCCATGATGCGCATTTGCTGAAAGCGAACTGCCTTGCCCAGTTTCAAAATACATCACATTATTGCCAACAGTGCCGCGCTTTAAACTCAAAGCGGCATCTTGCGCTTCAGCTAAAGTATTTAAATTAAAACCAAAACTTGAGTTAGTAGCCTCCGTGCCGCCAATCGACTGAAATACCAAATCAACCGGTGCGCCAGCTTCTATACATTCAATAGTGTTAGTAACATGGGTAAGCACACAGCTTTGCGTCGGTATGGCGTATTTTTGAATAACATCATCCATTAATGTCATTAATTTAATGGCCTGGGCAACGTTGTCGGTTGCTGGGTTTATACCTATTACGGCATCGCCATTACCGTATAGCAGCCCATCAAGCATGCATGCAGCAATACCGTTAATATCGTCAGTTGGATGATTTGGTTGTAAACGTGTAGATAAATGCCCAGGGAGGCCAATAGTGTTTCTAAAAGCACTTGTAACATGGCACTTTTTAGCAATTAATATGAGATCTTGATTGCGCATTATTTTGCTAACTGCAGCAGCCATTTCAGGCGTAATTCCTTGCCTTATACTTGCAAGTACAGCGGGTGTTGCAAAGTCGCTTAAAAGCCAATTACGAAAATCGCCTACAGTTAAATGTGCAATAGCCATAAAGGCATTGGCATCGTGCTCGTCAATAATTAAGCGTGTAATTTCGTCATCTTCGTAGGGAATAAGTACCTCATTTAAAAATGTTTTAAGAGGTACATCGGCCAATGTCATTTGAGCCACAGCACGTTCTTGTGCTGATTGTGCAATGACGCCCGCTAAGCGATCACCCGAACGCTGTGGCGTTGCTTTAGCCATTAACTGGGCTAAGTTCTTGAATTTATAAGTGTGTGTACCTAAAGTGTAACTGTACGCTTGCCCCATGATTTACTCCACATAACTAACATGATAAACCTTGGTATAGGTTTTGCTGCATCTTTAGCTATAAATCAATTTTCAATAGTTACAAGACAGCTTATTTTGTACCAAGTAACTATCGAATTTCGGCAAAAGATTATTTATTAATCCAATTCAATTGGTTACATACGCAAAGCGGTGTTAACTTAACCATAATAAAAGTGTAACGAAAAAGAGCATCCCCTATATGGCGCAGCAAAGTAGCTACAACGCACCACTAAAGAGCAAGGTGCAAACACACGATATAGACGAGCAAGCGCATAGCCTTACTCAATGGCAGCAAAAATACGATCAAATGAGCGACGGCAGCTTTTATGGTTTTATTGAAGAAACAGATTACGTCAATATTCATGTGTTTAAAGAATACACCGAGCGAGCGCTTCGTCAGCAATGTAACATCGCCCCCAATTCGGTTTGGCTTGGCATTCCTTGTCAGTCGCAGCAAAGTAAGATTAATGGTCTAAGTGTGGCAAGTAATCAATTTATGTGCCGTACAAGTGATAATGACTTTGAGCTGATAACCCCTGAGCAATTTAATATTTATGGTTTGGTAATCGATTGGAATTCAATTGAATATATGGCGCAGCTACAAGGCGTAACATTGAAAAACCTATCATCAGCACAATCAGCTCGCTTATCGGTAAGCAACTCATCATTGCAAACGGCAAGGCAAATAATTAATAGCATGGTTGTAGGCAAGGGCTTTGGACTTAAAACCGAATCGCAACAAGATATGCTAAACATGTTGGCACTACACTTATTACAAGCAGATAATCCACAACAAAATATTGCGCCAAGTTATAAACATCGAAAAGCCGTAGTAGATAAAGTAAAAGATTACGTGGCCACAAATCCACAAAACCCAATAACCATAACCGAGCTGTGCGAGCTTGCCTTTGTAAGTAGGCGCACACTTCAGTATAGTTTTGAGAGTGTTTTAGGAATTAACCCTTTGCGGTTTTTACGTTTAACACGCTTAAATAATGTAAGGCGGGAACTAAAAAAACCAAACCAAGATAAGCCAATTTCAGTAATAGCAGCCAATTGGGGATTTTGGCATGCGGGACAATTTGCTAAAGATTACACGCAACTATTTGGTGAAAACCCATCACAAACAGTTAAAAATTCAGCACAGCAGTTTAAACCACCGTGCTCTACAAACTTGTAGGTGCGAATTTACTTCGCGCTCATGTAACGTGGCTTTAATGCTCTAAAAGTGAAAGCGAGGTATAAAACCTCACCTACATCGTGCAAACACCAAACCCGTAGGTGCGAATTTATTTCGCGCTCATGTAACATGGCTTTAATGCTCTAAAAGTGAAAGCGAGGTATAAAACCTCACCTACACCGTGCAAATACCAAACCCGTAGGTGCGAATTTATTTCGCGCTTATGTAACGTGGCTTGTATGCTTTAAAAGTAAAAGCGAGGTATAAAACCTCGCTTACTATATTCAAAAGCCCTATTTGATCGGTGCTATTTAAGCCGCGATTAAATAGGACTCTTGTCCTGAATGCTTGTTGTTGCGTTTAAACGAACCTTTGCCTTTTTTAGCTTTAACCACTTGTGGTTTAAATAATTTAGAGGTGACCATCGCCGCTAGTGCATTGTGGTTTATAACGCCTCGTCCTGTGTCTACCGCGCTGTTGCTTGCGGTTTTTGCTTTAGATTTTTTAGTCATATATTTCCTATCAACTAATGGTTATTTTAAGTTAAATAATAAAAAGGCTTTTATATTAGCCTATTTAAGAGATGGCGATTGTAGGCTTAATTTTCAACCGCGCAAGTATTTTTAATGCCCAACAGGTACTTTTTTAGTAATAAAAAAGTATAAAAAAAGCGCAGTTAATAACTGCGCTTAATATTACTTTAGTTTGCTTTATAAATTAAAAACTAAAGCTTACTTTTGCATAGTACGTTCTGCCGTCAAAGCCGTAAGGTAATGCACGTACTGGGTATTTAAATGCGCCGTTGGTGATAAAGTTAAGTACTTCGTCGTCGCCTAGCTCGTCTGGCGTTTCGTCAAATACGTTATCGGCACCCACTGAAAGCGCAAACATGTCGTTAATTTGGTAGCTAACATTTAAATCAACTAACACAGCAGACTCAACCGTACTTGTTGGTTTAAACGATCCTGTTGGCGAAAGCTCACCTGGTAATGAAATATGGTCATTACCAAAGTATTTTACATCTGTTTCGCCAAAGTAGTTAAAGCGAATGGTTGATGTGTAGGCATCGCGTTCGTAGTCAAACGTAAGCGTTGCACGTTCACTAGGTTGTCCGTCGGTAAAAAAGCTACGTTGTAAATCATCAAAAGCAACCGCTTCAGGAATACCGTCTTCAGCATTTACGCCGTCAATTTTAGTATCGTTTAGGTTACCTGCAAAGGTTACTCCTAAATTGCCACCTTCAACTTCTGTACGGTACGATGCAATAATATCAACGCCTTGCGTAGTAGAATCAACCGAGTTTGAGAAGTAGTTAGCTTGCACAGCTCCAGTTGCTTGTAGCGCTGCAACTGCTTCTGAGCTAAACGATACGTCGTCAGCGGTAAGTAAGCTGCCAAGCGTAATACGGTCTTCAATTTCTACACGGTAAAAATCAACCGTTAACGAAAGCTCGCTTGTTACATCGTAAACAAAACCTGCACTGTAGTTTGTTGAAGTTTCAAGCTCTAAGCTATCTACGCCTAACGCACTTGGGAAAGCGGTCCCTGTGTTTGCAGTGAACGATTGCGTTAATGTGCCGTCTGAGCCTAAGTTAGTTGTAAAGGCTGTATAACCACTTTGTTGAAGTGATGGTGCTCTAAAACCAGTAGATACCGCACCACGTACAGCAAAATCATCTGAAAATTCATAACGTGTTGCTAATTTACCAATTAAATCATCCCCAGCATCTGAGAAATCTTCATAACGTAGCGCACCACTGACGTTCCATGCATCGGTGATCATAGTTTCTACGTCTACATAAACTGCGTAGCTGTTACGGTCGCTGTCGTTAGCTGCTTCAGGGCGTAGGCCGTTATAAGCCTGAAAACCACACTGTGCAAATTGGTCTGGATCGTTTACTGATGGGTACGAGGTATCCATATTTGCTAGTCCACAGGCGTATGATGCTTCATCGCCAGGTACTATTTCGTAGTTTTCTTTACGATATTCAGCGCCTACTGTTACATATAAAGGTTCACCACGGCCAATATCTACAATACCGTTTACATCAAGGTTAAGCGTTGTTTGATCAAATCTAAAACCACCTGAGTAACCGCCACTAGGGCCTGAGTTTGCTGCAATATCGGCATCGCTTGCACTTGGGTTGTTAAATAAATACTCAGCCGCGTAAGAAGCGTTTAATGTATTGCGTGATGTAAAGTCGTATTGATTTTCACCATAAACAGCCGATACATCGTAATTCCAATCTGTGTTTATATCGCCTTTAAAACCAAGCGCGACTGAAATATCTTGTGCTTCGTTATATATGCGCGGTAAAAAACCATCGCTATATACTTGAGTTACGTTTTTAGACGCTTCGTTAAAGTTACGGTAAAAACCATTACCCAGCGCCGTGCGCTCTGAGTAGCCACCAAACGAGTAAAGCTCGCCGTCGCCCATTGGTAATGCCATGTTGTAAAATAGCGATGTAAATTCACTTTCTGAGTTACCTTGGCCCCAGCGTACGTCTTCACTTAACGTACCTGGTTCAACATTAAGCGAACCCCCCGTATCACGCTCGGCGCGGTTAGTGCCATCTGCATCACGGTACTCAAGCGATAGGTTAATAAAGCCGCCTTCGTTACCTAATTCAAAACCACGGTTTAAACCTGCTGAAATAGTGTCGCCGTCACCTTCACTTGTGCCGCCGTATTGTACAAAACCCGTTGTAATACCGGTTGAGTTATTAAGAGATAAGTTAATTACGCCTGCAATAGCATCAGAGCCATATTGCGCCGCTGCGCCATCGCGTAATACTTCAACGCCTTTAAGGGCCGTTAGCGGAATCGCATTCATATCAGTACCCGCAGCGCCCGCGCCTACTGTACCGTTAAGGCCAAAAATTGATTGGTTATGGCGACGTTTACCATTTACTAATACAAGAGTTTGATCTGGCTGTAGGCCACGAAGTGTGGCGGGTCTAAATAAATCAGAACCGTCAGATACTTGTGTACGCGAAAAGTTAAATGAAGGCGCTGTCGCTTGAAGGCTTTGGCCAAGCTCGGTAAAGCCACCTTTGGTTAAGTCATCTGCGTCAATTAAATCAATAGGAGAAGAAGACTCAGTAGAAGTACGGTTAGATACACGCGATCCTAATACAGATATTTGCTCAATGTTTTTAGCAGCTTGCACTGGTGCTTCTTCTGCGTTAACAATGCTTGGTGCGCTAAACGCGAAAGCAACGGCTACAGCAAGTGTGTTTAAACGGTATGTTGGCATAGTGACGACCCTGTTTTTTTGTGTTCTTATAATATGTGTGTGGTTATGGTGCTCATAACCTGTTGCAAACATCCTAGCAACATATGCAAACAAAAAGAAATGAAAAAAACTAAATATTTGGTCTAAGTATGCAAATAAATTTCAAGATAAGAAAAAACTACCTTTAATCGATTAAAATACACGCTACAAGGGCATTAAACTTCAAAAAAAGATCTGTTAACTTTTTATTTACATTGTGGTTTTGTTCGTTAGTTTACGCTTTTAAAGGTAATAGGCAGCGGATGGTCGTACCTGTCCCTAATGTGCTGTTAACTTCTATTTTTCCGCCATGATCGCTCACCATAGCGTATACAAGTGTCATACCCATACCGGTACCTTCACCAACTTCTTTTGTTGTATAAAAAGGGTCAAACATATGCGCTATTGTGTCTTCACTCATTCCACAGCCATTATCTTTTACCTCAATACAGATATTTGTGTTTAGTTCAAAAATATTGACCTCAATAATGCAGCCTTTTTCTAAATCAAGCTCGCATGCTTGCCAAGCATTCATTAAGAGATTTACAAAAATTTGATTAATTGATGATAAATTGCACCAAATAAGTGGTAGTGGTTCAAACCGCGTTTTTATCTCGCATAGTTTGAGTTTGTTACTTAATAACCTTAAAGCATTATTAGCACCCGTTGTTACATCGGTTAGTTGCTTATCTTGCGAGGAGGAGGGGTGGGCAAAGTTTAATAAGTCATGCACAATTTGTTTTATTCGTTTGAGTCCTTCAACGCTGTCGTTAACTTGTCCCTGCAAATTGTTATAAAGCCACGCATACGGATACTGTAAGTTGAGTATGTCGATTTCGTGTTTAAAACGGCTCTCTTTAATTTCGTTGTTTAAGTATTGCTCGTTAAGCTTTAGCAACGTGATGAGCAAAGGAGTAGAATTTTGTAAGCTTTCTATATTACTCATTGCATAGGCAAGCGGGGTATTTATTTCATGGGCTACGCCTGCACAAAGCGTTCCTAAGGTTGCCATTTTTTCGGTTTGCACAAACAGCATTTGCTGGTGTTCTAAATCGGCTACTTTTTTTTGTAATTCATTATTTATGGCAACTAAAACGGTGCTTTTATCTTTGAGTAATTGTTCTGCGGCCAAGCGCAGCTTTTGTTCGTTTAAAAAAGCACGTTCAAAATTACCATCTGATCCATTCATTCCTTTCATCCATATAGATAACTTTATACTTAACGTTTAGTCGTCTACATGCAAATTTGCAACTTTAGTGTGAGCATTTATCTACTTATAGATAATAACCACATTAGGTGACTCCTACTCTATATAAAAGGTAAGCATAAACAGGTCACGGATGTTTTTTTAAGCTATTATTTAGCCAGAAGTAATTTAAAGGCGGCGCAATGACTCAAGCAACACCAAACACACCAATGAATCAGGTTGATGTACTTTGTATTGATGATGACGAAATAGTACTACGTACGTTAACACGACTACTTGAAGTAAATGGCTTAACGGTTATTGTTTGCGATAATCCGCAAAACGCATTAACACTTTTTAAAAATCATGAATTTGGTTTAATTATTAGCGACATGCGGATGCCAGTAATGAACGGTGCCGAGTTTTTAGAAAAAGCGCGTGCGCTGGCACCCGACACTCAACGCATTTTATTAACCGGTTACGCCGATATACAAACAACCCTAGCGGCTGTTAACCAAGGGCAAATAAATGGTTATATTCAAAAACCATGGCAAAACGACTTATTACTTCGAAGCATTAAAGATAGCCTAGAAAAATTTGCGCTAAAAAAGCAAAACAAAAAATTAGAAACACAAGTTAAGGCGCAAAACCAAGAACTACTTGAGCTAAACAACACGTTAGAGCAACGAGTAGAAAAACGTACCTTACAAATCAAACAAGTTTTAAAAAAGCTAGAAGACGCCAACGAGCGCGAAAAACAAGAGCACAAATCAACCGTTGAGCTGCTATATAATTTTGTTAACGCAAACCCTTACCTTGATGGCAACAAAGCACAAAATATTGCAAATACCTGCACACAAATAGCGCTTTACTTAAATCTGTCGCAAAAAAGCATCGATCTTGCCCCAATGGCGGGTTATTTAGCACAAATAGGTTTGCTTGCTATGGACCCTGAACTTTATAAAAAACCGCTAAATCGGCTAAATGAGCAACAACGTAAGACCTTTTATACTCATCCAAGTACTGCACAATTAATGCTAATGCCAGCAATACACTTACACGATTTATCGGATGCTATTTATTATCAGTTTGAACGTTTTAACGGAAATGGAATGCCCAAAGGCCTTGCTGGAAACGACATACCGATAGGGGCTATGGTATTAGGGTTAGCGCGCGATTACTGGGACGCGTTTGAGCAGAGCAATGCAAGCGATGAAAAGCAGCGCCACGAGGACGCACTCGAAAGTGTAAAACTTTATAGTGGTTCGTTTTACCACCCTAAAATAGTTCGTGCGCTTGAAGCAAGCCATGCAAAACTACACGAACAAAAAAGTTCAGCAGGATCTGTACTAATTTGTAATGCCCATGAGCTTAAAGATCAAATGATACTCGGCCATGCTCTGCACAGCCATTCGGGTATAATGTTGCTGCCTAAAGGTCATGTATTTAGCCGCAAATCAATAGAAAAACTGCAGCAACTAGAATCTAAAAAACCAGCCCCATTTAGAATTATGGTTAAAACTGCTAAATGATTGATCTAAACGGCAGTTTTTTTCGTTACAATGTGCATAAAATACATTATTGAATTTGCTTGAAGGAGCACTCTGTGTCGCGATTTTCTGCGGTTACTGACAATCCCCATGATGGGCGTTTTAACCAAAAAACGGGAATACTGCTTACTAACTTAGGTAGCCCTGATGCACCAACAGCTGCTGCGCTTCGTATATACTTACGTGAGTTTTTATCAGATCCACGCATTGTAGAAATACCACGCCTAGTATGGATGATAATTTTACATGGCATTATTTTGCGTGTGCGCCCTAAGCGTTCGGCTAAATTATACGAAAGTATATGGACCGAAAATGGCTCGCCGCTTACTCACATCACTCGACAACAAAGCGTAAAGCTAAATACCTTATTAAAAGAGCAAGGTTATACCAATACCGAAGTGGTAATGGCAATGCGCTATGGTAATCCCTCAATAGAGGCCGGCCTTGAGGAGCTTCGTGATAAAGGCTTAACGCGTATTATTATATTGCCAATGTATCCGCAATATTCTAGCCCAACCACGGGTTCAACGTTCGATGCTGTATCAAGCGTACTGCGTAAATGGCGCTGGGTGCCAGAGCTGCACTTTATTAATGGCTATCATAAAAACACCCGTTATATTGAGTCACTTGCTAATAGTATTAGTGAGGATTTAGAAGCGAATGGTATGCCACAAAAAATTGTTTTTTCGTATCACGGTATGCCAAAACTATTTTTAGAGCGAGGCGATCCGTACCATTGCCTATGTTTACAAACCACGCGTTTAGTTGTCGAAAAACTAGGCCTTGATAAAGACAAAGTAATTAGTACTTTTCAAAGTCGATTTGGTAAAGCCGAGTGGTTAAAGCCTTACACCGACGCAACGCTTGAAGCCCTGCCTGATGAGGGTATTACCGATGTAGCCATTATCAGTCCTGCTTTTAGCGCCGACTGCCTAGAAACACTTGAAGAGCTAGAAGGTGAAAACCGAGAAATATTCGAAAACGCAGGCGGCAAAAAATACCGTTACATAGCGGCACTAAACGACAGAGACGACCACATAGAAGCTGTGTTTGATGTTATAAAACCGATGTTGTAAATCTGATTATAAAAGCACATAGCTATAAATAGTTCGCATTAAGCGGTGTTAAAATTAACACCGCTTTTTTGTTTTAAGGGCTTTTAAAATATTTAGTTAATTAATTCACAAAGAGGTTAAGAGGCGCTGCGCTTTCGGAGTTTTTCAAGTTAGTTGTCGCATCAAATTAAATTTTATGCCGCCCGCATTGCTTCTTTTTTCTCTGGATTTAAATTTACTTCATTGATCATCGTCCAATCTCGAGACTTTCCTGACCAACGACTTGGATTCTGTAATTTCGCCATCTCATTTACCTGATGACGTTTCGCTAGTATCGCTTCATCTAATCCTAAATGACGCTGGTTTGGCGTGACAAATTTAATACCGCTGTGCAAGTGCTCATCGTTGTACCAATCAACAAATCCGCTAACCCACTTTCTTGCGCTACCCATGCTTTCAAAGGCTTTCTCAGGGTATTCCGGGCGATACTTTAACGTCTTAAATAGCGATTCAGAATAAGGATTATCATTACTCACAGACGGTCGGCTAAATGAAGGAACAATACCTAACTCCTGCAATGTCACTAATAACGTTGCCCCTTTCATTGGACTGCCATTATCCGAGTGCAGCGTGACTTGCTCAGGCTTTACCTGCTCTCGCCTGCAAATATCTACCATTAAATCAGCCGCCAGTGTGCTTAGTTGTGTATCATGAACCTGCCAACCAACTATTTTTCGACTATAAATATCCATCACTAAATATAAGTATAAAAACTGACCTTTAACAGCTGTTGGCAAATACGTGATATCCCATGTATAAATTTCGTTTACACGTATTGCCTTGAGCGCTTTTGGCTTTTTTATCTTTTTATTTGGTTTAACTTTTTCTCTGTGTGTTAATAATTTATGTGATTTCATAACGCGATAAAACGAGCTTTCTGATGCTATCCACACACCTTTATCCAATAGTTTAGGGACTATCTTGCTGGGTGGTAAATGTCCATATTCTATTGAATTAACAGTCTTAATTATACGCTTTTGCTCTAATTCAGTTAGCCTGTTAGGTGGTCGCTTTATCGTACTTGTTCGCTTATCTGTCATATCATCAGCTTCAATCCAGCGTTGAATTGTTCTTGCCGTTAGACCAAGTAACTCACATGCTTTTTCTTGCCTTGCCCCTGATTTCTGCGCGTCGGTAATGAGCTTTATCAATTCATGACGCTCAGTTGAGCTGGTTAATCGTCCTCGTTGAAACCCCAAAGCGCATCTGCTTTTTTTTTGAGTACAAGTAAGGCGGCTGTTTCTGCTAACGCTTTGTCTTTACGATTAAGCTCTTTTTGAAGCTGCTTAATTTCTTGTTTGAGCTGTTTACTGTCTGATTTTACGGGCTTCGTTGAAGGCCCTTTAGCAAAATCTTGCTTCCATTGTTTAATATGATGCGGGTAAAGCCCCTTAGCGCGGCAATATTCATTAAGAGCTGCTTCATCTAAACTCGCACATTCAATAATGGCGTTAAGCCTTTCTTCTAAGCTCCAGTCATGAGGGCGTTTTTCTGTTGTCATATGACTACCATTATTTTTAGTTTCAAGTTCATGGTTTTTAGCAAGCGCGATCCATCGTTGCAAGGTTGAATAACCGATGCCTAAATCAAGCGCAATATCTTCTAGGCGAACATCATCACATTGAGATAATACTTTTTCAACAGCGTGAACTTTAAATTCTGGTGTAAATCGACGTCTCATTTTATCTGCCTCTATTAAAAGTTAGAGGCGACAACTATCCTGACACAGGGGGCTTTTAGAGTAGTGATAAAACATAAAAATACTGTTTTTGGCTTTCTCATTTACTCCTCTTTTACTTCTCATTGTGCAAATAAAAGCTTTTAAAGGGCGAATTAATTCACAAAGAGCTTAAGAGACGCTGCGCTTTTTAAAGTAGTGATAAAACATAAAATACTGGTTTTTGTTTTCGGCTTTCTCATTCACTCCTCTTTTACTTCTCATTGTGCAAATAAAAGCTTTTAAANGGTAATCTAGTTTGTTTTCCTCTAAAAGCGAAGCGCCTCTTAACTTCTTTGTGAATAAATTACTTAAAGGTCTTTGCGCAAAAAGAAGAAAAAGAGAAGTAAATGGGGGCAGGGTAATAAAATGCTGAGCTAAACAGCCGCTCAATATTTATATTTTTATCTAAGTAATCTAGTTTGTTTTCCTCTAAAAGCGAAGCGCCTCTTAACCTCTTTGTAAATAAATTACTTAAAGGTTTTTTGCACAAAGAAAAGAGAATGAGCAGTAGAGGAGGGTATAAAAAGTCGCAGCCTAAGTGGCTTTCATATACAGCTCAATATTGTTTGGTTCTGCATGCTCGATTAATTCAAACTCATTTACTGCTTCAATCAACATATGTTGCTGTTGTTTTTCAAGCTTTAGCTCAGCGCTTAGTAACTCTGCGCGTATTGTGGCGTAATCACTTATCGTATTCTGATTAGCTTTTAAATAGCTACGAGCAGCGCGCAGAGGCTGTAATGCATAAGTATCAAATTCACTAACTACTTGCGTTAACTCATTTAGCTGTTGGGTATTAATACTTAAATTTAATGAGTCTAAATAAAGTAGCAATAAGCATAAATTAACATTTTTTCCTTGCTGGTTTTGTAGTGCCAGCAAGGTTGTTTGTTGCTCAGGCTTTGCGTACAAAGTGCACGCAAACTGCCAAAAATGGTCGCTATTGAGCAAGTTCATCGGCGAACGCCTGCTCTTTTTCTTCCATTTCTTCAAGTGCCATAAGTAACTCTTCTTCAACGTCGTTAAGTTTAGGTGTAAGCGTTGCTTGCTTGGCTAATAACTCTTTAAGCTTGGCTTTGTTGTCGTCGTTGTACAGTTCGTTATCACCTAAGGTCACTTCAACTTCACTTAATTCGGCGGTAAATTTATCGAGTTGCTTTTCAAGCTTTTCAATTTGCTTTTTAAGTGGCTGAGTGGCTTTTCTAAACTCAGCCTCTAAGCGCTTTTGCTCCTTACGGTTAACACCTGGGTTTGCTTTAGGCTCGTCGGTTTGCTGCGCTTTAACCGCTTCTTTATTCGCGTTAAGTAACCATTGATAATATGCATCTAAGTCGTAGCCAAACTGAGTTACTTTGCCGTCATCTACTAAGTAAAACTCATCGGCAGTATTTTTAAGCATATGGCGATCATGCGATACGGTAACCATAGCGCCTTCAAACCCTTGTAGTGCCATAACAAGTGCATGGCGCATTTCTAAATCAAGGTGGTTAGTTGGCTCATCCAGTAGTAATAAATTTGGTTTTTGATATACCAACATGGCAAGCACTAAACGTGCTTTTTCGCCGCCCGAAAATGGGGCTACAGGCTCAAGTGCTTTATCGCCAATGAAGGCAAAGCCGCCTAAAAAGTCACGTAGTGATTGTTCAGTGGCTTTTGGGTCTAGTCGTTGTATGTGCGTTATTGCACTGGCTTTTAAATCAAGAGATTCCAGCTGATGCTGCGCAAAGTAACCAATATTTAATCCGTGATGCTGAATAACTTCGCCCGCTTGCGGCTCTAAATCACCAGAAAGCAGTTTAATTAACGTTGATTTACCCGCGCCATTTCGACCAAGTAAAGCAATTCGGCTACCTGGTACAAGGTTTAGCTCTATATTATTTAAAATAGTGACGTCACCATAACCCGCTTTGGCTTTATCTATTGTCATTAGTGGGTTTGGTAATGCTTTTGGCTCTGCAAACTCAAAGTTAAATGGCGAGTCGGCATGTGCTGGCGCTAGTTTTTCCATGCGTTCAAGCGCTTTTACACGGCTTTGTGCTTGTTTAGCTTTACTGGCTTTTGCTTTAAAGCGCGTTATAAATTGCTCTAAGTGTGCAATTTGATCTTGCTGCTTATCAAACATTGCTTGTTGTTGTAGTAAACGCTCTGCTTTTTGGCGCTCAAACTGCGAGTAGTTACCTTTGTACACATTGATAAGTTGCTTATCTACATGCCAAATTTGATCAACCACCGCATCTAAAAACTCACGGTCATGCGATATAAGTACAAGGGTACCGGTATAAGCACGTAAAAAGCGTTCAAGCCAATAAACGGCATCTAAATCAAGGTGGTTTGTTGGCTCATCGAGTAATAGTAAATCGGCGTCGCGTATTAATGCTTGGGCAAGGTTTAAACGCATACGCCAACCACCCGAAAACGAGCTGACAGGGTTTTCTATAAGGCTATTGGCAAAGCCTAAGCCGTGTAATAGCTCACCGGCGGTTGATTCAATGCTGTAGCCTTTAATGTTTTCAAGCTGAATATGTACTTTGGCTTGTGTGTCGCCATCGTTGTTTTTCTCGGCCTCACGCAGTGCTATGCGCATTGCGTAGTATTCTGGGTGGCCTTGAAGTACATAATCAATCGCGCTTATTTCAAGTGCAGGTGTCTCTTGCTTAACAGAGGCAATAGACCAATCTTTTGGAATGCTGCAGTTACCGGCATCTAGTTGTAGTTCTGATTTTAGTAAACCAAATAACGTTGATTTTCCACAGCCATTAGCGCCAACAAGGCCTACTTTGTGTTCTGGGAATAATGTAGCTGATGCGTTTTTTAATAAGGCTTTACCGCCACGAAGTAGTTCTATTTCTGAGATTTGGATCATGAATGCGTTACTTTGCTGTGCCCTTGTTAAGTTGGCGCTATCATAACATAGAACTTAATGCTCTTATCAAGCGTATCAACAAGTGAAGTTATACGATAAAATAACGGCAGTTCAAACCACAGGAAAAATGTTGTGAGACAAAAGAAGCGATTTATTGCTGGTGCATCGTGCCCTGAGTGTAAAGCCATGGATACTATGATGCTATACAGAGAACATGATGTTGAAAAAGTAGAGTGTGTTGAGTGCGGTCATAAAATGGCGCAACCCGATAACGCTGTTCAGGCGTCTACTCGCCAATTTGAACAAGTAATTGGTGTGTTTAAACCGGGCGACTAACCCGGTTTTTTTATTGCCTAATTTTTACCGGCTTTAGTAATGCGGTGGAGGCGGCTCAGGTACTTCAGACATCATAGACGATGATGACTGCGACTCTTTAATTTTTTCTGCTAGCAGCTCTGTTTGGCGTTTCATTTTTGCTAAAAGTTGCTGATGCACTTTTATTTCATCATTTAAAACTTCAATCGTTTCGTCTTGAAAAGCCACTTTGGCTTCAAGTTCCATTAAGCGATGTTCAATTGTGTTCATTATTCTCTCGTATAATAAATCGCTCTGCGATACCGCTGGAGCTTTCGGTTAACAACGACTTACCGTTATCTGTAAATGTCACATCTAGCACCACCGCCGATTTAGGCTTACTGCCTTCGCGCGGGGTAACCTGCCAAGTTTGAATTTTTTCACCGCTTGGTATTTGCCACAAATCTACGCGCTTATTTGGCGAGCCGGTTGCAAGCAAAGTGCCTTGTTCGTTAAAGCGCACAGCAGTAAAAATTTTCTGACGCGCAATATACTTCAGTTTACTCACAAGATCACCTGTAGTCAGCTTCCATACATTTGCTTGTGCCATACTGTCGGCCGTAAACGCATAGCGACCCTGTGGATCGAGCGTCACTTGGGTAACACGCGTTGGGTGATTAAAACGATGAATTACTTGCCCTGTACGTGTATCCCAAAAGTAAGCAACATAATCGTTAGAGCCACTTAAGGCGTAGCGTCCGTTAGGTGATAGGTCAACGGTGTTAACTTTATCTTGATGACCTAAAAACTCAATACGACGTCCGGTTTCTAGGTTTACAAATACGACAACGCCGTCGCTACGGCCGTATAAAACACTACGGCCTTGATTGCTAATAGCAATATCGCGAATACTGGCTTTTTGTATTTTGTAATAACCTTTATTTTTGCCTGTGGCTATATCCCACACAGCAAACGTGGTTTTTTCGGCGGTAACAGCCACGCTGTTATCAAAAGCAATAGCAACGGCGTATACCAAACTGTCTTGAGCTTGCTGCTGAAACCATTGGTATTTTAGTACCTGCTGTTGATTATCCCACAGGGCGACCCCATGGTTGATAGAGGAGATCAAACTGTATTTACCATCGTTTGAAAGTGTTGATGAAAACGCACCTTGTGCAGCATGTTCGTAACTTGCTACAGCGTGTTGCTTTTTATCGGTACAGGCGATGGCTAAAAAACAGCTAAATACGATTAAAAAAGTACGAAATATCGACATATTACAGGTATTTCCCCTTAACTCTTAGTGACTGAGAGGTTAGACTAGGACGCGTTAAATGCCTAGGTTGTTTGTCTAATCACTGGATATGTTTTTAGTTTAGCTAACAATGTGGAATTTAGTCATTAAACAAGCAGCCTATCATGTGGGCCGTTAATCTTTAACTAGTAATAATACATTAAAATGACAACTGCAAAGTGTGTCGGAGATTTAAAATGAAAAAGACGATTAGATTGTCATTGATTGCAGCGTCAGTTTTAGCGCTTACAGCTTGTAATCAAGAAGCAAAAAAAGAACAAGCTGAAGTTAAATTAGACACTGTAGAACAGCAACAAGCATACGGTATTGGTGCATCTGTAGGTAACTTTTTAAATAAAGACCTAGCAGACAAAACAGAAATTGGTATTGAGCTAGACCAAGCACTTCTAATCCGTGGTTTTGAAGATGCACTTGCTGGTAATGCAAAAATTGACGAAGAAAAAATTCGCGAAGTATTAACTGAACTAGATACATCAGTACGTACTAAGCAAGAAGAAAAAGCAAAAGTAGAGTCTGAAAAAAGCAAAGAAGCGGGTGTTAAATACCTAGCTGACAACGCTAAAAAAGAAGGCGTTACAGTAACTGAGTCTGGCCTGCAGTATGAAGTACTTAGCGAAGGCGATGGCGAAAAGCCAGTAGCAACAGACGTAGTTAAAGTACACTACAAAGGTACTTTATTAGACGGTACTGAGTTTGATAGCTCATATGCACGTAACGAACCTACAACTTTCCCTCTTAACCGCGTAATTGCTGGTTGGACTGAAGGTTTACAACTTATGTCAGTGGGTTCTAAGTACAAGTTCACTATTCCTTCAGAACTTGCTTACGGCGACCGCGACTTAGGTAAGATTCCAGCTAATTCAACACTTGTATTTGAAGTTGAATTACTTGAAATTCAAAATGAAGAAGCACCAGCACAATAATAAGCTTATTGTGTAAATGCAAAAAGGGACCTTAGGTCCCTTTTTTAATATGCGTAAATAACATATTAGTTTGCGTGATTAGAAAACAAGTTATCAATAAGCTCATCTTCAAGTGCAAAGCGTGCTTCTAATGCCTCACCAATAACAGACAAGTCATCATCAAAACCCTTTAACAAGTCTTCTTTGTCTACTTCAGCGTACTTATCATTAAAATCTAACGCTATGTCGGTTGTACTGGAAATACGCGGGTAAATAGAGTTTGCAAGCTCTTGGCTCTGTAAGCCCTTTTTTTCACATGCTTTTGCTATATCGTCATACACTTCAAAATGGCCCGCAGATAGGTAATCCATTAAAAGTTGGCAAAATGATTCAATTAGTTTTGGCTCTGGCAATGCTTGATCTTGTTTTTCGTACGGCGTAAAACCTGCAATTTTGCAATAAAGTACAATAAGGTCTTGGCGTTCGTTTAGCCATTTATCAATTACTGTGTGGCTACCACCCCATTTTTGTTGAGCTTTTTCTACACGCGTCAGCATAACTGTTCTCCTAGCTGGGTTGGTCTTTCAATTAGAATATAATAAGTTTATGTACATCAAGATATATTTAATTTGCGAGTATATCAACAAGTAAAGTTGAGCTACTTTGAGGGGTGTACCTTTTTATATAATCTAAGGCGAGGGATTTTATTTTAGGCAAGAAAAAACCACCATTTACGGTGGTCTAATTTCTTTCAGTGACTTGTTATAACAAGCTTTCTTATTTTTATGAGATGATTTTTATTGTTATTATTTTAAAACATTTATTTTTATTGTTTTAAGATTTTTATTATTTTTTTTGTTAACGCGGGACAAACAATAACAAGGTTTTTGTAATGTTGCAAACATATTAATAAAAAGTTTTAAATGTTATTCTTTTTTGCTTACTTTATAGTCAAAATGGATTAAAGCACGCCATTATATTGATCTGCCTCTAGGTAAAGCTGTTTTCGTCCCTAAGCAATAGAGGGTCGGAGAATATGGTGGTACAATCTTGCACAATTTATACAAGTCTTAGGATCATTTACGCCATGAGCGAATTAAAAAACGACCGTTATTTACGTGCACTTGCAAAACAACCTGTTGATGTAACTCCGGTATGGATGATGCGCCAAGCAGGACGCTATTTACCAGAGTATCGCGCTACACGTGCACAAGCGGGCGATTTTATGAGCCTGTGCCGTAATGCTGAGCTTGCATGTGAAGTAACACTGCAGCCACTACGTCGCTACCCGTTAGATGCCGCTATATTATTTAGTGATATTTTAACGATTCCAGATGCGATGGGTTTAGGTCTTTACTTTGAAACTGGCGAAGGCCCTAAATTTGAACGTCCTATTTCATCACTTGCTGATGTTAAAAAAATTCCAAAGTTAGACCCTACAGACGAGCTTGGCTACGTAATGAACGCAGTAAGCACTATTCGTCGTGAGCTTAAGGGTGAAGTACCGCTTATTGGTTTTTCTGGTTCACCTTGGACACTAGCAACTTACATGGTTGAAGGCGGTAGCAGCAAAGTATTTGGTAAAATCAAAAAAATGGCGTTTGCAGAGCCGCAAACACTTCATTTATTACTCGATAAGTTAGCTGACTCAGTTATTGATTATTTAAATGCTCAAATTAAAGCTGGCGCGCAATCGCTAATGGTATTTGACTCATGGGGTGGTGTATTAAGCCCGCGCGATTACAACGAATTTTCACTGCAATATATGCATAAAATTGTAGATGGCTTAATTCGTGAATACGATGGTCGTAAAGTACCGGTTACTTTGTTCACTAAAAATGGTGGTCAATGGATTGAAGCTATTGCAGCAACAGGTTGTGATGCAATTGGTCTTGATTGGACTATTAATATTAGCGACGCTAAACGCCGTGTGGGTGATAAAGTAGCTCTACAAGGTAATATGGACCCATCTATGTTACACGGTACACCAGAGCGTATTCGCCAAGAAGTAGGCACTATTTTAGAAGACTTCGGTACAGGCAATGGCCACGTGTTTAACTTAGGCCACGGTATTACACCAGATGTAGACCCTGAAAATGCTGGTGTATTCATTAATGCAGTACATGAGCTAAGTGCTAAGTACCATAAGTAATAGCTACTTAAATAAACTTTAAAACTGTTTAAAAGTAAAAAACCCGCTAAGTTGCGGGTTTTTTGTTATCTATTTATAAAGGCTTTTAAAACTACTTATTTAAATAAGCGATTTAAACCATTTAATGCCGCAACACGGTAGGCTTCAGCCATGGTTGGGTAGTTAAATGTGGTATTTACAAAGTAGTCGATATTATTGCCACCATTTTTTTGCTCCATAATGGCTTGGCCAATGTGAACAATTTCAGAGGCACGCTCGCCAAAACAATGTACGCCAAGTACTTCTTTGGTTTCAGTGTGGAATAATATTTTTAAACTACCTACTTCAGTACCAGCAATTTGCGCACGTGCCAAATGCTTAAACTGAGCACGGCCAACTTCATATGGTACTTTAGCGGCTGTAAGTTCTTGCTCTGTTTTACCTACTGAGCTCATTTCTGGAATGGTATAAATACCAGCCGGAATATCAACAATCAGTCTGTCATCACAGTTACCACACGCAATGGCATCAGCAGCTATGCGACCTTGGTCAAACGCAGCACTTGCAAGGCTTGGATAGCCAATTACATCACCTACAGCGTAAACGTTATCAATTTCTGTTTGATATGTTTCGTTAACTTTTAATTGGCCACGGCTATCGGCTTTTAAACCAATGGCTTCAAGGTTTAATGTATCAGTGTTACCAGTACGGCCATTAGCAAATAAAATACAGTCAGCTTTTACGCGTTTGCCTGATTTTAAATGCATAATAACGCAGTCGTCACGGGTCTCTATTCGGTCAAACTCTTCGTTATGACGAATAACAATACCGCTGTTCCAAAAGTGATAGCTAAGCGCGTCAGATATTTCAGCATCCATAAAAGCAAGTAATCGGTCGCGTGTATTAACTAAATCAACTTTAGCGCCTAAACCTTTAAATATAGAAGCGTACTCACAACCAATTACACCAGCGCCGTATATAAGTACGCGGTGAGGGTCGTGTTTAAGACCTAAAATAGTGTCGCTCTCATAAATACGAGAATGCGTAAAATCGACTTCAGGTGGGCGATAAGGGCGTGAGCCGGTTGCTATAACAATCGTTTTAGCAGTCAGTCGCTCAGTTGAACCATCATTTCTTTTTACTTCAATTGTGTGCTTATCTACAAAGCTCGCATCACCTTGAAACATATGAATGCGGTTACGATCGTAAAAGCTACTACGTAAATTAGATTGCTTAGAAATAACAGAACTTGCGTGACGTAAAATATCAGGAAATGTTAAGCGGCTAGGGCGCTCACCAACATTAAATAACGGATTTGCTTTGTATTCAATATAGCGGCTAACAGAGTGGCGAAGCGCTTTTGAAGGAATTGTTCCCCAATGCACACAACCGCCACCAACTGATTCTTGGCGTTCAATAACCGCTACTTTTTTGTCATTTTTTGAAAGGTTCATGGCGGTACCTTCACCGCCAGGACCCGTGCCAATAATTATTGCATCATATTGGTATGTCACGGGTACTTTTTTTTGTTCTGGTTGTTTGGCCACAGCCACTCCTAAATTAATTAAAAGAGGCTTTTAATAACCTCGCATTAAGTGCTAGCCATGCCTGTTTTTGATTTTCCCAGGCGGCTTCCAACTCATGGTATTGTGCCATTAATGCTGAGCGTTCACACTGCTTTGCCATGTTATTTTTTTTAACTTCTAACACTTGTTTTTGTAGTGAACAATAATTTTGCAGTTTTTTCAGCAGTAAATCGTACTCTTGTTGTAATAATGTAATCTTATCTTGTGCTAAAGGCAATTTTGCAAGACGCGTTTGCGTTTTGCTCATTAGCGTTTCGGCCTTTGCTTTTTCGATACGTTCAACTGGCGTACGCTTTAATTTATTAGCTAAACCAACAGCTGCTAAAGAGCGGATCATCCATTTTGTTGGATCGTAATGAAACCATTTAATACCGTTACGGTAGTCGCTTGCAAAAATATGGTGGAAGTTGTGATACCCCTCACCGTATGTAAATAACGCTAAAAAGCCGTTATCGCGTGCCGTATTTTTTTCGGTATATGGGCGAGAGCCCCAAATATGTGCAACCGAATTAATAAAAAAGGTAAAGTGTTGGCTTAGTACTAAGCGTAGTAAACCTGCAAGAATTAACATACCCCATACATCGCCTACCATTAAGCCAAGTGCAAGAGGCAAACCTACGTTCATAGCAATAGCTAGTTTTAAGTAGTGCTTATGTTGCCACATAACGACTTTATTTCGTTGTAAATCACGACAATTACTATAGTCGTTGTAGCTATCGCCTTGGTAGTCACGTAACATCCAGCCGATATGGCTATACCAAAAACCATTGGTCGCCGCGTAAGGGTCTTTTATTGGGTCGTCAACTTGACCGTGATGTATACGGTGATCGCTACTCCAATGCAGAGCACTGTTTTGTAGTGCAAAAGCACCGCCAAGCGCAAAAATAAATTCAACAGCAGGGTGTGCGTTATAGGTTTTATGTGCCCATAATCGATGGTAGCCAGCAGTAATTGATAAGCCTGCATAAAACATGCAGCCAACAAAAGCAATCCAATGCGCGCTGGTAAATCCGTAGCTAATGGCGTACCAAGGTACAAGTGTGGCAGCCGCCAAAAAGGTTAGGCTAAAAAATAGGACGTTTGTCCAAATAATCGGTGGTTTATTCATAATTCTCAATCTCAGCGTACAACTGTAAGCTAAAATAGTATTTCAAACTCTCGTCGTCAAGTATTAGACTGTACAATTGAGCTAATATCACTAAATATTCATATAAAATAATTCAGGGAGCTGTTGATGTCGGGTGTTAGAGCGCAACAGAAACAAAAAACACGACAGGCGTTAATTCAAGCGGCATTTAATCAGCTGAGTGCTGATCATAGTTTTTCGAATTTAAGTTTACGCGAAGTAGCACGAGAAGCCGGTATTGCCCCGACTTCTTTTTATCGTCATTTTAAAGACATGGATGAGCTAGGTTTAACCATGGTAGACGAAGCAGGTTTAACCCTTCGCCAACTTATGCGTCAAGCACGTAGACGAATAGCAAACGATGGCGGCAGTGTTATAAATACCTCAGTGGTTACTTTTATGGAGTTTATTGATAACTCAAGTAACCAATTTAGGTTGTTGCTGCGAGAACGCTCAGGGACTTCTAAAGCATTTAGAGCCGCTGTAGCCCGCGAGGTAAAACATTTTATTTTAGAGCTGGCTCATTATTTAGAAAGCGAAACTAAATGTAATGCTATGCATGCCTATATTCAGGCGGAATCTATGGTAACGCTCGTATTTAATGCGGGTGCAGAGGCGCTCGATATAGAAGGATTGCAACGCGACGAATTGATTGAGCGCGTTATTTGGCAGCTGCGTTATATTACTCGTGGAGCCGGACATTACGTAAGAGAAAACACTGAACAAAGTTAGCAAATTTAAAAATTCATTGTAGATTTTTTGTGCCTATTTCTTTATATTAACGCACTATAATAACGGCATACCTTTTAGCCGTAACTAAATAATAAATAAGTCTCTTATTAAGAGAAAGCGAGGATGCAAATGCTCACCAAGGATCCGGTGAACTTAAATTACCCCCCACTATTTGAACAACCACATAATGAGCCTGAAAATTCAGAGCCTGTGGTTACATTCTCTTATTTAAGTCGTGCTCAGCTTTGCAAACTTCCTAAAGTGTTGCAAAGGCAACTGCAAGACAACCTGTTTGGTGCGCTAGATAAACACCAAGCTGCGCGATTACGCGACGACACTCGGTGCCAATATTGGGCTAAAGACAAAGAGTGGAAAAAGGTACCATATTCTCTGTTTAAGCAAGCTAGTACACGCCTAGCTGTTTACCCAAAACAAACTCAAGCACCAACAAAGTACTCGGGCGCGGTTAATAATGGTTCAGTTACATCATCGCAAACAGCGTTGCAAAACAATACTTTTATAAATAACACAGTAATGACGCCAAGCACTTCTGCATTTATAAACAGCCAATCAGCTGCGCAAAATAGTCCGCAATTTATAAATCAGCAAAGTTATAATCAAAAACCTAAAAAAGCGGTGCAACCTATACAACAACATGCGCCCGCTGTACGCATTTATAAGCCAGAGCTAAACAGCACAATGCTACTAAAAGCGTCTCACACTGTTAGGCAAAATTTTACAACCCACGTACTTAGCGCCGCCGAAACCGTAGATCAATTAGCACAGCAATATACCGGCTATAAAAATGCCAATTTAATTTACGATTACAACTTAGGCTATAGCGAGCGAAAACCTGCTAAAGCAGGCACAAGCTTAACAGTACCCAGTGGTTGGAAACTTAATATAGAAGGCTCATGCAGTAACAGTCGCAGTGTAGTTATTCAGTGGCAAGGGCCAACAAGTGGTCAAATAACACTACAACTAGAAAAAAAACGCCCAGACGAAGTCTCGTTTTGGCAGCACTACGCTGAGGTAAAACCGGGTCTTTATAATGTTACGGTAACGGCCAGTGGCGCAACCGACACCACCACATTTACTGTTGAACAACCCACTTTAGCCTACGAAATAGAACTACTCGACGAAGCTGGCGAACCACAAGCCAACATGGGCTACAAAATACGGCTACGCAACGGCCACATTATTACCGGGCAGCTTGATCAAAACGGTTATGCCAACGTATCAGGCCCCGACTTTGAAAACGCTAAAGTCAGCTTTTTTGAACTCGACAGCGAAGATTGGTCTGTAGGCAAAGTTTAAGGATACACAATGACCCAACAACACACCGTAGCCCAAGGTGAAACGCTATTGCGCATAGCTAAGCAATACGGCTACCAAACATCTAAAGCGCTTTACAACCACCCAAGCAACGCAGAGTTTAAAGCCTTACGCCCAGACCCAAACTTAATTTACCCGGGCGATAAAATTACTATTCCGCCAAAAAAAGAAAAGTTTATACCACTGCGCACCAACAGCATTAATAGCTTTGTTGTACAAAACGAAAAAGAGTATTTTCGCCTGCAAATTATTCATGAAGATGGCGACGATATTACGGGTAAGCGCATCGTAATTACTATTGGCAGTCAAACAATAGACACTGTATTACCTAGCGATGGTTTAATAGAAGTTGAGTTAAACGATAACGATTCACTCACTGGGCAGGTTGATTTATACCTCAAGGAAGATCAAAGTTCACCTAGCGAAAGTTTTACTGCACAAGTGGGTCATTTAGATCCCATCGATACACTTTCAGGTGTGCAAGCTCGCTGTAATTTATTAGGCTTTGACTGCGGTACAGTTGATGGAATTAACGGCTCAAAAACCAAAGCGGGAGTGAGGGATTTTCAATACGAGCATGATCTTGAAGTAGATGGAATTGCAGGGGCTAAAACCAAAGCAAAATTACAGCAAGTATTTGGGAGCTAAAATGAGTATTTCACAGTGTTCGCCCATGCAGATAAATAATATAAATAAAAAGTATATTACAGAGCCAAAAATCACCTTTGAATACCAGTTAAATTTAAGCAAATCGTCGAGCAAGCCTATAAACCCGCTTAATGAAAAAATTATTTTGGAACATGTAGAAAGCTGTTGGCGTCAAGAGTGCCTTGTTGGTGATCGACGTATTGTAAATACCGACTGGGTTCGTCTAACATTTAGAAAAATCCCTACAGAAGGTACTTTTAATTTAATACAAGATCCAGATGACGGGGCTGAGCCTTTTTATATCTTCGAACGAGTGCCTTATACACAGTTGAGTGGTCAAACACCTCAAGCAGAATTAATGCCAAGCATTAATATAGATGATGAGTGAATTTATAAATAATATAGGTTTATAAGATAAAGCTATTAATGAATTCACACCGCACATACTAGGATTACCCATGTCATTAATCTCAGAAAACACAGCCCGATTTAAACCGCTTTTACACAGCATAACGAATATAAAGGCGTTTAGTAAAAGCGCGCGAAGCAGCGCTATGATATTACTAAGTATTACTACATTGTTTTTAACTGCGTGTGGCGGTGAATCTAACTTTAGTAAAGATAAAATAGCGTATCGCCATACATACCATCCGGAGTGGCCAAAAGAGGTGCGTAATGAGGTGTATGGCGATAAAGAAACATTTTCAACCCCGCGTATTTTATTTAGTGCTGAGATAGAGTGGATAGGGCAAACTACATTATTTTCTGCACGTATGGATGGCTCTGATAGGCGCCGGATCATTCCAGAAAGTGCATTTTCGGGTAAGAAAATGATCGACGGCCATAAACTTGAGCGCTCTCCTGATAATCGATATATCGCAATGTTGATGTATGTCCCTGAGGTTGGCCACACACGTCAGCTCTGGGATACCAAAACCCAACAGTTTATTTTAATGAGCGAAGGCCATGGCGCTATCCATTTTAATTGGACTAACGACAGTGAAAACGTGCTTTTTTACAGCAATGGTAAGCATTATAATTACCATGTACCCACTAAAAAGCTCAGAGAGCGGCCAATTATTAACTCCAATGGCTTATATTTATTACCAGATGGTAAAACTTTTTTAGCATATAAAAAAAATGAGTATTGGTTGCATGATTTTAATGGCGGCGTGTTGGAGAAGGTCAATTTAGGTATTAATAACCATTCTACTATGCAGGGTTTAGAAGTATCCCCTTTCGGCGATTATATTTATTTTAAATCAGGGAGTACACATTACTTTATTAATTTATCAGACCCCAGTAAACGTATTACATCACGAAGTATAAGCTCGTATATTTTCTCGGATAAAAAAAATAAAGCAATAACATTTTGGTTAATAGAATCAAGGGAACTTATGGGTAATGGTCAATATTATCAAGATGAATTATTGGTTGAGTTTGATTTAAATACTCAGCAAACACGAGAAATGCGACTTAAAGAAAGTAATATATGGGGTATGGGAACTATATATATTTATGGCGTGTTTAATATCAAGGATGAACAATGACAGAGCAATTTTATACTGGGCAATGTAGCTTCCCTAAAGCGTATTTACTCACGGGTTATGTTAATAGAGGCGAGCCAATCAGCAAGCTCACCCCGTTGTTTAACCGTGTGGTGGTGGCTGATAGCGATGGAGCTGCACCAATACTATTAAGCAGTGATAAAGGTGCGGTACTTGAGGCTGTTGATGGTAAGCTGTTGACAACACGCACACCGTTTCATGCCCATAAAACTACCCCACTCAAGCTTAGCAATGCTGCCTCTAGGACCAATTTATACCGTACAATCAAGGACTGCCAATGTCATTAATCCCACGAAATAAAACCCGATTTAAACCGCTTTTACACAACATAAAAAATATAAAAGCGTTTAGTAAAAGCGTGCGTAGCAGCGCAATGATATTGCTAAGTATTACTACATTGCTATTAACTGGCTGTGGTGAGGAGCCTAATCCACCTACAAAACAAGTTGTTGAAGAGCAACCAAGCCGATTTAGTAAAGACAAATTGGCGTATCGTCATAGTTATCACCCTGAGTGGCCTAAAGAGGTGCGCAATGAGGTGTATGGCGATAAAGAAACGTTTTCAACCCCGCGTATTTTATTTAAAGCCGACATAGAGTGGACGGGGCAAACTACATTATTTTCTGCACGTATGGACCTCTCTGATAGGCGCCGTATTATTCCCGAAACTGCATTTAATGATAAATGGATGGTTGGGCTACATAAACCTGAGCGCTCGCCGGATAACCGCTACATTGCCTTATCCATGGATACAACAGAGCACGGTTTTACCCGTGAGCTTTGGGATACCAAAACCCAACAGTTTATTTTTATGAGTAAAGGCTATGGCTATGCCCATTTTAACTGGACTAAAGACAGTGAAAATGTGATTTTTTACGCCAGTGGTAAACATTATAACTACCATGTACCCACTAAAACACTTACTGAGCGGTCAATTATTTACTCTAATGGCTTGTTTTTATTACCAGATGGTAAAACCTTTTTAGCTGATAAAAAAAATAAATACTGGTTACATGACTTTAATGGCGACGTGATAGAAAAGGTTGATTTAGGCTATAACAACCATTTTACTATGAAGTATTTAGAAGTATCCCCCTTCGGTGATTATATTTATTTTGTATCAGAAGGACTTGGGGCCGCGCAAAATTATTGGATTAATTTATCAGACCCCAGCAAACGCATTATATTACCAAGAAAAGCAGATACTTACTTTTTCTCAGATAAAAAAAATAAAGTGTTAACAAAATCTAAAAGAAAGTCTACTGAGCTTCTTGGGAATGGTTGGGCGTTTAATAATTATTACTTTATTGAGTTAGATTTAGTGACCAGGCAAACAAAAGAGATACCGATTAAAGAAAGTAATATTTGGGGCATGACCGGAATATTTATTTATGGCGTGTTTAATATCAAGGATGAACAATGGCAGAGCAATTGAATACAGGGCAATCTAGTTTTCCTAAAGCGTATTTACTCACAGGTTATGTTAATAGAGGCGAGCCAATCAGCAAGCTCACCCCGTTGTTTAACCGTGTGGTGGTGGCTGATAGCGATGGAGCTGCACCAATACTGTTAAGCAGTGATGAAGGTGCGGTGTTAGAAGCAGTTGATGGTAAGCAGTTAACAACACGGACACCGTTTCATGCCCATAAAAACCGACCTATTATTGTGCCGCCGGTTGATGCGATAAGCTTGTTAGCGGCAAGCCAAGGTGATAAGTGGTTTGAGGCATTTAAAACTGAACTAGGAAGCTATAAGGGCAAGACTAATATCCTGAACTACAAAAAAATTGCAGTTGAAGATTTGCAACGTCCCGACACTAATAGTAAAGATAAAACCTACAGCGACTGGTATAACGAACACATTATTAAGAGCAAGGTAAACCATATTTATGGTTATGTTATGCCCAAAACACGGGCGCTGTTGCTCAGTGTAAATCGCTCTATTCCGTTGGCAGCCGGCGTTGGTAATGTTGAAATAATAAAAGGTACTGAAAGGGCCATTGAAGGTTTTTTTGATATAGCAAAAGCCAAGAGAGAAGAAAGTAAAGTTTATAGTGCGGTTATAAATAATAATGATAAAAAGCTGAGTGCAGGCTTATACAAAATACGAATTAAATTGAATGATGACGCTTTAGGTCAACAAGGTCACCGTTGGAGCCATAACGCTCTTAGCTATGATGAACATGGCACTCCTTATTACGAACTCAGTGAAATGTTGCATTTTGATATTCAAAATGAAGCGGGCGAGTTTGATATTATTAACTGCGACCCAATTTCAGTTGAAGAGTCGCTGATTAAGCAGTTTCCGAGTTATTACACCCACTTAATTAATTTTGCAAAAAACACGGCCTCTGCTCCTGCTGCTTTTGACCCTAATGAGCCAAAAAAAGGCTTGCCTGAATATGGCGCACCCGATGCCAAAATGCCGAATAGCAAACCCACGGCAATAGCCAGTGGCTTTTTGGATTACTGTACAAACTGGGAATTAACTAAAACCCGCGCCAGCCTTGCTGCGGGCTTTTTAGTTGCCGACATGCAGCAATATGTAGATGCCGATGGCGTACACCATGATAACCGAGGGAAATTTGCCAAGTTAATTGCTAAAACGCTGCATACCCACTTTCAATCTAACCAAGACCCTGCAGTATCAGCAATGCTTGATGCTACCTTTGCACTTGATAGCGGTGTTGATGCCTGGGGTAAAGTGAGGGAGGCACTAACTAACCCCAATGGCGTGACAACAAGCGATGCATTAAGGGAAAGATTCTTGCCTTTTAGTTTAGCCAACAATAGTTTAACTGATAATCAGGAACGGCAATTCAATAATACCTTAGGTAGTGCGTTAGGAGTGCCTGCAAGCGTACTCAACGTATTAGATAAGTCTATTAATACCGTTAATTTAGCTGTAAGTATTAGCGCGTTTAGTGAGGCGACCATATCGTATTTTGGTGAAGCGGAAAACACCTTAAATACCAGTGTTAATCATTATAAAAGAGTAGCTGATGATTATTTTGCCCGTTTAAGCGAGCGCGAAGTAAGCCACGATGTAGTTATTCAAAGCCAGTTTGAACTTGATAGTGATGTTGTGAGTGAGCAGTACCAAAATGAAATAATATCGCGTAGCCAAATTATTGTTGAAGGGCTGCTCGCAAACCCTAATGCAATGGTTGATATTTCAGGGTATACCTGTGATATAGGCGGCGTTGAATATAATAAAAAACTGTCTTTAAGGCGCGCTGAGGCTGTTAAAGCTATTTTAGCTGAGCAGATGATTAGCCGCGGTATGGATTCTAACCAAGTTGAATCTCGCATGCGGGTATATGGGTACGGCATGCTTGAGAACTTGGTTGATAACGACTCAGAAGCCCAGCGCAAAATCAACCGGCGGGTAAACCTTAAGGCTTATATTGTAAGTAGCCTTGCTGTAAGTGCCTCTCGTGAGGGGCTGAATAATTTAGAACGTTACCGTAGCTTAAGTGTTGAGAAAAAAATCGCACGCTCAAAAGAGGGCGACAAAGCATTAATGGCCGCACTTGACACTGCGCTTGCAGTATTAAGTGTAATACCTCATACCGCGCTTGCAGCACGTTCAATTGGTTTTTTTAAAGTGGTGGTAGACGGAGCGCCTATTGTTATTCGCGGCGTTGCTGCCTTAGCTGATGAAGTAATGACAGATAATATATGCAAACAATATTTAGCAGTTGATGATAGGCAAAAACAGCAAAGCGAAAGAAGCAGCGCCAATCAAGCATTAATGCGTGATTTAGTAACAGAGATGAACAGTAACCATACCATTGCTAATAGCACTTTATGGGCGGCGCAATACAGAGTGCGAGCCGAAGCCATCGCGGGGTTGGTTGGTTTACTGCTAAGAGCACAAGTGTATGCAAGCACCAAAGACGATTACATTAACAATGCAAAAAAATTAGAGATTCAGGCGTATATTGAAAACTTTTTACTCGGCGATGAGTGGGCATATCCACTAATAGATAACGCGGTAATAAAAATGGATACGTTTTGGGTTAACTTAGTTGAAAACGTAAATAAAATGAAAAGCTCTGGTGCCGCTGAGCGGGAATACCAATTAACTTATGGTGTAAATCAAGACTTTAAATTAACCGCCGCGAGTGACCGTAAAGTATTATACGACAACCATGTTCAAGTAATAGATGATAAAAGATCAACTGCACTTTGGGTAGGTGCATGGGCAGGTATAATTACCCCTGCGCTTGGGTTTTATATGATGTCTAAAGCGCCAGTGTCTTCCTTACAAGGTTACTTACAAACACAGTATCAAAAGTATTTTCCGATTCATACTTTAGGCACCAATGAGCTTGACAACTTTATTGATACTTTTGACCCGTTAATGATGCAATACGGTGAAGCAAATTATCATTGTAGTGTGATGTATTACCAAGATGTGAATACTAAAAAATGGCATTTAATGAGTGATTTAGGTGATGAATCAATTACCCCATTTACTCCGGTTAGAGTGCTGGTGGTGTTTGATGAAACGATGGCTCATATAGCACCACTCACATTTGAAGTGGAGCGTATAGATGGCTGGGATGTGACCAGCATTAAGTATTCAGAGCTTGCACGTGCGTTGACCAAAGATGAGCTGTTTATAAATCAAGACGGTTTTGATGAGTCGCGTTATATAGGCATGGTTGGGTGTGTATTTCAGCCATTTTATCAACTTGGGCCTAAAACGTATTTAGGTATAAAGCCAACCGCACACCAAGGAGCTTTTTTATTACCCGGGATTAATAGCGCAGATGATTATGCTGACTCTGGTCGTCTAAATAATATGCGCTATAGAATCACGTGCCAAGTGGCTGGCACTAAGAGTGAAGATTTACCGCTTAAACAAACACCTTCACAAGGCCCCGTTGAGTTTGATGGGGTATTTAGTTTTATTGAAGACGACTTTTTAGTAAGTGTTGATAAAGAAAAACACAGCTCGCTGTTAATTAAAGACTACCTAACAAGCTATGATTCAAGCTTTGCCTACCCTGAGTTATTTGATGGTGAGAAAACCGTTACTATGGCAATTAGAATTGGGGGCGAAGGCGCGCCGTTTATCTCATTAGCGAATTTAAACAATGAGTATTTAGAGGGACCTTACAAAAAAACTATTAATACAACTCTTTATCAAAAAGAGCTTCGTTTAAGTGAAATAGAAAACGACCTTACAATTACTCGCCATGGTAATGGCCTTAAAATTGAAAAATATGATTGGGATACTGAAATAGAAGTGTTTGTCGTGGTAACCGCTGATAAGTTACTTGAAGATAATTACAGCAAAGATCTGATTAACCTAAACCCGAATACTATTCCTTGCTCTTTGAGTATGGCGGGTATTTCGTCGGGTTGGCTCAAAGACAGTGAGTTGCAAGGGCCTACTTATCCCAGTAATTTAATTAATGTTGGTGAAATTGAGCGTTCTTTAACAGGTGGTTTTAACAGAGGCAAAATACGTGATAACCACTATAAGCTGACAAGACGACGTAAAGTTAAAGAGCAATTTCAACTTCGCGATTTTATTTCATTTTTAAAAGACGATTCTTCAGAGGTACTCTCGCTATTTAATTGGCATAACAAAAAAGCTGAGTTAGACAAGCAAGGCCAAACTGAGAAAAAACATTTATATGTAGCGCGTTTTAAACTTGACTATACAACCCCTAAAGGCAATAAAATAAAAGGTATTCGCCCTTTTGGTAACGTGGATATAAACGCTAATGGCTCTGTTGATGAATCACCTAAACTATGTTTTAAAAAATTTAGAACGGCTGGTAATTCAGGTATAAGGGTTGCCGACTTTAGTACTGTTGATGGTTTGTTATTAGACGATACATACAGTCACGGCTTTGGCCTAGAGGTGGAGTTACCGAAATCGGTAACCAGTAACGCGCCATGGTCTAAAGCAATGAAGAGTAAACGCTATAACAAACTCGAGCCCCACTTGAGTGATTATCAAAAAGACTTTTATAGTTCGAATGACATGACTGTTGATGAAGTTAAAGAGTGGTTTGAAACACATGCAAAAAGCTTAGACGAAGCGCGTATAGAGGCAATAAATGTACGTAAAATAAGTGATTAGCCACAACATATAAAAAAGCCCATTAACTTGGGCTTTTTTATTGAGTTTTTAAAAAGGATATTTAAATGTTTTTGCCAAAGAGGCTGTGTGTTTTTACATTGATTTTTAGTTTAATTGTGTTTTTAACTGGTTGCTCAGAGCCCTCATCGCAAAGTTCACCACAAGTAGAGGTTGATGTTGCTAAATACCCATGGGCTAAAGAGCACAAAAATCATCCAGAGTGGCCACTCGAAATACGCGAAGAGGTGTACGGCGATGCAGATACATTTTCAACCCCGCGGTTAATGTTTTGGAATAAATATAAATACAGTGAAGTGCGCACGCTTTGGTCATC